>DASSCF010000022.1:0-20695 GCA_035698025.1 Gaiellaceae bacterium
CTCACGCCCTTCGCGCAGGCGACGAACGTCGTCCTGACGTTCCGGGCGCGCGACGGCCTCGGCAACGAGGAGCTCGAAGCGTGGGCGCGCGCAACGACGCTCCGGGTGGCCGAGGATTTGGCGCGGCCGACGCTCGAAGCCGAGCCGGCCGAGGTGGAGCACTTCGAACGGGGGCCCGCGGACGCTGATCTCCCTTCCGTGGCGGCTCTCGTCCAGCTCTCGGACCTCGGGCCGCTCTACTACCAGTACCTCTACGGCGTGCCGGTCGGACAGGCTGGGCTGCCCCGGGCGATCGACCCCGGGGAGCTCCTCGACGGCGCGGTGACTTGCGGGGAGTACCACTGGGCCGGGTTGCGGAACTCCACGATTCTCTTCCAGCGCAATGCGCTCGTCCGCACGCTCTATCGCGAGCACGGGCGGCGGCTGCGCTTCGCCGGGATCGTCCTGATGCGCGGCTACGAGCAGACCGCCGAGGACAAGCAGCGCGCGGCGACCGCGGCGGCCCAGGCGGCCGTCGGGCTCGGCGCGGACGGGGCGATCGTGACGACGGACGCGGGCGGCAACTCGCACACGGATGTGATGCTCACCGTTCGTGCCTGTGAGGAGGCCGGCGTCAGGACGACGACGATCGTCGCCGAGATGGCCGACCCGGGCTCCACGAGCCCCGGCCTCACGGACTGGGTGCCCGAGGCGGACTCGATCGTCTCCGCGGGGAACGCAGAGGAGCTCGTCTCCGCGTGGACGCCGGAGCGCGTGATCGGAGGCGACACCCTGCTCGACGGGAGCGACGCGCGGGACGCCGGCCCGATTCCCGCGCGTAACTACCTCGGCGCGACCAACCAAATGGGGCAGCATTGGCTCAGGGCGGTCGCCTGGTGAGGGCCGTCCACTACCTGAACCAGTTCTTCGCCGGGCTCGGCGGCGAGGAGGCCGCGGAAACGCAGCCGACTCGCCTCGACGGGGCGGTGGGGCCGGGTCGCGGCCTGGCCGCGGCCCTCGAGGGAGTCGACATCGTCGCGACGCTCGCGTGCGGCGACGACTACTTCGCCGAGCACGAGGAGAAGGCGCTGGAGGTCTTGCTCGGCCTGCTCGAGGCGGAGCGGCCGGACGTCCTTGTCGCCGGGCCTGCCTTCGGCTCCGGACGCTACGGCTATGCGTGTGCGCGTTTTTCGCGCATCGTCACCGAGCGGCTCGGCATCCCGGCGCTCGCGGCGATGCACGAGGAGAACCCGGGCGTGGGGGCGACCGACGGCAAGGTCCTGGTCGTCCCGACCGCCGTCAACGTCGCCGGCATGCGGGATGCCCTTCCGCGCATGGCGGCGCTCGCCGGGGCGCTGGCGTCTGGACGCGAACTTGGCCCGCCCGAAGAGGAGGGCTACCTGCCGCGAGGCTTCCGCCGGAACCGGCTCGACGAGCAGACCGGGGCCGAGCGTGCCGTCGACCTGCTGCTCGCGAAGCTCGCGGGCGACACGCGCAGCGAGGTGGCGTCGGGCTTCGACCGCGTCGACCCGCCCGCGCCGGTCGCGGATCTCTCTCAGGCCCTCGTCGCCCTCGTCACCGAGGCCGGCTGCGTCCCGCAGGGCAACCCGGACCGCCTCCCAACGATCCGTGCACAGGGCTGGCTCCGCTATTCGCTGGCCGGTGAGGCGACGCTGCGATCCGGCGAGTACGAGTCCGTCCACGGTGGCTTCGACGTCACGCTCGCGAACGAGGATCCGAACCGCCTCGTGCCGCTCGACACCGTTCGCGCGCTCGAGAGCGAAGGGCGGCTGGGCCGCATCCACGATGCCTTCTACACGACGACCGGCAACGGGACGCCGGTGGCGGCGTCGACCCGCTTCGGCCGCGAGATCGCCGCCGAGCTGACGGAGTCAGGGGTGCACGCGGTGCTCCTGTCCGGCACCTGAGGGACCGGGACGCGCTGCGGGTCAGTGCTGGCGAAGGAGATCGAGCGGGCGGGGATTCCGACGGTGTTCGTCACGTCGCTGCCGACCATCGCGACGATGATCGGCGCCAACCGCGTCGTGCGCGGGCCGGCGATCACGCATCCGTTCGGGCTCGACGAGGCTGAGCGCCGCAGGATCGTGGAGCGCGCCCTGCAGATGCTGGAGGCTGAGGTGGAGCCCGCGACCGTGTGGGAGCTGGAATGAGCGGCGGCGCCGCGATCCACGCGTGCTCGATGGTTCTCGCGCACGCCCCGGACCTCGTCAGGCACGGCTCGAAGCCGACGCGGGAGCTGGCGGCCGACTCGGACGGTCTGCTGTCGTCCATTTCGGGCGCACTGCGTACCTACGACGACGCGCTCGGGTATCCGCCGAACCAGGTGTTGATCGGGAACCTCCGTCCCGACGCGCTCTGGGAGGTCGAGCGGCCGTGGTGGCGGCACCCGGTCGACGCGCGGAGCGAAGGGCCCTA
This sequence comes from Gaiellaceae bacterium, assembly GCA_035698025.1. Classification (GTDB taxonomy): domain Bacteria; phylum Actinomycetota; class Thermoleophilia; order Gaiellales; family Gaiellaceae; genus JAIBJN01. The sequence goes on from DASSCF010000022.1 coordinate 2,416, forward strand.
CGGCGTGATCGTCGACCAGGCCGAGCTCTACCGGCGCATGGAGGAGGCGGACAGCTTCGGGCTCTTCAAGCTCGACGGCGCCGCGGCGGGAAACGGCGCTCTCACGATCACCGACGACGGCCGTGGCATCGGATCCATGGCAGGCGCTCACGACGTCGACGAGAGCCTGTCCGCGGCCGTCCTCCTGGAGAACCTCGCATGCAAGGCGACCGGGGCGCTCGCGCTCGAGCACGTCCTCCGAGCCTCGGGTCTCGCTGCCGAGTCCGTCCAGTACGTGATCGGAAGCGGGGAGGAGGCCGTCGGCGACCGCTACCAGCGCGGCGGCGGCAACCTCGCCAAGGCGATCGCCGAGCAGGCCGGCTGCGTCAACGCTTCGGGCAGCGACGTGAAGGCATTCTGTTGCGGCCCGGTGCATGCGCTCGTCGCGGCCGGGTCGCTCGTCGCGGCCGGCGTGTTCCCGCAGGTGATCGTGGTGGCCGGGGGATCCCTTGCGAAGCTCGGCATGAAGTTCTCGGGCGCGCTTCGCCACGGCACGCCCGTTCTGGAGGACGTCCTCGCCGGCTTTGCCGTCGTCGTTGGGCCGCCCGGTGAGGGCGCCCCGGAGATCCGCCTCGACGCCGTCGGGCGACACCGCATCGGGTCGGGCTCGGCTCAGCAGGCCGTGCTCGAGGATCTCGTCGTCGAGCCACTGGAGCGTCTCGGGCGGCGGATCCTCGACATCGACCGCTACGCGACAGAGCTCCACGATCCCGAGATCACGGAGCCGGCCGGAGCGGGCAACGTTCCCAGCCGGAACTACAAGCTCATCGGCGCTCTCGCCGTCCGCCGGGGTGAGCTCGCGCGCGAGGACCTGGACGGGTTCGAGCGCGCGCACGGCCTGCCGGGGTTCTCGCCGACGCAGGGGCACGTGGCCTCGGCGGTCCCGTGGCTCCCCCACGGGCTGGCTGCCCTGCGGGCGGGCGAGATCGGCTCGACCATGCTGCTCGCGAAGGGCTCGCTCTTCCTCGGGCGCATGACGGAGCTGGCCGACGGCCTCTCGATCATCCTGGAACCGGGAAAGGAGTAGACCAATGCCGGTCGACGCGACCGTCGACACCTACCACGACCTGACGAGCGAGGGTAACGTGCTCGTCGACTTCTGGGGCCCGCGCTGCCAGCCGTGCCTGGCGATGATGCCCACGATCGCGAAGCTGGAGGAGGACGCCGGCGGCGCTGTCCGCGTCGTCAAGGTCAACTCCGCCGAGAACCGGGACATCTGCCGCGAGCTCCGCGTCTTCGGGCTCCCGACGTACGTTCTCATGCAGGACGGGGAGGAGCTCGAGCGGCTCTCCGGCGAGGTATCGAAGAGCGACATCGAGCGCGCGTTCGCGACGCTCGCGGAAGGAGGTGAGGCTGCATGAAGCTCGACGGCAAAAAGATCATCGCGCTGGGCGAGCGGGACGGGGTGCCCGGGCCCGCGATCGCGGCGTGTGTCACGTCGGCGGGAGCCGAGGTCGTCTTCGTCGAGACGGAGTGCTTCGTCTGAACGGCTGCCGGGGCTATGGACCCGGAGAACCAGGACCGCATCAGGGCCCTGGTCGACGAGCACGGCGCGGGTGACCTCGTCGTCGTCCTCGGCGCAGCCGACCTCGAGTCGCTCGAGGTCGCAGCCGAGACGGTCACGATGGGCGACCCGGCGTACGTCGGTCCATTGGCAGGAGTCCAGTTGGGGCTCCCCGTCGTTCACATCCTCGAAGAGGACGTCAAACAGCAAGTCGACGCGGGCGTCTACGACGAGCAGGTAGGCCTGCTCGAGATGACCCTGGACGTCGACCAGGTGCGTGAGGCGGCGCAGAAGTTCCCGGGCCGCGACGGCGCCTAGCCGTCCCGGGACGCGTCGCTTCCGGACAGGGCGCCGACGGCGCCGGATGGGTCCCTGGTCCGACTTCCATATCTAGGGGCACCCCGCCCTCCTCCCGCATCGAGCGTAACGGCGAATTCCGCGCGCGTGGCGCGCGCAGTGCGCCGAAAGCGCAAACCGAGCGCCCGGTCAGCGCGGCTCGGGATCGGGCGCCGACTCCTCCTGGGCCATGAACCGCACGAACACGACCGCGAAGGCGGCGAAGAAGACGATCGCCTCGCTGACCGCCATGGCGATGCCGGCGATCTGCTGATCCTCGAGCGGCGTCAGGTCGCGCAGGCGCGGCGCGGCGACGTAGAAGTCGTACAGCGGGTCGGGGAGCAGGGCGAGCAGCAAGCCGAGCGGGCTCGCGAACACGAACGCGATGAAGAGGTAGGCCGCCTTCGCGCCCGCCGAGAGGTCGCGCGGCCGGCTGTGCACGACCGGCCACCAGAGGAGGCAGCCCGCGGCGAGGTACGTGAGATGCTCGAGGTGCAGAAGCGCGTGGTGCTCGAGCGCGGCGTTGTAGAGGGCCGGGATGTGCCAGACGACGTAGCTCCCGAGCCAGACCGGGAGGGCGACCGCCGGTGCGGTCAGGATCCGGATCGCGCGCACGCGCGCGAGAGACTCCGCCAGCGACGGCGCCAGGGAGGCGACGAGCAGGAGCGGGGTCCATTCCGCCAGGGCGACGTTCTGGACGAGGTGCGCGGTGAGGAGGTAGTGGAGCGCGAGCGTCCCGAGTGGCGTGACCGTGACGGCCAGCAGAAGCACGACCGCCCCCGCAAAGCACGCCATGCGCGCCCGGCTCGGCGGATGCCGACGAGCCGCGGCGACGTACGCGATCGTCAACGCGGCGACGGCGGCGAGCTCCACCCACGCCGCTTGCCAGCTCGACGGCGAGGGCGCCACGACGCCCCGAAGGATACGCGGCGCGCGGGAGCTAGATCAGCCAGGGATCGACGTACGCGGGATCCTTGCGCGCGAGCCAGCTGCGCACGTAGATGCCGGCCACGATCAGCGGGGCTCCGGGAAAGGCCGTGAGCAGCACGACCGTCGCCCAGAGTGCCGACGGCAAGCCGCCGGCGATCGCGGCGACCACGACCGGAACGCCCGTGAAGTAGAGCGCTTTCAGGTCGTCGATCACGTAGCCGAGGCCGAAATGGACGACCAGCGGCACCAGCAAGAGCAGCAGCACCACGCCTGCCGGAAGCCACGTCTCCGTGCGCGCGAACAGGACGATCCAGGCCGTCATGGTCGTGCAGTAGATGAGGATGGCCTCGCGCGGTGTCAGCTCGTTGATCCGTTCGAGAGTCACTGACTCCCCTCCGTCCCGAGGCGTAGCCGCGCCGCCTGATTGACGATGCTTTGACCGCATGATCGCGGCTCCTCCGACCCCTGGAAATCCCCTGTTCGGGGAACCGGCTATCGTTGGCGGAGAGCGTGCGGGCGTAGCTCAATGGTAGAGCCCCAGCCTTCCAAGCTGGTGGTGAGGGTTCGATTCCCTTCGCCCGCTCTCACTCCGGCATGACGGTTCAACGGATGGATCACGTCGGCGTCGTGGTCGACGACCTTGCGGCCGCGATCGAGTTTTTTCGCCGAGCTCGGGCTCGAGCGGCAGGGCCAAGGATCCGTCCAGGGGCGCTGGGTAGACCGCGTCGTGGGCCTCGAGGGCGTCCAGGCGGACTTCGCGATGATGCAGACGCCGGACGGCGACGGGCGACTCGAGCTCGTGAAGTTCCACTGGCCGCCTGCTCAGGGCGACGACGGGCACGCGCCGGCGAACGCGCGGGGCATCCGCCACCTCACCTTCGCGGTCGAGGACATCGACGGCGTCGTCGCCCGCCTGCGGGCCCGCGGCGGTGAGCTCGTCGGTGACGTGGAGCGCTACGAGGACGTCTACCGGCTCTGCTACCTCCGCGGGCCTGAGGGAATCATCATCGAGCTGGCGGAGCGGATCGGCTAGGCGCGTGACCGCTCTCTGAGCCGCCAGTTCGGCCCCCCGGGCACGAGGGATTGACCTAAGGGGCCTAAAAGTGATCTCATTTGCCCTCTGTACTGTTGCCGGGCACTAGGGAGAGAGAGGCAGGTTCACTATGAGTTTGAGGGGGACGTGGCGACTTTGGCTCGCCATTTCGGTCATCGCGCTTGCCGTCACAGGCGGCGCGGCGGCACAAGATGACGAGGGCGGTATCGCGCTTGGCGCCGAGGACAGCCTCGTCGAGGTCACCGTGGCGAGCAAGGCTGCGGCTATCGACCTTCAGCTGAAATCCGAGAACTTCGGCGTCGAGTTCAACGAGCACTATTTGCGGGACAACCACGACGGCACGTTCACCGTTACCGTCTTCGCTTCCGAGGGTGAGCTCAACGCCCTAGCCGCGGCCGGGTACCAGGTCGGAACGACGCTGCAGGGCCCCGGGGCCTCTGCCGAGTCGCTCTTCGAGATGAACTCGGCGAGGGCTTCCGAGGCCAGGTCGGGTGAGGCGGCACTCGGTGATCCGCCCGTGATCGCGGACGACGACGAGCTCGTCATCCTGCGGGCGGACTACTTCGAGAACTATGCCGGCCGGTATCTGTCGGTCGAGGCGAAGGACCGCCTCGGCGGCGCCGCGCCGTCGGGTTCCGACTACATCGGCCCGGACGTCTCGGTGTCCTGGAACGTGGGCGCCGGCCCGATCGACCAGGGCCCGCGCGTCTTGAACACCAACATCGACCCGGACACCACGCCCGACACGTACATCGAGCACCGGATTCTCATCCGCATCGGCAACGTCGGCGAAGGCCCGGCCGCGCCGACGAAGATCCGTCTCGGATCGAGCACCGGCGCGAGCCTCGAGGGCAACGTCTCGACGTGGCTCGGCGGCGGCATTCCGCCCGCGGTTCCGGGCTACCTGTCCGACTTCACGACGCGGTACATGGACCCGACCGAGGTCCGGGCCCGCTTCTTCGAGCTGGCCGACGAGTACTCGAACCTCGCCGAGATCGTCAACCTGCCGCACAAGACGAACGGGTACCAGCGCAAGGCGCAGGCCAACATGGCCGGCTCGCCCACGGGCGGGACGCCGACCGCGCCCGGCAGCTCGCCGCCGGGCTCGCAGACCGGTGCCACCGTCGTCCTGACGTCGCGCGCGTGGGGCCACGAAGGCGGCAACGACATCACGGCCGAGTTCCTGAATCCGGGCGTGCCCAACTCGCCGCTCATGGTCGGCATGATCGGGAACGACCTCTCGGTCAGCCTCGCCACGAGCGACACCGGCGCTCTGACGAGCACCGCCGCCCAGGTCGTCGCTGCGATCAACGCTCACGTGGGCGCGAACGCGAAGCTCGTCGCGCTCACGTACCGCGGGAACGCCGGCGCCGGCATCGTGCAGGCGCGGCCGAAGGTCAACCTGTCCGACTTCCTGAACGCACCGCCGCACGTGCAGCGCGGGCAGTATCAGCCGATCGTCCTTCGCATCGGCAAGCGGCGTGACGGGAAGAACACCGGCGTCTTCCTGTACTGCCAGCAGCACGCCCGCGAGTGGGCGACGCCGCTGACGTGCCTGGAGACCGCGGAGCAGCTGCTCCAGAACTACGCGCTCGACGCGAACATCAAGCGGCTCGTGGACAACCTGGAGATCTTCATCCTCCCGTCCTCGAACCCGGACGGCTCGCACTACTCGATGTACGACTTCGCGAGCCAGCGCAAGAACATGACGAACCACTGCGTCAACGGCGGAAAGGTGACCGACGACCCGAACGCGGCAGACTTCTGGACGCCGCGGGTCAACCCGTCGACCGGCCTGCCGTACACGAACTCCGATCCCGCCTCGCGAACAGCGTGGGGCGTGGACGCGAACCGCAACAACACGGTCGGAACGCTCTTCGACGGCTACATCGGTGCGTCGTACTCGTGCACGAGCGAGACGTACACCGGTCCCGGCGAGGCGTCCGAGCCGGAGATCAAGAACGAGCTGTGGGTGGCTGACACGTTCACGAACATCAAGTTCTCGAACAACATCCACAGCTTCGGCGGCTACTTCATGTGGGCGCCGGGCACGTACCTGCCGAATCGCGACGAGGGTGAGGCCGTTCACGCCAACATCGGCATCGAGAAGTACTTCTTCGAGGCCGGCGACCGGATCCTCAACCGGATCAAGACGGTGCGTGGAACGGTCATCCTCCCGGAGCGGACGGGTCCGATCGCGGACGTCCTCTACTCGGCGGCGGGCAACAGCGCCGACGAGCACTGGTATCGCCGCGGCGTGATCGCGTACAGCTTCGAGACGGGCGCCGACCGCTTCGGCACCACGTTGTCCATCGACTCGGCGGCCGGAGCCACGCAGCTCCGCGTCGGCAGCCGGAACAACTTCGTGGTCGGCGACATCGTCAAGGTCGACTGGGGTACCGCGAACGAGGAGACCCGCAGGGTCGTCGCGATCGCCAACCCGACGAACCCGCCGAGCCCGGCTCCGAACATCACGTTGGACGCACCGCTCGACAAGCCGCACACGGTCGGCACGTGGATCGCCGGCGGCAACGTGCAGAACGGCGTGAACTTCCAGCCGGACTACGCAAGAGAAGGCAAGTTCGAGGCGCTCGAGTTCGCGGCCGGCAACGTCGGTCTCCTCGAGTCGGCCTACGAGTACCACGTCGACAAGCAGCCTCCGAGGGTCAAGATGACCAACGGCGGCTTCAACCGTGGGCCCGTGTACACGACGTTCCAGTACGTGAACGAGCCTTCGGTCATCCGCTACACGCTCGACGGGTCGAAGCCCGACCTGAACTCGACGCTCTGGGATTCCTCCGGAACGCGCGAGCCGGGCCAGGTGTTCTACGTCACGTCGGACACGCTCTTCAAGTGGATGGCGACGGACATCAAGGGCAACGTCTCGTACGGCGCCATGGAGTTCATCATCAGGTAGAGGACGAATTCGACCAAGTGGACGAGCGGCTCCCCACGGGGAGCCGCTCGTCGTTTCGCGCGGCGGAAGAAGGCCGCGCGTCGCCCCCCACCCTCAAGACAGCCTTGGCATTTCGGCTGCCGTCGGCCAGTGTGGCGGCCGTTTCCAAGAGGGCCCTAAGAGCCGCCGAAGAGCTTTCTAAGAGCTGCTGTCTGGCCCGCAGCTATGCCCGCTGCACGCCGAGAGTGACCGACCCTCGGTCGAGATCCAGGTAGTACCGGGCCTTCCGTCAGCTCCGGCATGAGCACGCAGTCCGCGGGGCCCTGCGCGACCGACGTCGTGGGAGTCGCGCCAGGGTCGTCGTCTGCGCAGCCCGGGACGACGGCTGCGAGCCCGAGCCCGCCGAGCCACGCGAGGGCACGGCGGCGGCTGAGCGTGACACCGTCCATGAGGCGTTCGGGGCTGCTCACGCGGAGCAGTGTCGCAGCCGAATCCAAGAGGGCTCTGAGAGCGGCGTAGGAGGTTCTTGAGAGCTGGGTTCCTCCGTCCGGCCCGACGGGCAGGCTTGCCCGATGGTCGAGGAGCGGCACGTTGAAGAGCGCCTGGTCTCGTTCCGACCCCGGGCGATCCTCGTCGTCCTGGGGATCATCCTCACGGCCACGGCGATCATCACGTTCCTCTTCCTCGCGTGGCACATCATCACGTGGATCCTGATCGCGCTCTTCCTTTCCCTCGCGCTCAACCCCGCAGTGGAGTTCTTCGAGCACAGGGGGCTCCGGCGCTCGCTCGCGTCGCTGGTCGTGTTCGTGCTCGCGCTCGTCGCGTTCGCCGGCCTCGGCGCGCTCCTGATCCCGCCGCTCATCGCGCAGATCGAGGAGTTCGTGGAGGCGGTGCCGGACTTCGTCGAGGACCTCACCGCCGGGAGAGGGCCGCTCGGCTTCCTCCAGGACGACTACCAGATCGTCGACAAGGTCCGTGAGGCGGTCGAAGACCAGGGTGCCGGCGGGATCCTGGGCGTGACGAACGCGAGCATCGCGATCGCCCGCGGCGTCGTCTCCTTCATCGTGGGCACGGTCACGATCGCGTTCCTCACGATCTTCATGCTCATCGAAGGGCCCAGCATGATCGAGCGCTTCCGCGGTTCCTTGCCCGAGCAGATGAAGCCGCGGTTCGACCGGGTCGGCGGTGACATCTACCGGACGGTCGGCGGGTACGTGGGCGGGAACCTGCTCATCAGCCTCATCGCGGGCGTCGCCGCGGCGATCGTCCTCTTCGCGCTCGGGAGCAGCTATGCGATCGCGCTCGCGGTCGTCGTGGCGCTCTTCGACCTCATCCCGCTCGCCGGCGCGACGATCGCGGCCGTGATCGTCTCCACCGTCGCCTTCATCGAGCTCGGCTGGGTGAGGGGCGTGATCCTCGTTGTCTTCTTCGTTCTCTACCAGCAGCTCGAGAACCACATCCTCCAGCCGGTGATCTACGGACGCACGGTGCAGCTCTCGCCGCTCACCGTCCTCATTGCGATCCTGATCGGGGCGGAGCTCGTCGGGATCCTCGGCGCCCTGGCCGCCATCCCCGTCGCGGGAATCGTCCAGGCGATCTTCCGCGAGATCATCCGTTGGCGGCGGGAGTCGATCCTGCCCTCGGGCCTTGAGGTCGCCATGCCCGACGAGCCGGCGACCGAGAGCTGATCCGCGGGCGTCCGGGGGCGCCTTGACGAATCCCCGAGGGCCCGGTTAATACTGCCCTCTCTGCGGCCTGCGATCGGGTTGCCGATCGCGTCAGGTCAACCAGCTTGGGGGTGGGTGACATGAATGTGCGCGCGTTCCTGGCGCTCGCGGCGCTTGCGGTCGGACTGACCGCGGCACCGCTCGGCGCCGCGCCGCCGCCCGTCGACGTCGTCAAGGACTGGGCGATCAGCCCGAACTTGACGGCGCTCGGGTTCTCGGAGAACAGCGTCCCGCTGAGCGGGACCGGCTCCAACGTCTTCAACTCGGATCTCGCGTTCTGGGGGGACAGGGCCTTCCAGGGCACCTACGACGGCTTCCTCATCCACGACATCACGTTCCCGTCGCGGCCGAAGGTCGTCCTCAACTACGAGCAGTGCTCGCCCGGCAACTCATCCGCAGGGAACCAGGGCGACCTGCTCGTGTGGGAGAACCTGCTGATTCGCTCGTGGAACTCGCCGGCCCCGGCTGGGGCGACGTGCGATGGCCAGGCGGTGCCGACGGGGTTCGAGGGCCTGCACATCTTCGACATCTCGAACACCTCCGACCCGAACCTGCTGGGGTCGGTGGCGATCGACGCGACGTCGACGCCGGTCGGCTGCGGCTCGCACACGGCGAGCCTCGTGCCCGACGTGGCCAACGGGAACCTCTACGTCTACAGCAGCGGCTCGAACGAGGCCTGCCCCGGGATCGACATCGTGAAGGTCCCGCTGGCGGCGCCCGGCACGGCGACCTATCTGCGCCGTGAGGCGACGGGACGCGCGTGCCACGATACCGGCGTCATCCTCGGCGACGCGATGAAGGCGGCGTGCGCGGGCCACGACGGCCTCACCGTTCTGAGCCTTCACGCCGACGACGGCGGCTCGATCGAGGACCCGGTCGTGCTGTGGAGCAAGATGGTCGACGGGGTGACGATCGGCCACTCGGCCGCCTTCACCTGGGACTCGAAGTACGTGGTCTTCGGCCACGAGCCCGGCGGTGGCGCACAGGCGCGCTGCCAGGCGACGAGCAGCGTCGTCGACCGGACGATCTTCTTCTTCAACTCGTCCACGGGCGAGCAGGAGGGCTCGTTCCTGCATCCGCGGCCGCAGACGGCCACGGAGAACTGCACGTGGCACAACTACAACCTCGTCCCGCTGAAGAACAAGAACCAGAAGCCGCGCTACGTCCTCGTCGCGGGCAACTACCAGTCCGGGATCAGCGTGGTCGACTTCACGGACGTGAAGAACGCAAAGGAGATCGCGTACGCCGATCCGCCGCCGCTCTCGCCCACGTCCCTGGTTCTCGGGGGCGACTGGTCGAGCTACTGGTACAACGGCCGCATCTACGAGTCGGACATCCGGCGCGGCCTGCTCATCTGGCGGCTGGACGACGAGCGAGTCGGCACGTACATCCGGACGCCGCACCTGAATCCGCAGACCCAGGAGTTCACGATCGGGTTCGAGCGTCCGGACGAGAAGGTCACGCCCGGCAAGCTCACGCTCGTCGGCCACAACCCGCTGATCAATCGCGGGATGAACGCGGCCGGCGCCCTCCACGGCGACTACATGTACATCGGGAGTCGCACGGACGGGAGCAACAACAACGAGCACAACGCCGGCGTCATGGTCGTGAACGTTTCGAACCCGGCCAACCCGGTGCTCGTCCGGCAGATGCTGCCGCCGTTCGAGGCGAACGTGGGCGAGTCGTCGCGCGAGCTCCGCGTCTGGAAGTCGCAGGACGTTCTCATCGTCCTCCATACGAATTGCGGTGGGGACACCGCCCACCACTGCACACCACCGTCCATCAACAACTTCCGCTTCTACGACATCTCGGGAGCGAACGCCTCGAACCCGCGCTTCCTCTACCAGCTGGACATGAACACGCACGAGTTCTTCCTCTGGGAGGACCCGAAGAACCCGAACAGGGCGCTCATGTTCGGCGGCAGCGCGGGGAGCCAGTTCACCATCTGGGACATCTCAGCCGTTCCGGACGGCGGGGCGCCCGTCGTGCTGTTCAACGGGTCGCATGGCTACAGCCGCTTCCCGGCGTTCCCGGCACCCGTCCAGATCCCGACAGGAGGGCTGCACTCGCTCTCCGTCACCAACGACGGGTCGAGGGCGTTCTACGCGCTCCTGACCGGCGGGTTCGGCATCGCCGATGTCTCCGACTTCACGTCGGGGCTGCCCAACCCGGCACGCCGTTTGGTGACGCTGAACGAGGCCCGGCCGGTGTGGCCGGGGCCAGGAGCTCACAGCGCGATCAAGTTCTGGGGCCGTGACTGGGCGTACGTCTCCGACGAGGTGTACGGCACGATCACGGCGAGCGACCACGGCTGTCCGTGGGGCTGGGCGCGCATGATCGACGTGTCCGACCCGCAGCGGCCGACGGTCGAGTCGGAGTACAAGCTCCCGCAGAACCAGGAGTTCCTCTGCGACGTGTACGAGCCGCGCCCGCGGACCTCGTACTCGGCCCACAACCCGACGCTCACGCCGAACATCGCGTTCTCGACGTGGCACTCGGGCGGGTTCCAGGCGATCGACATCGAGAACCCGGAGATCCCGTTCCAGTTGGCCGAGTACTTCCCGGAGCCGCTGGACGAGGTCATGCTCGAGGACCCGCGCCTCTCGTCCGACCCGGACACCGGGCTGCACGAGAAGGTCGTGATGTGGAGCTACCCGATCATCGAGGACGGCCTGATCTACGTGGTCGACCTGAGGAACGGGCTCTACATCCTCCGCTACGACGGCCCGCACGAGGACGAGGTGAACGACATCACCTTCCTCGAGGGCAACTCGAACCAGGGCCATGCGCTCTGCTTCGAGCCGGTTGGCACGCCGCCGGCGTACTGCTAGCAACAAGCGACGGGGGCGGGCACGGGCCCGCCCCCGTCAGCTCTTGACGCGCCCGCCCGACTCCGTTCCCGGCGCGGCGCTCTCCATGGCGGGCTGCTCCCGCCTCTCGTACCAGCTGACGTAGCGCCTCGTCAGAGGCTGCGCAGAGAGGCCGTGCGCGTAGACCGAGAGCGCGACGGTCGCCACGACCGCGAGCAGGATCGTGTCCTGGTGGGGGAGGGCAGAGTCCTCGAAGAGGATGACCGCGAAGACGATCGACGCGAGGCCGCGGGGGCCGAACCAGCCGAGGAAGGCGACCGTGGGCCGACGGGCATGCGTCCCGATCAGCGACAGGGCGACGGGCACCATCCGCACGACGGTCAGGCTGAGCGCGGCATAGAGGACGAGCTCCCAGGTCAGGTCGTCCAGCGCCGGGCCGAGGATGACGGCGCCGAAGACCAGGAAGGTGACCGCGTTCAGCAGCTCACCGCCCTGGTCGACGAGGTAGCCGACCTCGCCCTCGGCCCGGCGGCGCACGCCTCCGAACACCAGCCCGCCGACGAAGGCCGCGATGAAGATGCTGCCCCCGAGGCCGATGGCGATGCCCGCGGCCAGGACCGCGGTCGCCGCGGTGAGGATCTGGAGCCAGTGCGGCTCGGCGAGCCCGCGCCTCTGCGCGGCGCTGACGGCCGCTGCGCCGAGCACGCCGGCCACGATGCCGCCCACCGAGCCCCAGCCGATCTCCTCGGCGACGAGCTCGAAGGCACTGCGGCCCGAGACCGCGCCCTCGTCGGCCTCGGCGATCGCGATCGCGATGAAGAAGAGCGGCACGCACAACCCGTCGTTGAGCCCGCTCTCCACGTTGAGCCCTTGCCGGATGCGCGACGGGATCCGGGGATCGGTGACGACGGCCTGTCCCAGCGCCGCGTCCGTGCAGGCCAGCATGACCGCGAGGACGAGCGCCTCCGAGGTGCTCACGCCGGGGAGCACCGCGACGCCCGCGAGCGTGCCCGCCACGATCGTGAGCGGCAGGCCCACGCCGAGAAGGCGCACCGGCACGCCCAGCTCGCGGCGGAGTGCGGGCAGCGAGACGCGGGAGGCGTCCGAGAAGAGGACGAGCGTCAGCGTTGCCTCGGCGAGCAGCTTGACCGGCTCGCTGCCGAGCTCGAGGTCGAGGAGCCCGAGCACGGGGCCGGCGAGCAGGCCGGCCGAGGTGAAGAAGATCGCGACCGTGACCAGCGAGCGCTCGAGGCGGCCCGAGACGGCCGCGAAGACGAGCAGCAGGAAGGCGACGGTGGCGAGAGCCCAGGACTCCATGGCCCGCGGATGCTGTCGCACCGGCGAGTGGGGCGTCAATGGGAGAATGGAGGTGCCGATGGTTCCCGAGGCGCGACTGGAGCAGCGAGAGGCCGGCATTGAGGCCGTGACCGACGGGTGGTTCGTCCTCAACGTTCGCGAAGGGCCGTGGGTGACGAGCGAGGACTTCGGGGACGCGGCGGTCTTCGAGGGCGGTGAGGCTCCCTTCCCGCAGGTGGGCTTCACGCTCGGAGTGCTCCAGCCCGGAAAGCCGAGCGGGCTCTACCACCGGGAGGCCAACCAGGAGAACTTCCTCGTTCTCTCCGGCGAGTGCCTCCTGCTCATCGAGGGCGAGGAGCGCAGGCTGAAGGCCTGGGACTTCGTGCACTGCCCGCCGGGGACGGACCACATTCTCGTCGGCGCGGGTGAGGGGCCGTGCCTCGTCTTCATGACCGGCGCGCGGGAGACGTGGCCCGAGAAGGGCATCGTCTACCCGCGCTCCGAGGTCGCGCTCCGCCACGCCGCGGGCGTGGAGGAGGAGACGACGGTCCCGGCCGAGGCGTACACGTCGCGGAGACGGTGGACGCCGGGCCCGCCCAAGGACTTGAGCGATCTGCCCTTCGGCTAGGCCGCCTTCTCGTCCGCGGGCGGGATGTTCTGGTTCATGCGGAACAGGTTGCTCGGGTCGTAGCGGCGCTTGATCGCCGAGAGGCGATCCCAGGTCTCGCCCGGGTACGACGCCCTGACGGACTCCTCGCCCTCGTCGCCGACGAAGTTGACGTACATCCCGTCGTCGCTCTGGCGAAGCGCGGCCGCGAAGTCCGTCACCCAGTCCTCGTGGACGGAGGCCTCGTCGGGCGATCCGTAGATCGCCGCCACGTTGACCATGATCTCGCTCTGCCTGTGGGCGAACGCGGTCGCGTCGTCGGGCACGCGGGCCATCGCCCCGCCGAGCGCCCGGAGCTGGCAGGCCGCCATCATCGCCGTGGACGCGCGCAGACGCTCGAGGATCAGTTCCGCCTCGGCCTCCTCGATCCTGTCGACGAACATCGTCCGGGCCGCGGCCACGGGGCGGAACTCGGGATCGTCCGGTGGATAGATCTCCGGGTAGGGCATCTCGCGCACCATGTCGGCGTGCGGCGTCGCGAGCGCGCGGAACGGCGCGACCGCCTTCTCCCCGTCCTCGGGCGATCCGGCGTGGACGAGCATGGCCAGGATGACGACCTCGCCGTGAACCTCCTCGGGGAGGAACGGCATCGGCGGCGCGGTCATGACGTTGGCGATCGTGGACAGCTCCTCGGGCGCGCTGCAGGCCGCCGTCATGAACCCGGTGATCGTCTCCACCGTGGCGGGCAGGACGAGCATGCCGCCCGTGACCGTCTCCACCGGGTGCAGCCGGAACTTGAAGCGCGTGACGACGCCGAAGTTGCCCCCGCCGCCGCGGATTGCCCAGAAGAGGTCGGAGTTCCGCTGGTCGTCGACCTGGAGGAGCCTGCCGTCCGCGAGGACGATCTCGGCGGCCAGCAGGTCGTCGATCGTCAGCCCGTGCTTGCGCACGAGGTAGCCGACGCCGCCGCCGGTCGTCAGACCGCCGATCCCGACCGAGCCGGTGTCGCCGAAGCCGACGGCCAGGCCGTGCGCCGCGGTTGCGTTCGTGACCTCGGCGGCAGTCAGGCCGGCCTCGGCCCACGCGACACGTTTGGCCGGGTCGATCTCCAGGCCTTTCATCCGCCCGAGGTCGAGGAGGATGCCGCCGTCGCTCGTGCTGTGGCCGGCGCCGCTGTGGCCGCCGCTGCGGACGGAGAGCGGAAGCCCGCTCTCGCGCGCGAGTGCGACGACGTAGCCGACCTCGCGCGCGTCGGCGGGCCGGATGATGACCGTCGGCCGGCGCTCGTCGTAGAGCGGCATGAAGGCTGTGCGGGCGTCGTCGTAGCCCGGGTCGTCCGGCCCGATCACCTCGCCGGCGAGCTCGGACTGCAGCTGAGCGATCGAAATCTCGGTGCGTGCGTTCGTGGTCAAGAGATCCTCCTCTGGGGTCAGTTGGTTCTCTCGGTTAGACGCCCACAGCGGGCGAGTCTCATCGGTCTGGCCTGGGCGACCTGTCCGAAAGGGCCAGTACGGTGCGGCCCCATGCGTCTCGTCGTTGCCCGCTGCGAGGTGTCCTATACGGGTCGGCTAAGCGCCTTTCTACCAGAGTCGACGCGCCTGCTGATCCTCAAGTCGGACGGGTCGGTGCTCGTGCACGCGGACGCGGGCGGCTACAAGCCGCTCAACTGGATGACGCCGCCGACGACGATCGAGGAGGACGGCGACCCGCTCGAGCGCATCGTCGTGCGCAAGCGCGCGGGGAAGACCGAGGATCGCCTCGAAATCCGCATCCACGAGCTCCTGAGCGACGTCTCGCACGAGATGGGCGAGGCGGCCGCGCTCGAGAAGGACGGCGTCGAGCGGCAGCTCCAGGCCGAGCTTGCCGCCGTCCCGCAGACGCTGGGCGAAGGGCTACGGCTCGTACGCCGCGAGTGGGCGACCGACATCGGTCCCGTCGACCTCATGTGCCGCGACGCCGAGGATCGCTGGGTCGCCGTCGAGATCAAGCGGGTGGCGACGATCGAGTCGGTCGAGCAGCTCACCCGCTACCTCGAGCGCATCCATGTCGACCCGCTGATGTCGGAGTGCGCCGGCATCCTGGCTGCGCAGCATTTCAAGCCGCAGGCGGTCACGCTGGCCGAGTCGCGCGGCATCCGCTGCGTCGAGGTCGACCTCGAGGTCCTGCGCGGTCAGCGCGAGCCCGAGCTCACCCTCTTCGCGCCGGCCTGAGCGTCAGTAGATCGACGCAGGCAGGCGCCCTACCCGGCAGCTGTTGCGGCCGCGGCGAACAACTCGTGCTCTCGCTCCAGGCCCTTGAGGCGGTAGCGCCCGCGGGATTCGAACGCGAGCCCTGCAGCGCCCTCGGCCAGGTCGCGCGTGGTGCCGGAGACGAGCACCTCGCCCGGGCCCGCCTCCGCGAGGACCCGAGCGGCAACGTGAACCGCCAAACCCTGGACACCTTCGCCGGAGAGCGCCACCTCGCCGCTGTGGATCCCGACGCGGATCGACACCCGAATAGCCGCCAGGGCCTCGACGAGCTCCAGTCCGCTTCGGATCGCCCGTTCGGCGCCGTCGAAGACGATGAGAAAGGAATCTCCCGCGGTCTCGATCTCCCGCCCGCCGAAGCGGACCAGCACAGTTCGGACGACGTCTTCGTGCATCGCCGCAGTGCGCTTCCAGGCAGCGTCGCCCTTCGCTTGCGCGTGGACGGTGGAGTCGACGATGTCGGTGAACAGAATGGTCGCCATCACGCGTGCGTGGTTTCCCGGCTGCGGGTCGAACCCGGCGCCCCCGGCCCAGTCGACCATCACGAGCTCCTCGTCGCCCTGCACCCAGGTGACGTGGCCGGGTGGCAAGTCGAACACCTGGTTGGGCCCGATGACCAACTCCTCGCCCTCGTCGGTTCGGATGCCCATCTGCCCCTTGAGCACCACACCACGGTGGAACAGCTCGCACGAGGCGGTGCCGACCAGCGGCTGGGCGTGCTCCTCCCAGCTCCAGCCCGGCTGCAATACGTGGCGGGTGACCACCGTTCCCGCCAGGCGCACCTGGAAACTTTCACCGAGCGGGCCGGTCACCACCGCCTCGGGCTCGCCGAGGTCGCGGACCTCGACCGGGCTCACGGTGATCCTTCCCGCCGGGACTTCGTGCCCCCGCGCATCACATCGAGACCGTAGCGCTTCGGGCGCACTTCCCGAACAGACCCGTCTCGATCTCCGCGACGCGGGGAACTCCTCGGGGCGTAGGTCGAGCGCGGTGAGGTGCGCCCCTCGGCCGCCTTGGGCGGGTTAGCGTGAAGCCGTCGCTCTCGGCGAGCGCCCCGCTGGCTAGACTGCCGGCGTGAGGCGCTGGGACCTCCGCTCGCTCGCGCCGTCGACGGAGAAGCAGGAATCGCGCGCCCCGGGAGCGGACGCTCCTCGCAGGCCCAGGGTCGGCCGGCAGATGCCGCGCGTGCTCTTTTCGTCACCCGAGTGCCGGGTCGTCGTCGTCGACCTGGCCAACGGCGAGGAGATCGGTGATCACCGTGTCCGCGAGCGGGCCGTCGTGGAGGTCATCACCGGCCGAGTCGTGATCGAGAGCTCCGGGGAAACCGCGGAATGCGACGCGGGAACGCTCGTGACCTTCGATCCTGGCGAGGAGCACCGGGTGCACGCCCGGGCCGACGCGCGGCTGCTGCTCGTGCTGGCACCGTGGCCCGCGGCCGGGCACTACACGGAGGAGGAGAAGGGCCACGGCCAGCGTCTACCGGCCAACGCCTTCGTCGAGCCGCTCCCCTCGTCGGACGCGCCGGCATGAAGGCGACTGCGGCGGACTCCTCTTCCTCGCGGCGCTCGCGCTGGGCGGGGTCGGCCTCTACCGGCTGCGCAACGGCAAGGGAGGCGTTGGGCTGCTCAAGGCGACGATGGTTAACCCGCTCGTCCTCATCGTCGCCGTCTGGGCGATGATCGGCAAGCCCAACTAGGGCACGCAAGGCATGCGAACCGGTCCTCCCCCGGGATGCCGTTACCCGGCGTGGCCGCCTATTCTGGCCCGGCAAGCCGCAGCCACTCGGGCCATTCCTCAACCGCCTTCTCACGATGACGGTGAGCGTCCGGTGGCTCCGCGAAGCGTTCGTCGAGCATGGCGAGGATCTCGTCGTCGCCGCCGAAGACGCTGCCGTCGTCGAGCACGAGCGTCGGGATGCTCCGTCGGCCGGTCGCCCGCTTCAGTTCCCTGCGCTCGCCTGGGTCGACGGGGACCTGGTGGGCGACGAAGTCGAGGCCGAGCTCGGTCAGTCGCTGGCGGACGCGGTGCGAGTGCGGGCACCACTCGGCCTGGTAGAGCGCGATCATCGCGAAAGAATCCTCACCCGCAGCCTATCGGCCTGCCCAGCCCCCGCAGACCCAGGGAGAACGGCTCATCCGACTCCAGGGTATTTCCGCACGCGCCTGGCAGGATTCGAACCTGCGACCCGCGGATTAGAAGTCCGCCGCTCTGTCCACTGAGCTACAGGCGCTCTCTTCGGCCGCACGGTAGCACCCGCTAGACTCGTTTCTCAGGCGCGGAGGGCGTAGCTCAGTTGGTAGAGCCCCGGGTTGTGGTCCCGGTGGTCGTGGGTTCGAGTCCCATCGCCCTCCCCTCGATCTCAGCGTGGGCCGGCTGCGCTGGGACGCGTCCGAGCCTAGCCGCTCGACGCGTAAGCGCCGACCGATTCCTCCGCGGCGGCGACCTCTGACGGCTCGAGTCGCGCGCCGCCCTTTCGGGGGCCAAGAGCGCTCGGCTTCTGGCTTGCGGCCTGCTACCCTGTGCGGCGCAAATCAAGATTCAGAGCGAGTCCGGTTCGCGCGCAGCGCCTTCCTTACCCGTTCGTGAGTACTTGTGTGAGGGAGGTGTTCATATGGCCAGCGGAACCGTCAAGTGGTTCAACGACAGCAAGGGGTACGGCTTCATCACCCCTGACGAGGGTACGAAGGATCTCTTCGTGCATTTCAGCAACATTGCGGGGGACGGCTTCAAGAGTCTCTCTGAGGGACAGCGCGTCGAGTATGAGGCGCGTGAAGGCGAGAAGGGCCCCGAGGCGATCAACGTCGCCGCGGCGGTCTAGCAGCACCGCTCCGGCCG
>DASSCF010000023.1:0-2820 GCA_035698025.1 Gaiellaceae bacterium
CCAACTTTCACCCGGGCCACCGGCACCGGGCGAGTGTCGGCTTCCCCAGCGCGGGCGGCAAGGGAATCAACGTCGCGCGCGCCCTCAAGCGGCTCGGCACTCCCGTCGTCGGCACCGGGCTCGCGGGCGGGCGCACGGGCACGCTGCTCGTTGAGGAGCTGACGAACGAGGGCGTCCTCAACGACTTCGTCCGTATCCGGCACGAGTCGCGGACGTCCATCGCCGTGCTCGACCCGACCTCGAACGCCTACACCGAGATCTACGAGTGGGGGCCGGAGGTCGACGACGAGGAGCTCGAGATCCTGCGCGAGAAGATCGCCTACCTGGCGCAGCGCGCGGAGTTCGTCGTCCTCGCCGGCTCGCTCCCGCGAGGCGTCGACACGGGCATCTACGGCGAGCTCGTCCGGGAGCTGAACCGCCGCCAGCTCCTCGCCGTCGTGGACGCCGAAGGGGAGCCTCTGAGCCAGGCCGTCGAGGCCGAGCCGTACCTCGTGTCGCCGAACCAGCAGGAGGCCGAGGCGCTTGTCGGCCACGAGTTCGTGGACGAGGACGACCTCGCCGCGGGCCTCGACGAGATCGCCGAGCTGGGAGCGCGCAACGTCATCATCACGCTGCCGACCGGGTGCTACGCGCTCCTCCGCGAGGACCGCGCCGCGGTGCGCGTGCGGGCCGTGGCGCCGCAGATGGAGGCCGTCTCGACCGTCGGCGCGGGCGACACGCTCCTGGCGGGCTTCCTCGCCGCCCGGGTGGCCGGCAAGTCCTTCGAGGAGGCGGTTCGCGCCGCCGTCGCGGCCGGTGCCGCCTCGGTGCTCGAGGCGGGCGCGGGGCGCTTCGACCCGCGCGAGGCGAGTCGCCTCACGTCGCTCGTCCAGCTCGAGCGCATCGAGCACGTGCCGCGGTAGGAGGGCCGGAGGCCAGCCAACCCGGTTGCTACGATCGCCGGAAGGTGAGCGTCGAGCTGCGTCAGGACGAGGTCGAGCGGCTTCTCGCCCTCGAGCGCAAGTTCGCCAAGGAGGGCCTCACGTTCGACGACGTCCTCCTCGTCCCGGCCGAGTCCGCGGTGCTCCCGGGCGAGGTCTCGACGCGCACGCGCCTCACCCGCACGATCGAGCTCGAGATCCCCATCGTCTCGGCGGCCATGGACACCGTCACCGAGGCGCGCATGGCGATCGCGCTCGCGCGTGAGGGCGGCATCGGCGTCGTGCACCGGAACCTGTCCGTGGAGGCGCAGGCGGCCGAGGTGGACAAGGTCAAGCGCTCGGAGGCCGGAATGATCGTCGAGCCGGTGACCCTCCCGCCCGGCGCACCCGTCGCCGAGGCGCTCGAGCTCATGGCGACGTACCGCATCTCGGGTGTCCCGATCACCGACGAGATGGGGCGGCTCGTCGGCATCCTCACCAACCGCGACCTCCGCTTCGAGGACGACACGACGCGCACCGTCGCCGACCTCATGACCGCGCAGGACCTCGTCACCGTCCCGGTCGGGACGACGCTCGAGGAAGCGCGCGCCGTCCTCCACCGCCACAAGATCGAGAAGCTCCCCGTCGTCGACGGCGACGGCCGCCTCAAGGGCCTCATCACCGTCAAGGACATCGAGAAGCGCACGAAGTACCCGCACGCCACCAAGGACGAGCAGGGGCGCCTGCGGGTGGCGGCCGCCGTCGGAACCGGCTCCGAGGGTCTGGAGCGCGCTGCCGCGCTCGTCGAGGAGGAGGTGGACGTGCTCGTGGTCGACACGTCGCACGGGCACTCGCTCGGCGTCGTCGAGGCCGTGCGCGAGCTCAAGGGCCGCTACGACGTCCCCGTCGTCGCCGGCAACGTGGCCACGCCGGAGGCGGTCGAAGCGCTCGCCGACGCGGGCGCGGACGGCGTGAAGGTCGGGCTCGGCCCAGGGGCTATTTGCACGACCAGGGTCGTGGCCGGCATCGGCGTTCCTCAGGTGACGGCCGTCTACGACTGCGCCCAGGTCGCCGCGCGGCACGAGATCCCGATCGTCGCCGACGGCGGCATCACGTTCTCCGGCGACATCGCCAAGGCCCTCGCCGCGGGGGCCGACACCGTCATGCTCGGCGGCCTCCTGGCCGGGACGGACGAGAGCCCGGGCGAGGTCGTCTTCCACCAGGGCGAGCAGTTCAAGGAGTACCGTGGCATGGGCTCGCTCGGCGCCATGCGGGCCCGCTACTCGAGCGACCGCTACTTCCAGCAGGACGTCGAGGAGGTCGGCAAGCTCGTCCCGGAGGGGATCGAGGGCCGCGTGGCCTACAAGGGCCCGCTCCGCAACGTCGTCCACCAGCTCGTCGGCGGAGTCCGCCAGGCAATGGGCTACTGCGGCGCGGCGACGGTCGAGGAGCTGAAGCAGGCGCGCTTCGTGCGCGTGACCGCGGCGGGGCAGCGCGAGAGCCACCCGCACGACGTCTCCATCGTCAAGGAAGCTCCGAACTACCGGCCCGGCACGTGATGGGCGAGGTCGTCCCGCTCCCGGTTCCGGAGCCGACACCGGAGGAGCGTCCTGTCCTCGTCATCGACTTCGGCGGTCAGTACTCGCAGCTCATCGCGCGCCGCGTGCGCGAATGCCGTGTCTACTCCGAGCTCGTGCAGCACACGACCGCTCCGGCCGCGCTCGCGGCCCGGCGGCCCCTGGCGCTGATCCTCTCGGGCGGGCCGGCGTCGGTCTACGCGGACGGTGCTCCTCAGGCCGACCCGGGGATCTTCGACCTGGGCGTCCCCGTGCTCGGCATCTGCTACGGGATGCAGCTCATGGCCAGGGATCTCGGCGGCCGCGTCGAGCGGACGGACGGGTCCGAGTTCGGCCGGGCGGAG
>DASSCF010000024.1:0-7484 GCA_035698025.1 Gaiellaceae bacterium
CTACCTCGCGCTGCCCTGGTTCGTGCTGGTCACGACGGGCTCGCCCGGGAAGATGAGCCTCGTCCTCGCGGCCGAGATCGCGCCGATGGCGGTGCTCGGGATCCCGAGCGGCATGCTCGTCGAGCGAATCGGGTCGCGCAAGACGATGCTGATCGCCGACTTCGCGCGCGCGCCGATCCTCGCGTCGATCCCGCTGCTCCACGCCACGGGGATGCTGAGCTTCGGGCTCCTGCTCGGCGTCGTCGCGCTCCTCGGGTGTTTCATGCCGCCGTACTTCGCGTCCCAACGGACCATCCTTCCGGAGCTGGTCGGGGAGGACGAGCGGCTGATGTCGCAGGGGAACAGCCTCATCGAAGGCGGCGCCGGGTTCGCCGCCCTGATCGGGCCGGCGGCGGCGGGAATGCTCATCCCGTTCATCGGCGCCTCGAACGTCCTCTACGTCGACGCGGCGACGTACCTCGTCGCCTTCCTGCTCGTCCTCACGTTCGTGCCCCGGCGCAAGCCCGTCGTCGTGCCGGCGAGGCAGAAGGCCCTGGCTGGTGTCCGCTTCCTGCTCGGGGACAAGCTCCTCGGCCCGCTCGCGGCCGTCGTCGTCGGCTTCGGGCTCGTGATGCCGGGGATCGCGGCGGGTCTTCCCGTCTACGCCTTCGACGCGTTCGACGGCAACGCGCGGATCGCCGGCCTCTTCTACGCCGCGCTGGGGGCAGGAGCCCTCGTCGGGAGCCTGCTCGCGGTCGTGGCCGTGCGGAAGGTCGCGCCGCTACGGCTCTCGGCGTTCGCGATGCTCGCGTTCGCGGTCCCCTTGTGGGTGCTTCCGTTCCTTCCTCCCTGGCCCGTCGTGTTTGCGGCGCTCTTCGCGGCGATGCTCTGCACGCCCTTGATCAACGGCCCGCTGATCGCCGTCCTCACCTCGCGCACGCCCGACGGCCTGCGCGCGATGACCATCACCGCGGTCATCTCGCTGAACACGCTCGCCGCGCCACTCGGATTCCTCGTCGCCGGGCAGGTCCTCGAGCACTGGGGCGTCGTCCCGCTCTTCACTGCCGTGGTCGCGGGTGTCACGTGGATGGCGATCGCCTACGGGGCGATCGTCCTTCGCAACCGTGACGTCGACGCCCCGGTCGCGGACCAGCTCGCCGTCTGAGGAAGCCGAAAGCCGCCGGCGCGGGACGGAGTACGCGCCGGCGGCCTTTCCGCCCGGCCCCCTACTTGAGACAGATGGCGTACACCGACACGGTCGCGGGGCTGGATCCGAAGTTTCCGACCACGACCTCCCACGCAGCGTCACCTTTCGGGTAGCTGTCGAAGAGGCCGATCGCGCCGTCGGAGGACATGCCTCCGCCGATGACCTTCGAGCCTGCGTCGCACGTCGCGCTGAACGCGGGCAGCGAGTTGTCGGCCGGCACGGACCCGCCTCCCTGCGTCTTGATCACAACGAGGCCGCCCGCCGTGCTCGCGGGCCGCGGGCCGGCCGGCGACTGCTTGAGCGCGACCTGGACGGCCGCCCCACCGAGCTGTCCGGCGGTGAGGCCGCTGAGCTTCTTTGCGTTGTCGGCGACGAGCGCCCGCTTCGCGAGCGGGACCGTCGCGGTCGCGACCGCTCCGGCGGTGCCCCCGAGGGCCACGAACAGTGCGAGCATGGCGATCACGAAGGCCGGGGTGGGTCGCTTGAACCGGGACGCGAGCATCGCGTACCTCCCTTTCTTGCGCCGGGCCCTCCGCCCGGCGGCTGGATTCGATGTGCCGACCTTCGCGAAGGAGCCTCAAGAAACGCTCAAGACCTTCGGTCGAGCGACTCGGCTGCTGGCGGCTGGACGCCCAGCGCCGGCAGCCGAGGTCGTCGGTCTACGCGGGCGGCGACGCCGTCCAGGTCACGTCGCCCGTCGAGCAGTGGACGGTGCCGAGCCCGGAGATGTTCAGCGCGAGATCGATGCGGAACGTCCCGGACGCCGGCTCTCCGACGGCGAGCCTCCCGTCGAACCTGGCCGAGATCGACCCGTCGGCATCGGAATACGAGTCGCTCCAGCTGAATCCCCAGTCCGGGCTCAGGGCCACCCGCATCGCGATGTCGAACCGCTCGTTCAGCAGGTCGACCGGGACCTCCTGGCAGCGGAGATCGAGGTTGATGCTGAGGTTCGACACCGTCGTGACGTCCGCGCTCACGTCGAAGGAGACCGGCTTCCCCTGTGACGTGCTGCCGCCGTAGCGGCCGGGGCTCGGCTTGGCGACGTCGTCGTTCGTGATCGTCGCCATCGCGGTCGCTCGAGCGAGGGTCCCGTTGAGGGGGCTCGAGAGCGTGAGCGAGAACGTCTCGTTGCCCTCGACCGCGGTGTCCCCGAGAACGTCGACCGAGACGACCTTCGTCGTTTCGCCCGGCGCAAAGCTGAGCGTGCCGCTGGCCGCCGTGTAATCCGAGCCTGCGGCGGCGGTTCCGTCGCCGGTGCGGTACGCGACCGTGATGCGCAAGGTGCTCGACTTCGCGAGCACGACCGGGAACTGCAGTCGCCGCGGTCCCGCGTTGCCCTCGTCGGTGCTCGCATCCGCGACCGAGA
This sequence comes from Gaiellaceae bacterium, assembly GCA_035698025.1. GTDB lineage: Bacteria > Actinomycetota > Thermoleophilia > Gaiellales > Gaiellaceae > JAIBJN01. The sequence goes on from DASSCF010000024.1 coordinate 2,553, forward strand.
GACCGGGCCGAGGCAGTCCGGTCACGTTCTCGCAGTCCGGTGCGACGCGGTCCGCTGCGTCCGCCCTGGCCGTGTCGTTGCCCGGGCCGCAAAGCAGCGCGTCGCGCCCCGGTCCGCCCGTGAGGACGTCGTTGCCGGGACCGCCGTTCAGCGTGTCGGCCCCACCGAGCCCGAAGAGCCTGTCGTTGCCGGCGAGGCCGGCCAGCCTGTCGCCGCCCCCGGTCCCGCGCAGCGTGTCGCTCCTCGCAGTGCCGACGACGTTCGCCGCCAGGCCGGATGCCACGACGATCCCGGCGAGTGTGAGCACGAGGCACGCTACGCCGACCGCCCTCGAAGCTCGCTGCGCTCGAAGGATGCGTCTTTCGTTCATCGTCGATCCCTCCCTTTGTGTCCCAACTGAGGCGCCGTTGCTCCCTCGACCGTGGGCGACTGCGCTCAAGAGACGCTCAAGCCCGCGGCTCTAGTCGTGGGTGAGGCGGAGGACGAAGGGGCCTGCCGGGCCGCCCCGCGTCACCCGCACGACGATGGAGCGCTCCCCGCACAGCGTCGCTGCAACCTTCTTCTCCGCGCCGCCGGCCCAGAGCCCCTTAGCGAGCACCCGCCCACCTGGTGCGAGCACCACGAGCTCATGGAAGGACCCGCGCGGGAACGTCAGCGTGATCGCGAGCTTCCCGTCGAGTGGGGTTGGGACGGACACCTTCCAGACCTTCCTTCCCGCCGCCGTGAAGCGTCCCCGGAAACGTTGCGAGGGCCCGCCGGACCAGGGCGAGAGCACGTCCTGCTCCGCGGCCTGGAGAGCGGCGGTGTCCGGTGCGAACGACGGATCGACGAGCGACCAGGCGAAGCTCGGCGCACCCGCCTTCAGCTCGTTCAGGACGCGGAAGACCTCGGCGAACCCCTCGCCGGGATTGAGCACGTAGTGCGCGTCCTCATCGCCGGGGTACACCTGTCCACGCTGAGCGCGGAGGCACACGTTCGCCGCCGACGCCCAGCGCTTCGGACCCCACGCGACGGACAGCCACGGCGGGTTCGGGCGGTTCGCGGCGACGTGGTGCCCGTACTCGTGGCGCGCCACCTCCTCGGGCGTGACGCCCGCGATCGTCTCGCCCATGAACGCGAGCTCGTTCCCCCCGTAGCAACCGAACACGCCCGGTCCGCAGAACGATCGCATCTCCGCGGGCGTGAGGACGTAGCTCGTCACGAGCCCGAGCTCGGTCCCGTGAAGCAGCGAGGCGAGGAAGTCTGCCCACCTCTGGCCGAGTGCCTGGGCCTCGGGATACGACTCCGAGACCAGCACCCGGACGGTCTCACCCGTGATCGCCGTGAAGGTGCCTCCGGCCCAGGAAGAGCTCCGCAGCGCGCGCTGCGCTGCGATGTCCAGGGGCGCGTCGGGGATCCGATGCGCGAGCATCGGTGCGCTCGCCTCCTGGTCCGGCTCGCGCCTCCCTCCTGGGCTGCCGGCGACGACGAGTAGTGCCAACGCGGCGAGAAGGGCGAGCCACCGCGAGTGGCTCGCCCTGTTCGCGTTACTTGACGCAGACCGCATACAGGCCGCCGATCTGCGTGCCGCCGGCGTTGGTCCCGACGGTGATCCACATGCGCCAGCCCGAGCCGTCGCTGCTCGGACGATCGTCCCAGGAGTGGGCATACCCGTTGGGGTCGTCCCATCCGCCGCCGACGGCCTTCTGACCCGCGTCGCAGGTCACCGTGAAGTCGGTGCTCCCACCCGGGCCGAGCGACCACTGGCCGGTCTTGACGCTGACGAGGCCCGCGACGCTACTCGCGGGGCCTGGCAGCGCAGAGGCCTGCGCGACGATCTGGCTGGACGACTGTCCGCCGAGTTTCTTGGCGTTGTCCGCGAGGAGCGCCCGCTTCGCGAGCGGGACGGTCGCGGTCGCGACCGCTCCCGCAGTGCCGCCGAGCGCGACGAACAGCGCGATCATCGCGATCACGAACGCGGGCGTCGGCCGCTGGAGCCTTCGCGTGATCCATGGTGCATTCATCTCCGAACCTTCCTTTCGTGCACCGGCCTCCCCGGTCGGCGCCTCGTTCACGTCAGGAAGGTTGTGACAAGAGGCTCAAGAAACGCTCAAGCGGGGCTAACGGCGCACGAACACGGCGCGCGCGCTCGCAGCCGCGGTCATCGGCAGCGTGCACGCCGGCCGCGTCCCGCGGCACGCTCCGGCCCACGTCTTGAAGCGCCAGCCCTTCGCGGCACTCGCGGTGAGCCGGAGCGAGGAGTACGAGGGAACGAGTCCCGAGCACCGCGGGGGGCATGCGAGGCCGCCGGCCGAGCTCCGGACCGAGCCCCGACCGCCGACGGCCAGCGCCAGCCGGTACCGGCTCGGGCCGAAGAGCGCGGACACCTGCGGCGCCCGTCCCACCACCACGCGGCAGGGACCGCTGCCGCTGCAGGCGCCTCCCCAGCGCACGAGCTTCGTGCCCGAGGCCGGCCTCACAGCGAGCGCGAGCGCGGTGTCGGCGCTCCACGTCGTCGTGCACGTCTGCGTGCAGAGCAGCCCCGGGACGTCGGCCGTGACCGACCCCGGCCCGGTGATCGCCACGGTCAGCGGCGCCTGCCGGTCGAGGCGCACGAGCCACGGCGAGTCCTGGGTGTCGCGCCACGCGCCAGAATGCCCGTAGTAGTCGTCGCGCCCGGTGTCGAGCGTGAGGCCGGTGATCGGCGTCTCGTCGCCGTACGGGTACATCATGTCGTGCACGTCGTCGCAGACGTGCCCGTCGTCGGGCTCTGGGCACATGTGCGGCGCGCCGGGCGCCACCGCCCCGATCGTGTGCAGCACCTCGTGCGCGACGGTCGTGTTGAACGGGACTCCGGCACAGGCGCGGACGTACACGATCGCGAAGCCGAGCCCCTCGCGCGCGCTCCCGCCCTGGCCGCAGATCTCCGGCTCCACCGGGCCGTCGTAGTACACGACGTACTTCGTGAAGTTCGACGAGAACTGGAGCGCCACGAGCGCGTCCGCGATGCGGTCGAAGCGCGTGTCGGCCGAGGCGAGCTGGCTGCTCGAGCTGCTCAGCCGGATCATCGAGATGTCGACCTGCTGCCCGCAGGCGAACTGCGCGAGGTCGCTGCGGAGCGTCCGCGTGGGGTCGCTCGCGCGCCACCAGGCGTCGATCGACTCCGCGTCGGCCTGCATCGCGCTCGCCCACGTCGAGAACGCGTCGGGCCCGTCCGAGGGGATCGCGTAGATCCAGTGCACCGGATTGCCGGCGACGGCGTTCGGCGCCTGATCGGTTTGCCGGGCGGCACCGCACCATGCGGCGGAGCCACGCGTGGAACGTGCCGCGGCGTTCGCGGCGGGCACGAGAGCCCGGCCCTCGGCGACCCGGAAGTCGTGAACGTGCCACCGACTCTGCGCGGCGGCCTGCGGCCCCGCGCCGGCCACGAGGCCGAGAGCGAGCACGAGGACGGTGAGCGCGAGACTCGTCCGGGCGTGGCCGTGAAGCTTCATCGTCGTGTCTCCTTCCGCGTCCGGGCTGCTCTGCGGGCCGCGCCGCGCCACCCCGGCCCAGCCGGGATCCGCAGCCTAGCGTTCGACGAACTCGATCGACGCCCTGCTGGACAGGATGAGCCGGCCGCGGTCGTACCAGCGCCCGGCGAAGTCGTGCCAGCCGGCCGGTAGCCCGGCCGGGAACGCGGCGACATCGGTCTTCCGCACCGTGTCGCGGCCGCGCCGGAGGAGGTCGCTGAGCATCGAGACGGGCTGCCCGTCCACCTCGAGCTCGAAGCGCGTGTCGGCGCCGAGCTCGCTCCGGGCACCGGAGCCGTCCTCGCTCTCTGGCGCGAACCCGTACCCGATCCAGAACGGTGTTCCGGCGGGGAACACGGACGGCGTGGCTCCTCCCGGGAAGATCCCGATCCGCGCATCCGCACGTCCCATCCCGTTCGCCGGCGAGACGGCGACGACCAGTGCAGCCATGACGTCCTCCTCGGTTTGCGTGTCCACATGCGGTCAGCCTGCGCGCGGCTTCTCAAGGACGGCTCAAAGCGAGGGATGGCGTTTCCCTCCGGAGGGTGAGAGGATCCGTGGGAACCAGGCGAGGAGCAGAGGTGGACGGAGCTCGCCCGGCAGGCACGAAGGCGATCGCGGTGCGACTCCTCGGCCCGATCGAGGCGGAGCGGGACGGCGTGGCCGTCGGGCTCGGCGGCCCCAAGCCGCGAACGCTGCTCAGCGCCCTCGCGCTCGACCTCGGCCGCGTCGTCTCGGTCGACCGCCTCGTCGAGGCCCTGTGGCCGGGCGAGGCGCCGGACACCGCCCCCCATGCCGTGCAGGTCTACGTCTCGCAGCTCCGCAAGGCGCTCGGGCCGGTGATCGCGACCCGCCCACCCGGGTACGTCCTGGAGCTCGAGCCCGACGACGTCGACGTACATCGCTTCGCCCGCCTCGCCGACGAGGGCCGCGCCGCGCTGCGTGGGGACGACACGGCGTCCGCGGAGACCGCGCTCCGCGAGGCGCTCGCAATCTGGCGCGGGCCGGCGCTGGCGGACTTCGTGTACGAGCCCTTCGCGCAGACCGAGATCTCGCGCCTCGAGGAGCTCCGAACGGTCGTGGTGGAGGAGCGCATCGAGGCCGACCTCGCGCTCGGGCGGCACGCGGAGCTCGTCTCCGAGCTCGAGGCCCTGGTCGAGGCCCAGCCGCACCGGGAGCGCCCGCGAGCGCAGCTGATGCTCGCCCTCTACCGATCCGGGCGACAGGCCGACGCGCTCTCGGCCTACCGGGCTGCGCGCTCGGCGCTCGTCGACGATCTCGGCATCGAGCCAGGCCCCGAGCTGAAGGAGCTGGAGGCGGCGATCCTCCGCCAGGACCCCTCGCTCCTGCTCGAGGAGGCCGGGCCGGCGAAGCCCGCGATGCAGTACCGGCGCCTCGCGTCGATCCTCTTCGTCGACGTCGTCGACTCGATGGCGCTCGG
>DASSCF010000025.1:0-7403 GCA_035698025.1 Gaiellaceae bacterium
GCCCGCCCCTCGTCGGTTTCTGGTTACTCCAGAGCGTCGGGGACCTCGATCTCCCCGCTGATGATCCCATCGACCTGTGCGAGCGCCTCGTCGATCGCCTCCTGTGGCGCGTTCGGCGAGAACTCACCCAGTCCGACACCGTCCTCGGCGAGGCCGAAGAGCGTGACGCCGCCACCGGTGAAGGAGCCGTCGGCGACGGCCTGGATGGTCTGGAACACGGCCTCGTCGACCCGCTTCAGCGCGCTTGTGAGCACGTGCTCGCCGAGGAACGCCTGGTCGGCGTCGACGCCGATGCCCCAGACGCCCTCCTGCTGGGCCGCGTCGAGTGCGCCGAGACCGCAGCCGCCCGCCACCTGGAAGACGACGTCGGAGCCCTCGGCGATCTGGTCGAGAGCGACCTCCTTGCACTTCGCCTGGTCGACGAAGTCCTCGGAGTAGGCGTTCAGCGTCGTGATGTCAGGATTCGACGCCTTCGCGCCCGCCTGATAGCCCGCGATGAACCGGTCGACCGGCGGAATCTTGATGCCGCCGACGCTCGAGATCGTGTTCGACTCGGTCACGAGACCTGCCAGGTAGCCGGCGAGGTAGCCGGTCTCCTGCTCCTTGAAGAGCAGGCCCTGGAGGTTGGGCAGGTTGCAGAGCTGGCCCTCCGCCTCACAGTCCGGCGGGTCGCCGTAGGCGTTGTCGATGATGGCGAACTTCGTGTCGGGGAACTCCTCCGCGGCCGTGTGAGTGGCCTCACCCATGAGGAAGCCGACCGAGATCACGAGGTCGAACCCTTCCTCTGCGAGTGTGGAGAGATTGGGGATGTAGTCCGCGTCGGACTTCGACTCGAGCACGCGGATCTCGGCGTCGAGCTCGCTCGCGGCGCGCTCGAGGCCCTCGTTGGCCAGCGAGTTGAACCCGCGGTCGTTCAGGCCGCCGATGTCGGTCACGAGGCCTACGCGGATCGGCTCCGCTTCCTCGGTCGTGGCGTCGTCTGTTGCTGCAGACGTGTCGCCGCTCCCTGCATCTTCCCCGTCATCGTCGTCGCCGCCGCAGCCGGCCGCGACGAGTGCGAGCAGAAGCGTGACCAGCAGCACCAGGAGCCACGGCAGCTTTCGCGTTACTTTCACGGAACCTCCTCTATCGCCCATGCCGTCGAGTGGAATCGGAGGATGCTATCCCTCCGACGATTCCATTTCTAGGACGTTCGCCGGATAGCGTTCGTTAGAGGGCTACCGGCGGCGCTAGGAGGTGACGTCCGCGAGCACGCGGTCGAGCTCGGCCTCGCCAACGAGCACCTTGCGAGGCTTGGAGCCCTCGTAGCCGGAGATGATCCCGCGGCGCTCCAGCATGTCGATCAGGCGGCCGGCGCGCGTGTAGCCGACCCGCAGGCGGCGCTGAATCAGGGAGACGGACGCCGTCTGCGTCTGCACGACTATCTCGATCGCGCGGTCGAGAAGCGGATCCTCGTCCGGGTCGAAGTCCTCGTCGCCGTCGTCCGCGTGGCCGACGGGCTCGGGCGGCTCGAGCATGGACTCGTCCAGCTCCTGCGGCCGCTGGCTGCGGCACTGCTCGACGACGAGGGCGATCTCCTCCTCGCTCACGTAGGCGCCCTGCACGCGCTGGAGGCGTGAGGTGCCGAGCGGCTTGAAGAGCATGTCGCCCTGCCCGAGGAGGCTCTCGGCGCCCGAGGTGTCGAGGATGACGCGGCTGTCGGTCTGGCTCGAGACGGCGAACGCGATCCGCGAGGGGACGTTCGCCTTGATCATCCCGGTGATGACGTCCACGGACGGGCGCTGCGTTGCGAGCACGAGGTGGATGCCGACGGCGCGCGACTTCTGGGCGAGGCGGATGACCGCGTCCTCGACCTCCTGCGGCGAGACCATCATCAGGTCGGCCAGCTCGTCGATGACGACGAGGAGGTACGGCAGCTGGGCTTCGCCGCGCTTGCGCAGGACGCGGTTGAGCTCCGGGAGGTTGCGCGCGCGGGCGAGGCTCATGCGCTCGTAGCGGCGCTCCATCTCCGTGAGGACGTTCGTGAGGACGGCCGAGGCCTGCTTGGGGCTCGAGACGACGGGCGTCAGGAGGTGCGGGATCGACTCGTAGAGCCCCAGCTCGACGCGCTTGGGGTCGACCAGGATCATGCGGACGTCGTCCGGCGTTGCGCGCAGGAGGATGGAGCAGAGCATCGTGTTGATGCAGCCGGACTTTCCGGAGCCCGTGGTGCCCGCGATGAGGATGTGCGGCATGCGGGCGAGGTCGGCGTTCACGGAGGCGCCCGAGATGTCCTTGCCCAGCCAGACCGTGAGCGGGCTCGAGCTCGCCGGGACCTCGTCGAAGATGTCGCCGAGGGTGACGATGTTCGGCGAGAGATTGGGCACCTCGACGCCGACCGCCTGCTTGCCCGGGATGGGCGCGAGGATGCGGATCTCGGTGGTGGCGAGCGCGTAGGCGAGGTCGTCCTTGAGCGCGGCGACCTTGCCGACCTTCGTCCCCGGGGCGAGCTGGAGCTCGTAGCGCGTGACGCGCGGGCCGACGACCTGCCCGATGAGCGTCGCGTCGATCCCGAAGTTCGCGAGCGCCTGGAGCAGCGCCTCGGCCGTGCGCTCGGCCGCCTTCCCGGGCTGGCCCTCGTGCGGGCGCGAGCGCCGCAGGACGTTGGCGTCAGGGAGGCGGTAGTCGGCGTGCTCGCTCGTGGGCGGGTCGAAGAGGGTGGGCGGCTCGGCGGCCGCGGGGACGGCGTCGAGCTGGTCCTCGAGCGGATCGGCGAGCTGGTCGACCAGGACGGGCTGCGCGGGCGGCGCGTCCCCGACCACGTCCGGGTACGCCTGGGCGCCGTCGACGGGGGGCTCGTGCGAGAAGTCATGGCCGTTGGAGACGGGCGGGGGCGCGGTGTCGACCGGCGCGTAGCGCACGGCGCCGACCGTGCGGCGTGCGGCGACCGCCGTCTCGCGCGCGACGTGCGCCGAGCGGTGGAGCATGGCGCCGAGCGAGGCTCCCGTCAGCAGGAGCGCGCCGGCCCAGCAGAGGAAGAGACCGAGGATGAACGTTCCCGTCCCGCCGAGGAGGCGGCCGAAGACGGCGTCGAACGCGCTCCCGATCGCCCCGCCCCGCTCCTCGCCGAGAAGCACCATGACGCCGATCCCGAGGAGGACGAGGCCGGTCCGGAACGGCTTGACGTCCACGAGGGACGCGCGGGCCACCATGAGCGCGCCGAGCACGACGAGCACGACAGGCACACCGATGCGGGCCGTGCCGAGGAGCGCATCGAGCCAGTCGGCGATCGTCGTCCCGACGATCCCGCCGTTCCCCTCGAGCCAGGTGACGAACGCGAGGAAGAGCCCGCCGCAAAGCAGGCCCAACCCCAGGAGCTCGTGATGGTGATGTCCTCGCTGCTTGCGGGTGCGCTTCTTCTTGCGCACTCGGGCGGGCGACCTCGGGCGTACCCGAGACGGACGCTTCTTCTGCGCCATGTTCCGGCAGTTCGGGGGCGGCCCCCGCCCTCCTCCCCGCGTTATGCGCGGTCGAGCGACTCGATCCGCGCGCAGAGCAGCTCGAGGAAGCCGTCCCCGTCGATCCCGACGCCGACGTCGGTGTTCGGGTCGTTGTCCGTCCGGCGCCACAGGTCGACGACCGTGCGGCCGCGGCAGAGCTGCGATTCGCAGTCCACGTCCACGTGCCGGTGGAGGGTCTCGACGATCCCCGGCCGCAGCACCTGGGCGACGGCGACGGCGTCGTGGATCGGCGCACCCTCGGTTCCGTAGGTGCGCTCGTGGTACCGGACGAAGAAGTCGTGGAGCTCGGCCACGAAGGTCCCGATCCGGCCGGAGGCGCGCAACCGCTCGACGTGCGAGGGCATCATCAGCGCCTTGTGGGTGACGTCGAGGCCGATCATCGTCACCGGCACGCCGCCGTGGAAGACACGCCAGGCGGCCTCGGGGTCGACGTAGATGTTGAACTCGGCCGCCGGAGTGACGTTCCCCTCGGCGATCGCGCCGCCCATGATGACGATGCGCTCGAGGTTCTCGGTCGCCTCGGGGTAGCGGGAGAGCAGCAGGGCGACGTTGGTCAGCGGGCCGACCGGGACGAGCGTGACGCGCTTCGAGGACCCGAGAATCCGCTCCGCGAGGAAGTCGACGGCGTGCTGGTCGACCGGCGTGCGCTTCGGGTCGGGCAGGTTCGGCCCGTCGAGCCCGGACTCGCCGTGCACGTAGGCGGCGATGAAGAGGTCGCGGGCGAGCGGGCGGTCGGCGCCGGCGGCGACCTCTACGTCACCGCGCCCGACGAGCTCGAGGACGCGCAGCGCGTTCGCCGTGGTCTTCTCGAGCGTCTGGTTCCCGGCGACGGTCGTGACGCCCAGGAGCTCGAGCTCGGGGCTGGCCAGCGCGAGCAGGAGCGCGATCGCGTCGTCGTGACCAGGGTCGCAGTCAAGGAGGATCGGGATCGGGCCGCTCACGCGCGCAGTATCGCGTCAACCTCCGCGGCCGTGGGCAGGGAGGGCTGCGCGCCGGGCCGCGAGGCGGCGAGGGCGCCCGCGGCGCACGAGCGGCGGAGGGCCTCGTCGCGGTCACGGCCCTCGAGCAGGGAGACGACGAGGCACGCGGTGAAGGCGTCGCCGGCCGCCGTGCCGTCGACGGCTTCGACCTCCGGCGGCGCGGCGCGGGCGACCTCCTCCCCGTCTTCGAGCAGCAGGGCGCCCTCGGCGCCGAGCGTGAGCGCGACGAGGTGCGGCATCTCGGCGAGCGCGTCGAGCTCGTGTCGGTTGACGACTACGAGGTCGGCTCGGCCGAGCACCTCGCCGGGCACGGGCCGCGCGGGCGCGGCGTTCAGGCAGAAGAGCCCGGTGGCCGTGCGCGCCGCCTCGGCGAGCGGCTCGTCGGGGATCTCGAGCTGGCAGAGCACGGCGTCGAAGCTCGCGGCATCCGCCGCACGGATCGCGTCGGGCCGCAGCTCCGCGTTCGCGCCGGGGACGACGACGATCTGGTTCTCGCCCGCGTCGTCGACGAAGATCAGCGCCATCCCGGTGTCCGCCGCGCCTGCCTGCGCGACGCCGCTCAGGTCGACACCGGCATCGTCGAGCCCGGATTGGGCCAGCGTCGCGAGGGCGTCGCTGCCTACACAGGCCACCATTCGCACCGAGGCGCCGAAGCGAGCCGCGGCCACGGCCTGGTTCGCGCCCTTGCCGCCGGGGATGTAGTCGAAGTCCTCGGCGCGCACCGTCTCGCCCGGCTCGGGGAGCCGTGCGCAGCGCGCGACGAGATCGACGTTGATCGAGCCGACGACGGCGACGCTAGGCGGCAAGCGCGCGCAGGTCGTCGAGGCAGCCGTCGAGCAGGTTCTCGCGCAGGTCGAAGAGCCCGGCCCAGAGCGAGTCGCGGTCGGGCGCCGACTCGATGCGCGCCGAGTCGGCGAGACCCTGGAGCGCGCGGACGAGCCCGGCGAGCTCGCGGTAGGCGTGCGCGACGCGGTGCGGCGCGGCGACGACGCCGGCGCGCTTGAGGACGGCGTCCCACTCGACGACCTCCCCGGCGCCCGGCTCGCCGTACCAGGAGCGTCCCTCCGCCCCGTCCGGCTCGAGCTCGAGGAGGAAGCGACCGAGCGGCTGCTCCAGGCCCGTGAGCGCGGTCTCGGCACGCTCGGCGGCGCGCCTGAAGGCGGCCTGCCGGCGCTCCGGCGTGCAGGGATCCGGCTCGCCGCGCTGCCAGCGCTCCAGGAGCCGGCAGAATGCGAGCCCGGCGACCTCGCTCGCCGCCAGCGAACGGATCAGGCGCGCCGTGGTGCGCTCGGACACGCCGTAGGTGCCCATGAGGCCGGCCCAGCTGTTCCCGTTCGTCTGCGTCATCACCTAACTAGTACACCAAGACGGGCAGAACACGTACCGTTCCCGGCGCATGGCCACGTACGACCTCGTCCGCAACCTGCCGCTGGAGATCGAGTCCTACGACCTCGAGGGCCTCAAGGTCGAAGCCTCGCCCGAGTTCGTGCGACGCACAACGGTCATCCACCTGCACGGCGGCGGCCACGAGGGCGTCGGCGAAGACGTCACCTACTCCGGCGAGGACCAGGAGGCGCTTCAGGAGGAAGGCCCGACGTTCCCGCTCGCGGGAAGCCACACGCTCGACAGCTTCTCGCAGCTCCTCGACCGGATCGCGCTCTTTCCGAGCGGGCCGGGGATGGACGCCTTTCTCGACTACCGCCGCTGGGCGTTCGAGAGCGCGGCGCTCGACCTCGCCCTGCGCCAGGCGGGCACCTCGCTCGCCGCGGCAGTCGAGCGCGAGCCGCAGCCGGTCAACTTCGTCGTGTCGCTGCGGATCGAGAATCCACCGGCGCTCGACCCGATCCCGAGGCTGCTGGAGCGCTACCCGAAGCTGCGGTTCAAGCTCGACCCGACGAGCGAATGGGACGCAAAGCTCGTCAAGGCTCTCGCCGACACCGGCGCCGTGGACACGGTCGACCTCAAGGGCGCCTACAAGGGCACACCGGTCGACCAGGCGGGCGACCCGCTCCTCTACGGCCTCGTCGCGCAGGCCTTCCCGAGCGCCTGGATCGAGGACCCGGACCTGAACGAGGAGACCGACGTCGTCCTCGAGCCGCACCGCGACCGCGTCACCTGGGATGCCCCGATCCACTCCGTGCTCGACATCAAGAGCCTTCCGTTCGCGCCGAAGACGTTGAACTTCAAGCCGTCGCGCTTCGGCAGCATCCAGCGGCTCTTCGAGGGCTACGACTACTGCGCGGAAAACGGGATCGCCATCTACGGCGGCGGCCAGTGGGAGCTCGGCCCCGGCCGAGGCCATATCCAGTACCTCGCCTCCCTCTTCCATCCCTCGACGCCGAACGACGTCGCGCCGGCAGCGTTCAACATCCACCGGCACGACCCGCCGCCGGGCCTCCCGACCAGCCCGCTCCAGCCGCAGCCGAGCGAAACCGGCTTCCGCTGGGGCGACTCCGCCTAGACCTCGACGACGACCGGGAGAATCATCGGCCGGCGGCCGGTGCGCTCGGAGACGAGCTTCCCGATGTTGTCGTGCAGGTGCTCCTGGAAGAGCTTCAGCTCGAAAACGTTCTGGCCCAGGAGCTCGGCGATGGTGCGCTCGGCCTCGAGGCGGGCCTCCTCGAGCAGCGAGTCCGACTCGGCGAAGCCGCGGGAGATGACCTCCGGCGCGCCCATCTGGCCCCCATTTCGCGAGCCGACCGTCGCCACCACGATCAGGACGCCGTCCTCCGAAAGATGGCGGCGGTCGCGGAGGGCGACGTCCTTGACGTCCCCGACGCCTAGGCCGTCCACGAACGTTGCGCCGGTGTCGAGCTGGTCGACGAGGCGCGCGATGCCCCCGCGCAGCTCGACGACCGAGCCGTTCTCGGCGAGCACGATGCGGTCGGCGGGCACGCCGGCGTCTCGTGCGAGGCGTCCCTGC
>DASSCF010000026.1:0-2962 GCA_035698025.1 Gaiellaceae bacterium
TCGATCCCGTTGACGAGCGCCTCGTACGTCGGGAAGATGCCGTCGGTGAGCAGGTAGCACGGGCCCTTCCAGCCGTACGGGTTCCTCGTGACGGAGCCCCACGGCGCGCAGGGAAGCTTCCGGTCGCCGGTCAGGAAGTCCTGGTAGACGGGGCTCGCCAGCCACGTGTAGCCGTGCCGGCGAACCGAGTCGCGGATGAGCCGGAACTTGGCCTCGTGCTCCTCGCGCGTCATCGTCAGGCTCGGGTCGATCTGGGAGTACTGGTACCCCGGGGCGACGAGCATCCCGTCGATGCCTACCTCGTTCGTGAGGTACTCCATCATCTGGATAACGTCGTCGACCTCGGTCTCCTTGAAGATCGTCGTGTTCGTCGTCACGCGGAAGCCGGCGTCACGCGCCGTTCTGATCGCGTCGACGGCGATGTGCCAGAGGCCCGGGTAGTCGCAGATGTAGTCGTGGATCTCCTGCATGCCGTCGAGGTGAACGACGAACGTGAGGCGCGGGTTCGGCTCGAAGCGGTCGAGCATGTCCACGAGCCGAAGCGCGTTGGTGCAGAGCTGGACGTTCCGCTTCATCTCGAGGAAGCCGGCGACGACCTCCTCGATGCCCTTGAAGATCAGCGGCTCGCCGCCGCAGATGGAGATGACCGGAGCCGGGCACTCGACGGCGGACTGGAGGCACTCCTCGACGGTCAGCCGCGCCTTGTTCGACTCGTACTCGCGGATCTTCCCGCAGCCGATGCAGGCGATGTTGCAGCCCAGCGTGGGCTCGAGCATGATCACGAGCGGGTAGCGGTCCTTGCCCTTCTGCGAGGCGACGTAGCGCCCGATCTGGACGGTGCTGCGAAGCGGAAACTTCATGCTCCTCCCTTCGTGAGCGCCTCGGCGACGGCCCGTGCGAGCGCGGGCTCGACCGGGCCCGGTGCGTAGCCGAGTCTACTGCGGGCCTTCGCGGAAGAGAAATACATGGGCAGCCTGGCGAGACGCACCTCGTCCCGGTTGACGATTCCGAGCGCGCCGGCCACCTCGGCGACAGGATACGGCACGCGCAGGCGCGGGCGGCGGCGGCCCGCCAGGCGGGCGACGGCCGCGAAGAGCTCCGCGAGCGGCATGTCGACGCCGCCCAGGAGGTACTTCTCGCCCGGCTCGCCGCGCTCGACCGCGAGGGCGTGCCCGCGCGCGACGTCGCGGACGTCCACGACGTTGAGCCCGGTCGTCGCGACGTAGCCGGGGATACGGCCGCGGGCGACGCCGGCGATCATCCGGCCCGTGGGCGTCGGCTTCCGGTCGCCCTCGCCCACAGGGGTGGTCGGGTTGACGACGACCGCGTTCGCCTCGAGCGCGAGCCGCTCGGCGGCGAGCTTCGTGCGCTTGTACGGCACCTCGAGCTCCCAGGCGGGCGGCTCGTCCTCTTCGGTGGCGGCGCGACCGGGCACCGGACCGCAGGTCCCGGCCGTTGAGCAGTGGACGAAGCGGCGGACTCCAGTCCGCACGGCGACGTCGAGCAACGTCCGCGTCCCCTCGACGTTGACGCGCTCGAAGGCCTCCACCGGTGCGTCGTAGCTGTAGAGCGCGGCCACGTGCACGACGACCTCGCAGCCGCGGACGACGCGCTCGAGGCCGTCGGCGTCGAGCAGGTCGACGCGCTCGTCCGTGACGTCGGCCCCGCGCGCGCGCAACTCGCGGGCGACGTGGCTCCCGACGAAGCCGGTCGCTCCCGAGACGTAGACCTTCACGCCGTCAGAGCTCGGCGGACGCGCCCGAGCGCCATGACCGGCCAGACCTCCCGGTAGAGGTGGTAGTTGATGAGGAAGTCGCGCGGGAAGCCGGTGCCGGTGAAGTGCTCCTCGTCCCAGCCGCCGTCCTTGCGCTGGTGCTCGCAGAGCCAGCCGACCGCGCGGCGCGCGCACTCGGACCGCGCCTCGCCGGCGGCCACGAGGCCGAGCAGGGCCCACGCGGTCTGCGAAGGAGTCGCCTTTCCCCGTCCACGCCACTGGAGACCTGCCTCGCCGAGGTCGTAGGAACGGCAGTCCTCGCCGAAGCCGCCGTCCCTGCGCTGGTGCGCCTCTAGCCAGGCGACGGCGCGTCGGACCGCCACGTGCTTCGGCGGGAGGCCGGCGGCCTCGAGCGCCGGGAGCACGGCCCCGATCCCGTAGACGTAGTTGACGCCCCAGCGGCCGAACCACGAGCCGTCCTCCTCCTGCTCGCGCAGCAGGTAGTCGACGCCGCGGCCGACCTCCCGCTCGTAGCCCGGCCGACCGGCGAGCAGCTCGACGACATGACCGGCGACGTCGGCGGAGGGCGGGTCGGTGACGGCTCCGAAGTCGCAGAACGGGATGCGATAGAGCCACTGCGCGTCGTTGTCGACGTCGAAGGCTCCCCAGCCGCCGTTCCTGCACTGCATGGCGGCCATCCAGCGCGAGCCGCGGTCGACCGCCTTGGCGCCCACGCCCAGCTCCTCCAGGGCCATGGCGACGATGGCCGCGTCGTCGATGTCGGGATAGAGGTCGTTCTCGTACTCGAATGCCCAGCCGCCCGGCTCCACCCCCGGGCGCCGGACCGCCCAGTCGCCGCGCTCCCTGATCTCCTCGCCGACGAGCCACTCCCCCGCCCGCCGAAGGGCGGGCTCCTCGGCCGACACGCCCGCGGCGCGCAGGGCGAGGACGGCGAGGCCCGTGTCCCAGACGGGCGACTGGCAGGCCTCCGGGCGCAGGCGGTCGCCGTCCTCCACGAGGAAACCGCTCCAGCCCTCGAGTCCGCGGCGGAAGGGCGGCGACTCCGGGCCGTGCCCCCGGCAGGCGAGCGCGATCAGCGACCAGACCCAGGGCGGCTGGATGCCTCCCCAGGAGCCGTCGAGCTCCTGCCGGTCGATGATCCAGCGCTCCGCCTTCGCGAGCGCATGCTCGCGGCCCGGTCGGAACGGCTGCGCGTGGTAGCGCACCAGCAGGCGGTCGCCGAGTTGA
>DASSCF010000027.1:0-19785 GCA_035698025.1 Gaiellaceae bacterium
TCGTGCGCAGCCTTATGAAATGAGCTAGAAGAGCTCGGCCGAGGCAAGTGCGTCGGCCGAGACCGGCTCGCGGATGACGCGATACGCGCTGTTCTCGCGCAGCACCTCGGCGCAGAGCGGCCGGGCGTTGTACGCCGAGGACATGACCCGGCAGTACGCCCCCGCCTGCCCGATCGCGAGCAGGTCGCCGGGCTCCGGGAGCGGCAGGTCCACGCCCAGGGCGAAGAAGTCACCCGACTCGCAGACTGGGCCGACGACGTCGAGCGTTCCCCGCTCCCGCTCCGTCCCGAGCACGCTGATCGGATGGCTCGCGCCGTAGAGCGACGGGCGGATCAGGTCGTTCATGCCGCCGTCGCAGACGGCGATGCGGCGGCCCGGCGCGTCCTTCACGTAGAGCACGCGCGTGACGAACGTGCCAACCGGCCCGACGAGCCAGCGGCCCGGCTCGAGCACGAGACCCGCGCCGAGGTCACGGACGAGCGCCGAGAGCGTTGCTGCGTAGGCATCGACGTCCGCGTCCTCACCGCCGTCGTAAGCGATCCCGAGGCCGCCGCCGGCGTCGAGGTCACGCAACCGGATCCCGGCGGCGCCGAGCTCCCGCCACAGCCCGGCCGCACGCTCCCCGGCCGCCAGCACGGGGCCCGTGTCGAGGAGCTGGGAGCCCACGTGGAACGAGATGCCCACGGGCTCGAGCGCCGGATGCCCCGCGGCTCGCTCGTAGCCTGCCCGTGCGTCCTCGAGGCCGAGCCCGAACTTGCTCGCCGCGGAGCCGGTGGCGATGTACGTGTGCGTGCCCGCCTCCACATCGGGGTTCAGACGGACCGACACGGGCGCGACGACTCCGAGCGCGGTTGCCTCCTCGGCGATCACGTCCAGCTCGCCGAGGGACTCCACGTTGAGCGTTCGCACGCCCGCCTCGAGGGCCGCCGAGATCTCCGCGCGCGTCTTGCCGACGCCGGAGAAGACGATGCGCTGGGCCGGGATGCCTGCACGCAGAGCCTTGGCCAGCTCACCCCCCGAGACGATGTCGGCGCCGAGCCCCTCCGCGGCCGCGATCGCGACGAGGGCGAGGGCGTCGTTGGCCTTCAGGGCGTAACAAATCTCGGGCGGCTCGTCGAACGCCGCGCGAAAGCGCGCGATCCGCTCGCGAAAGAGGTCCGCGTCGTACGCGTAGAAGGGCGTGCCGACGGCCCCGGCGACATCCTCGAGGGTGCGCACCGGCTAGATCTTGTCGAATCTGGCTCGCGCGGCGGCGAGCGCCGCCGTGACGCCCCCCGGTCCCGGCGCGCTCCGCGCCGCGACGCTGTCCTCGGCGTCGTGCGGCGGCTCGAACCGGCCCTCGCGCACGGCCTCGGCCACCTGCTCGTAGGCGTCGCGGAAGGGTACTCCCTCGCGGACGAGCTCCTCGGCCGCGTCCGTGGCCAGCAGAGCCGGATCCGAGACAGCCTCGGCGGCCCGCTCGTGGTCGACCTCGAGCCCGTCCACGAGCACCGACAGCGCGGCGAGCGCGCCGCGCACGTCCCGGCGCGCCGCGAAGACCGGCGGCTTGTCCTCCTGGAGGTCGCGGTTGTAGGCGAGCGGGAGCCCCTTCACGACCGCGAGGAGCCCCGTGAGGCGCCCGACAGCCGTTCCGGCCTTGCCGCGCACGAGCTCGGCCACGTCGGGGTTGAGCTTCTGCGGCATCATCGACGAGCCGGTCGCGGCGGCCTCCGGAAGTTGGACGAGCCCGAACTCCGAGGTGCACCAGAGGACGACCTCCTCGCCGATCCGCGACAGGTGCCCGAGCAGGACGGCGCACGCGTAGAGGTAGTCGAGCGCGAAGTCCCTGTCGGCGACCGCGTCGAGCGAGTTCGCCGCCTGGGGCCCGGGCGCCGCCGCGAGAGGCAGGGTCGAGCCCGCGAGCGCTCCTGCGCCCAACGGGCTCGGCCCCGCCTGCTCGGCGGCGTGGGCGAAGCGGGCGAGGTCGCGCTCGAGCATCGCCGACCAGGCGATGAGGTGGTGCCCGAGCGTGACCGGTTGTGCCCGCTGCAGATGGGTGTAACCGGGGAAGAGCGTGTCGGCCTCGCGCTCGGCGAGGTCGAGGATCGTCTCCGCGAGCCCGGCGATGCCCTCGCGCGCTTCGGCGCAGGCGTCGGCGACGTAGAGGCGGAACGCCGCCGCCACCTGATCGTTCCGAGAGCGGCCGGCGTGGACCTTGCGCCCGACGGGCCCGAGCAGGCGCTCGAGCGTCGAGTGGATGTCCTCGTCGCCCGCGACGAACGCGGCGCCCTCCTCCCGGATGGCGATCAGGCGCGCCTCGACCTCCCGGAGCTCCTCGTCGGAGAGGATCGCTGCCTCCCGTAGGCGCTGCGCGTGGATCAGAGTCGCCTCGCAGTCGTACGGGAGCAGCTCGGCGTCGTCGGCACGGAGGAACTCCGCCACCTCGGGCGCGAGCGCCGCCTCGACGCGTGCGGCCCAGAGGGTCAGACCGGCGCTCTCTTCCGCGCGCGGGCGGCGGCCAACTCAGCCTCGAGCGCCGCGATCTGGACGTAGCCCTCGGCCGCCGCATGCGGGAACGTCTCGTCGGCGCCGTACGACGCGAGCGTCCTCGCGTAGAGCGCCTGGGGCGAGCGCCGCCCCGCCACGACGGCCGTCGCGGGGCGCAGCTCGATCCTGACCTCGCCTTCGACGACGCCCTGTGTCGCGTCCACGAAGGCGTCGATCGCCTCGCGGAGCGGGCTGAACCAGTGGCCCTCGTAGACGAGCGTCGCCCAGCGGTCCTCGAGCAACCGCTTCTCCTGTAGCTCGGCCCGCGTGAGGACGAGGTCCTCGAGCGCGCGATGGGCCTCGATGAGCACGAGCGCCGCCGGGGCCTCGTAGACCTCGCGGCTCTTGATGCCGACGGCGCGGTTCTCGATCATGTCGATCCGGCCGATCCCGTACGCGCCGGCCCGCTCGTTCAGCTCGGCAACGAGGTCGACGAGCGAGAGCTCCTCCCCGTCGAGCGCCACGGGCAGGCCCTCGGCGAAGCCGATCAAGACCTCCGTCGGCTCCGGCGCCTCGTCGGGCGAGCTCGTGAGCACGTACGCGTCCTCGGGCGGCGCCGTCCACGGATCCTCGAGGATCCCGGCCTCGATCGAGCGACCGAGCAGGTTCGCGTCGATCGAGTACGGCGACGCGGAGGTCTGCGCCACGGGAATCCGCCGGGCGAGCGCGTAGGCGATCTCGTCCTCGCGCGCCCAGACCCGGTCGCGGAGCGGCGCGATCACGCGCACGCCCGGGTAGTTGGCGCGGAGCGCGATCTCGAAGCGGAGCTGGTCGTTCCCCTTGCCCGTGCAGCCGTGGACGACCGCGTCGGCGTCCACGTCGAGCGCGACCGCGGCGACCGCCTCGGCGATCACCGGGCGCGAGAGCGCGGAGACGAGCGGGTACTTGCCCTCGTAGAGCGCGTTCGCCTTGAGCGCCTTCGCCACCTGCTCGTCCGCGAACTCCTCGCGCAGCTCGGCGACGACGATGTCGTCCGCGCCGGCCGCGCGGGCGCGCGCGAGCGCCGGCTCGAGCTCGACGTCCTGGCCGACGTCGACGAGCACGGCCACGACCTCGTCGAAGCCGTAGTCCTCCTTGAGCCACGCGATGGCGCAGCTCGTGTCGAGCCCACCGCTGAACGCGAGAACGGCAGTGGTCACGCCGCACCCTCCATCGCGTAGCTCCGCAGCTGGTCGGCGAGCCCCGCGCCCGAGACGCCCTCGCGCGCGACGACGATGATCGTGTTGTCGCCGGCGACCGTGCCGATGGACTCGGTGAGCCCGGATGCGTCGATCGCGTCTGCCAGCGGGGCCGCGTAACCGCGCGGGGTGAGGATCACGAGAATGTTCCCGCTCGCCTGGAAGTCGAGCGCCCAGCGGCGGAGCGCCGCTCCCAGCGCGCGCATGCCGTCGGCGTCGGGAGCGTCCGGCGGCGCGTAGGCGAGGCGGCCGGTTCCCGTGCGCACCTTGCGCAGGCCCAGCTCGTGGATATCGCGGGAGACCGTCGTCTGTACGACCTCGTGGCCGGCGGCGCGCAGGGCGTCCACCAGCTCGCTCTGCGTCGAGATCGGCCGCTCGCGGACGAGGCGCAGGATGGCGCCCTGGCGACGGGTCTTGTCGGTCATGCAAGCACCTCCCTGAGAATGTCGAGGGCCTCGGCGACGTCGCCGCGGTCGACCACGAGCGGCGGCGTCAGGCGCAGTACACGCTCGCCGGCGGACGTCACGAGCAGGCCGTGCTCGAGGCAGTCCGCGACGACGGGCGCGGCGGGCCGATCGAGCTCGGCGCCGATCAGCAGGCCGAGCCCGCGCACCTCCCGGACGGCGTCGAGGCGGGCAAGGCCCGTGCGCAGCTCGGCGCCGAGGTCGAGCACGCGTGCGAGCAGCTCGTCGTCGACGGCGTCGCAGACGGCGCACGCCGCGGCGCAGGCGACCGGGTTCCCGCCGAAGGTCGACGCGTGGTCGCCCGGCTCGAAGCCGCCGGCCGCCTCCCCGGCGACGAGCAGGCAGCCCAGCGGCAGGCCGTTCGCGAGGCCCTTGGCGAGGGTGACGAGATCGGGCCGCACGCCGCTCTGCTCGAAGGCGAAGAACGTCCCGGTCCTCCCCACGCCGGTCTGGATCTCGTCCACGCAGAGAAGCGCGCCTGCCCGGGCGGCGATCTCGGCGGCGGCCTGGATGAATTCGGGCGTCAACGGGACGACCCCGCCCTCCCCGAGCACGGGCTCGAGAAGGACCAGGCCAGTGTCGTCGTCGACGCCCGCCCCCAGGGACTCGGCGTCATTCGGCCGCGCGAAGCGAACCGGCCCGGGGAGCGGCTCGAACGCCGCTCTCTTCCCTGGCTGCCCGGTGACGCCGAGGGCACCGAGCGTACGCCCGTGGAAGGAGCCCTCCAGTGCGAGCACGGCGTGCCTGCCTGTCGCCTTGCGCGCGTACTTGAGGGCGGCCTCCACCGACTCGGCGCCGGAGTTGCAGAAGAAGGCATCCGCCCCGCCGAACCGCTCCGAGAGCCGTTCGGCGAGCCTGGACATGGGCTGCGTCCAGTAGAGGTTGGAGACGTGCCAGAGCCGCTCGAGCTGGTCGCGGGCGGCGGCCGTCACGGCCGGGTGGCCGTGGCCGAGCCCGACGACGGCGATGCCGGCGGCGAAGTCGAGGTAGGTGCGCCCGTCGTCGGCGACGAGCCAGGAGCCCACGCCCTCGACGAACGTGACGTCGAGCCGCGCGTAGGTCGGGAGCACGGGCGGGTGGGCGACGCGGCTCACGGCAGCACCACCGTCTCGCCGATCTCCGCGTGGAGCCCCGAGCGCGCGGCGCGCACCGCGGCGCGCAGCTTGGGGACGATGCCGCCTTCGAAGGAGCCGTCGTCGAGGAGTCGGTCGGCCTCGTCGGCCTCGATCGAGGGGAGGAGGGATCCCTCGACGAGAACGCCGGGGACATCGGTGAGGAAGAGAAGCCGCTGAGCGCCGAGTCCGACGGCCAGCGCCCACGCAGCCTCGTCGGCGTTCACGTTCAGCGGTCCCCGCGCGACAGGCGCGACCACCGGTGTCAGGCCCGCCGCGAGCGCGTCCTCGACCGCCGCAGGACGGCCGGGGAGCGGCTCGCCCACGAGGCCGAGCTCGGGAATGGGCGTTGCCTCGAGGCCGATCTCTTCGCCCATGAGGCCGACGGCGCCCGGGCCGAGCGCGTCGCAGAGCTGCGCGTTGACGCGTGCGAACGACTCGCGCACGACCGCCAGCGCGGCGGCATCGGTGACGCGGCGGCCGGCGACGAACGAGACCGGGAGCCCCAGACGATCCATCTCGGACGAGATCTGCGGCCCGGCCCCGTGGACGACGCAGACGCCGTCCCAGCCGTGGCGAAGGCTCTCGATGGCCGCTGCCGAGGCATGGGCCACAGCCCCGCCGCACTTCACGACCAGGAGCTTCATGTCGTGTACTCCGCGTTCAGGCGCACGTAGTCGTAGGTGAGGTCGGACGCGAGATACGAGGCCGAGCCCGCGCCCATGCGGAGGTCGAGCTCGATGCTGAGCGACGAGCCGCCCAGCGTCGCGTCCTCGCCCAGCGGGACGCCGTCGAAGACCGTGGTGCCGTTGAGCGCGAGCCGCACGCGGTTGGGCTCCAGCTGTGCGAAGCCTCCGTTGAACGGCGCCGAGCCGGCCGCCGCAAGGACGCGGCCCCAGTTCGGGTCGCGCCCGAAGGCGGCTGTCTTGACGAGCGGCGAAGTCGCCACCCGGCGCGCGATTGCGTCGGCCTGCGGCTCGTCGACCGCACCCGCGACGTTGACCTCGATCAGGACGGTCTTCCCTTCCCCGTCCTCGACCACCTGGCGCGCGAGGTCGGCGCAGACCTCGTGGAGCGCCTCGGCGAAGCCCTCGTCGTCGCGCGGCGCCCCGGAGGAGCCGTTGGCGAGGAGGAGCACGGCGTCGTTCGTCGAGCACTCGCCGTCGACGGAGATGCGGTTGAAGGACGCCTCGACGGCGGGACGCAGGAACTCGTCGGCCTCGCCCGGCTCGAGTGGATAGTCGGTCGTGACGACGGCGAGCATCGTCGCGAGGGCCGGGTGGATCATCCCGGAGCCCTTCGCCATGCCCCCGACCGTGAACCCGTCTCGTCCGGCGACGGCAGTCTTGGCGCGCGTGTCGGTCGTGAGAATCGCGTCCGCCGCGTCTTCGCCGCCGTCCGGGGAGAGGGCGCCCGCGGCCGTCCGGAGTCCCTCGCGGACCTTGTCGAGCGGCAGATGGACGCCGATCACGCCGGTCGAGAGCACGAGCACCTCCTCGACCTGAAGGTCGAGGAGCCGGGCCGCCTCCGAGGCGGTCGCAAGCGCGTCGATCTCGCCGCGGTCTCCGGTGGCGGCGTTGGCCACGCCCGAGTTGACGACCACGGCGCGCGGCGCAGCGTTGGCGAGGTGCGCCTTCGAGACCTTGACCGGCGCGGCCTGCACGCGGTTCGTCGTGAACATCCCGGCGCCGACGGCGGGCTCGAGCGAGCGGACGAGCGCGAGGTCGCGGTGCGCGCGGCGGATCCCGCACTGGACACCGCTGGCGACGAACCCCTTCGCGGCAGTGACGCTCATACGAGCACTCCCGGGAGGCGCAGACCCTCGGACTCGGGCAGCCCGAGCGCGAGGTTCGCGTTCTGGATCGCCTGCCCGGCCGCGCCCTTGCCGAGGTTGTCGAGCGCGCAGATGACGATCGCGCGACCGGTGGAGCGGTCGGTGAAGAGGCCGATCTCGGCTGCGTCGGTCCCCTGGACGCGCGCGAGCTCGGGGACGAGGCCGTCGGGGAGCACCGTGACGGCGTGGGAGCCGGCGTAGGCCTCCTCCAGGCGGCCGCGAAGGTCGTTCTCGACCGCGTGCGCGTAACACGTCGCAACGAGCCCGCGCCGCACGGGCAGGAGGTGCGGGACGAAGCAGACGGGGAAGCCGAGGGCCTGCTCGATCTCCGCCGTGTGCTGGTGGCGCCCGACCCGGTAGGGCGTCAGGTTCTCGAGCACGTGGCCGGCGTGCGACTCCGGCTTCAGCGTCCGGCCTGCGCCCGAGACGCCCGACTTCGCGTCCACAACGACGCTCTCGCGGTCGAGCGCGGGCGCGAGCGGGAGCAGGGCGAGAAGGACGGCGGTCGCGTAGCAGCCGGGCGCCGCGACGAGCCTGCCCGTCGGCGGCAGCAGCTCCGGCAGTGCGTACTCCCACGCACCGAGATCGTCGGGCCGCGGATGGACGAAGCCGTACCACGAGTGGTACGCAAGCGGGTCGCCGAGCCGGTGGCCGCCGGAGAGGTCGACGACGACGCCCTTCCCGGGCGGGTCGACCGCAGCCGCGTCCTCGTGGCCGAGGCAGAGGAAGACGACATCCGCGCCGCTCGCGAGCGCCTCGTCGTTCGGGACGAACGCGGGCGCGTAGGCGGCGCCGTTGCGCGCCAGACGCGGGTCGAGCGCGCTCGCGGGCTTCCCGGCCAGCGAGTCGGAGCCGAGCGCGACCAGGTCGAGCTCCGGGTGGGCGAGCACCCGGTCGAGCGTCTCCTGTCCGGAGTAGCCGGAGGCACCGACGATCGCGGCCAGCATGGTTGCGTATTATGCAGACTCATGCGTAAGATGCAAGAGAGCATGCACGCGCACCTCGTCCTCGAGGACGGCACGACCTTCCGCGGCCGCTCGGTCGGCTCGCCGGGCACAGCCGCGGGAGAGATCTGCTTCACGACGGCGATGGCCGGCTACGAGGAGGCCGTCACCGACCCCAGCTACGCAGGACAAGTGCTCGTGTTCAGCTATCCCCTCGTCGGCAACTACGGGATCGATCCCGGCCGGCGTGAGTCATCGCGCGCCCAGACGCGCGGCGTCGTCATGCGCCGGGTCCGGCCGGCGTGGGCAGCCTGGCTGGCGGACGAAGGCGTGCCTGCGCTCGACGACGTCGACACGCGCGCGCTCGTCCGCCGCATCCGCACCGAGGGCGCCATGCGCTGCGCCCTAGGCAATGCGGAGCCCGTTGAGCTGCAACGGCTCGCCCTTTCCGAGCCGCCCCTTGCCGGGCAGACGCTTGCCGCCGAGGCGGGGACACCCGTGCCATTTGTCTTCGGTTCGGGTCCCCGGGTGGTCGTCCTCGACCTCGGCTGCAAGCGCTCGATCCTCCGCCGGCTGGCTGCGTCAGGCCTGGAAGCGTACGTCGTCCCCGCCGACACGCCGGCGGACGAGATCCTCGCGCTCGATCCGGCTGCGGTGCTGGTCTCGAACGGCCCCGGCGACCCTGCGGCCGCAGTCGACCAGGTGGAGACGGTCGGCGAGCTGCTCGGACGTGTGCGCCTCTTCGGCATCTGCCTCGGACACCAGGTCGTCGCCCTCGCGCTCGGCATGCGCACCTTCAAGCTTTCGTTCGGGCACCGCGGCGCCAACCATCCGGTGCGCGAACGCGGGTCGAGCCGCGTGCTCGTGACGACGCAGAACCACGGCTACGCCGTCGAGGCGTCCGACGCCGCCGAGGTGAGCCACCTCTCCCTCAACGACGCCACGGTCGAGGGGCTCGAAGGCGAGGACGTGACCACGCTCCAGTTCCACCCGGAGGCCGCACCGGGACCGCTCGACGCCCTCCCCTTCTTCGATCGACTCGCGGCTGCGTGCCGAAGCGCACCGACCTTCGCAGCATCCTGATCGTCGGCTCCGGGCCGATCCGTATCGGCCAGGGCTGCGAGTTCGACTACGCCGGGGCGCAGGCCTGCCGTGTCCTGCGCGCCCAGGGCTACCGCGTCGTCCTCGCGAACTCGAACCCGGCGACGATCATGACCGACGCCGAGTGGGCGGACGCCACCTACCTCGAGCCGCTGGACGCCGAGGCCGTCGCCGAGATCATCGCCCTGGAGCGACCGGACGCCCTCCTCCCCACGCTCGGCGGCCAGACCGGGCTGAACGTCGCGGTCGAGCTCGCCGAGGCAGGCCTGCTGGACTCATGCGGCGTCGAGCTGATCGGCGCGCGCGTCGATGCCATCCGCCGGGCCGAGGACCGCGCCGCGTTCCGGGCCGCGATGGAGGCGGCCGGGCTCCCGGTGCCCGAGAGCGTCGTGGTGCACTCCGTGGACGAGCTGGACGGCGCGCCGTGTCCCGCAGTCGTGCGGCCGGCCTTCACGCTCGGAGGCGAGGGCGGCGGGCTGGCGTCCACTCGGGAGGAGCTGCGCGCCCGCGTCGAGGTGGGCCTGCGCGCGAGCCCGGTCGGCCAGGTGCTCGTCGAGCGCTCCCTGTCGGGCTGGCAGGAATTCGAGCTCGAGGTGATGGTCGACGAGGCAGGCAGCTGCGTCGTCGTCTGCTCCATCGAGAACCTCGACCCCATGGGTGTCCACACCGGCGACTCGTGGACGGTGGCGCCGCAGCAGACGCTGCCCGACGAGGAGTACCAGCGCCTGCGCGAGGCCGCCTTCGCCTGCGCGCGGACGGTCGGCGTGGCGACCGGCGGCGCGAACGTGCAGTTCGCGTACGAGCCGGAGAGCCGCGAGCTGGCGCTGATCGAAATGAACCCGCGCGTGTCGCGCTCCTCTGCGCTCGCGTCGAAGGCCACCGGCTTCCCGATCGCCAAGCTCGCAGCGCTGCTCGCGGTCGGGTACACGCTCGAGGAGCTCCCGAACGACATCACCGGGACGACGACGGCCGCCTTCGAGCCGGCGCTCGACTACGTCGCCGTCAAGGCGCCGCGCTTCGACTTCGAGAAGTTCCCCGGCGCGGACACGGCGCTCGGCACCGAGATGAAGGCGACGGGCGAGGCGCTCGGGCTCGGGCGGACCTTCCCGGAGGCGTTCCTGAAGGCGGTCGAGGGTCGCGAAGGCGGCTGGGAGCTGCCCGAGATCCCCGGGCTGCACCCGTACTTCGAGGGCGAGCTGGCAGACATACGGGCCGCGGCCGATGATCTGCGTGCCGACCGCGACATCGCGGCCGCCAAGCGGTTCGGGCTACCCGATGCGCTGATCGCCTCGGCGCTGGGCATCTCGGAAGCCGAGGTGCGTGCCCGGCGGAGCATCCCCGGCCGGCTCGCCGTCGACTCCTGCGCGGCCGAGTTCGAGGCGCGGACGCCCTACTACTACCTGTCGTACGAGGACGCGGATCCCGTGGAGGTGGAAACCGGCCGCGCCGTGGTCGTCGTCGGCTCCGGGCCCAACCGGATCGGACAGGGGATCGAGTTCGACTACTGCTGCGTCCGCGCGGCCCTCGCGCTGCGCGCGCTCGGATACGAGGCCGTGATGGTGAACTCGAACCCCGAGACGGTCTCGACGGACTACGACACGAGCGACCGCCTCTACCTCGAGCCGGTGACGCTCGAGCGGGTGCTCGACGTGTGCGCGCTCGAGCAGCCGCTCGGCGTCGTTGTCACGCTCGGCGGTCAGACGCCGCTGCGCCTCGCACAGGCGCTCGAGGATGCAGGCGTCCCGCTCCTCGGCGACCCGCTGCCGGCCATCGAGACTGCCGAGAACCGCGGCTCGTTCGGCGAGCTGCTCGCCGATCTCGGGCTGCGGGCGCCCGCGTGGGGCGTCGCGGAGAGCACGGAGGAGGCGCGGGCTGTCGCGGCGGAGATCGGTTACCCCGTGCTCGTGCGGCCGCACTACGTGCTCGGCGGCCGCGGGATCCGCGTCGCGCGAGGGCCGGACGAGCTGGTCGTCGACGGGCCGGGCCTCGTGGACGCGTTCCTCGAGGGCGCGCTCGAGCTCGACGTCGACGTGCTGGCCGATGGCGAGTCCGCGTGGGTGGCCGCGATCCTGGAGCACGTCGAGCCGGCAGGGTCCCACTCGGGCGACTCTGCCTGCGTGTTTCCCGGGCCTTCCGTGACGCCCGCGGTGGAGAGCGATGTCCGGGACATCGCTTCGGCTCTTGCGAGGGGACTCGGCGTGCGCGGGCTCCTCAACCTCCAGCTCGCGTTGCGCGACGGGGAGCTCTTCGTCCTGGAAGCGAATCCGCGCGCCTCGCGCACGGTTCCCTTCGTCGCCAAGGCGACCGGGCTCCCGCTCGTCGATCTTGCCTGCCGGCTCATGCTCGGCGAGCCGCTGGCCGCTCTCGACCTCTCTCAGCGCGCGTCGCCCACGCGGGCGTGGGCGAAGGAGTCGATCTTCCCTGCCGACCGTTTCCCGGGCGCGGACGAGCGCGGCCCGGAAATGCGCTCCACCGGCGAGGTCATGGCGGGCGGCTCGACGCCCGCCGAGGCGTACGCGCGCGCCCTGCGGGCGGCCGGACGGTCGCGCCGGTCCGGGCCGGTGGGCCGGCCGCTCCAGCACGTCGGCTAGCCGCTTGTGGCACGCTGGACCGCGTGTCTCCCGCAACCCTCAAGCCCGCGGAGGTCGAGCTCGGCGAGCCGGAACAGCAGGATGTCCCCGAGCAGGACCGGCCGTGGATCGTGATCGTCTGGAACGACCCGATCAACCTCATGTCCTACGTGACCTTCGTGCTGCAGAAGCTGTTCGGCTACAGCCGCGAGAAGGCGACGAAGCTCATGCTCCAGGTGCACAACGAGGGCAAGGCAGTCGTCTCGGGCGGTACGCGCGAGAAGGCCGAGCACGATGTCGCGCGACTCCACTCCCACGGCCTCTGGGCGACCATGAGGCAGGACTAGGTGTTCGTCCCCTCGCCCATCGAGCGGACGCCGGACGGCGATTTTCGCCTGCGGCTCTCGGCAGGCGAGCGCGAGCTCCTCACGTCGCTCCCGACCGAGCTTACGGCGCTGATCGAGGCCGACCCCGCCGACCCGGGGCTCCGCCGCCTCTTCCCGCCTGCGTACGAGCACGACGAGGAGAGCGAGGACGAGTTCCGGCGGCTCATGCACGAGGAGCTCCTCGCCGGCCGGCGCGAGGCCCTGGAGGTCCTCGCCGAGAGCGCGCGCAGCGAGCGGCTGAGCGGCGAGCAGCTCGACGCGTGGCTCCGGGCGCTCACCGATCTCAGGCTCGCGTTGGGCACGAGGCTCGGAGTCACCGAGGACACGTACGACCAGGAGATCGATCCCGACCACCCGCAGGCGTACGAGCTCTCGGTCTTCGCGTACCTGAGCTGGCTTCAGGAGCAGGCTGTCGCGGCTGCGCTCGAGTCGTAGGATCAGCGCACCGTCGTCGAGAAGGGAGGACCGATGTTTCGAGCGAGGCGCAGTCTCGCCGTCTTGGTCGCGCTTGGAATCCTGGGGGTGATCGCGGCCGCGGTTGCCGCGAACGGGAGACAACCTGACACCGACAGCGTCATGGCCACCGTCGTCTTCTCACATGTCGAAGGGAAGACCCGCTCCTGCGAAGGGGTCGACGGCGAGTACGCGGAGCAGCAGGTCACCGTGACGGGCACGTCCACGGGCGACCCCAGGTTGTCCGGCCAGGTGACGTTCTCGGTCGACGTCATCGTCAACGTCGAGAACGGCGTCGGGACCGAGAACGGGACGCTCAGAATCCGCGACGACCAGACCGGTCGCACGAAGGTCAAGGCGCGCGTGAAGGACGCAGGCGTGACCGAGATCTGGCAGGGCCTCGCGTTCGGCCAGGTCCGCGACCGCGGCTCGGGCGGCGAGGAGACCTCCGGCACCGGCGACATCCACGCGAACTACCGCATCACGTTCATGCCGAACGGCGCGGTCGTGATGCAGATCGGCGGCGCGTCCGCCGACGGACGCCAGCCCGGCGTGATCTTCAGCGGGAGATGCAGAGGCAAGTACGAGCGCTTCGAGAGCGACATCCCGCCGCCGGCGAGCGCCATCGCGCGAACGCGCGCAGCGGCGCCGAAGGTCGGCTGGCTTCGCTAACGACTACTGCTGCTGGGAGCCCGCTCGCCGGCGGGCTCCCGACGTCACTCCAGGGTGACCGGCAGCCGCTCGTCGTGGTCGTCGAGCACGAAGTGCTCGTGAACCGTCGCGCGGTAGAGCCGGTGCTTCGCAGGCGGGAGGACGTCGTCGCGCGTCCAGACCGGTAGCCCTTGCTCCACGGACCGGCGTGCGTAGACCTCGACCCCGTCGTCCACGTCAGCGACCTGCTCGGCCACGGCGGACATGTAGACGGCCTTCCAGGTGCCCAGCTCGTGGGAGTCGTAGATCACGATGCCGAGCTCGGGACGTTCCGCGAGGTTCCGCGAGTGCCGAGCCTCGGGCGAGGAGGCCCAGAAGAGCTCGCGGTAACCCCTGGCCGCGTACCAGACCGGCGAGGCCCACGGCCGTCCGCTCGCGTCCGCGGTCGCGAGCGCCATGAAGCGGTTCGAGTCGATGATCGACCGCGCCAGGTCGCCGAGGTCGCGTTCCGTCACGGGCACGAGAATAGTGGCCCGCTGGTGGATATCGTGGCCCGGCAAGCGTCATGACGACCTCGACGCCAGACGAGCTGCTCGAGATCCGTGCTGCGGTTGCCGAGCTCTGTGGCCGCTTCCCGGGCGAGTACTGGCGCTCCCTCGAGCCCGACCGCTACCCGCACGAGTTCGTACGGGCGCTCACCGAGAACGGCTGGCTGGCAGCGTTGATCCCGGAGCAGTACGGCGGCGCAGGCCTCGGGCTCACCGCGGCGAGCGTGATCCTCGAAGAGATCAACGCGTCCGGCGGCAACGCCGCCGCGTGCCATGCGCAGATGTACACGATGGGCACGCTGCTGCGGCACGGAAGCGAGGAGCAGAAGCAGCGGTACCTGCCGCGCATCGCCTCGGGGGAGCTCCGGTTGCAGGCGTTCGGGGTGACCGAGCCCACGGTGGGGTCGGACACGACTCGCCTCCAGACGAGCGCGCGGCGCGTCGACGGCGGCTACGTGATCCGCGGGCAGAAGATCTGGACGTCCCGCGCGCTCCACTCCGACCTGATGCTGCTGCTCGCGCGAACGACGCCGTTCGAGGAGGTCGAGCACAAGAGCGACGGCATCTCCGTGTTTCTTATCGACATGGAGGCGGCGGGCGAGCGGCTGACCATCATGCCCGTCGCGACGATGATGAACCACGCGACGACGGAGGTCTTCCTCGACGACGTCGAAGTGCCGGCCGACGCGCTCATCGGCGAGGAGGGCAAGGGCTTCGGCTACATCCTCGACGGCATGAACGCGGAGCGCATCCTGCTGGCGGCCGAGTGCATCGGCGACGGCCGCTGGTTCATCGAGAAGGCCGTGAGCTATGCGTCGGAACGCGTCGTCTTCGACCGGCCGATCGGCGCCAACCAGGGCGTCCAGTTTCCGATCGCGCGCGCCTACGCCGCGATCGAGGCCGCCGACCTCGTCCGCTACCGCGCGGCGTCGCTCTTCGAGGAGGGCGAGCCGTGCGGCGAGCAGGCAAACATGGCCAAGCTCCTCGCGTCCGAGGCGTCCTGGCAGGCCGCGAACGTCTGCCTCGACACCCACGGCGGCTTCGGCTTCGCGCAGGAGTACGACGTCGAGCGGAAATTCCGCGAGACGCGCCTCTACTCCGTGGCCCCTGTCTCGAACAACCTCGTGCTCGCGTACCTCGGCCAGCACGTGCTCGGGCTGCCGCGCTCGTACTGACGCCCCGCGTTCCTCCTAGCCGTGGTCGATGGTCACCTGCATGAAGGCGGGCTCGGAGCTGGAAACGGCGAAGTGGCCGGTGTTGGTGTTGCTGCACATGAACTTCCAGAACCGGACGTCGTTGCTCAGGACCCCGACGACCTCGTCTGCGTCCGATTCACTCATCTGCTGCTTGACGATGGACGGTTCGGCGTCGTTCACGGGGCGGTCCACCCACGCCCCTGAGCCGGTTGGCATCTGGCCGAACGTCGACGGCTCGCCGGCCGCGACCGGAGACTTGCGGAACTGAAGCGTCAGGGTGTCGCCGTCATAGTCGCTGGCGATGCCCCGGCCTCCGCGAACGATCAGTGGGAAGAAGCCTTCAGGATCCATGAATAGCTCCCTTCGCTGGGGTGGAGCGCAACTGTCGCATCTTGAGCCGAATGTTGCAAGGACCGGTTGCCGGACGGGCTCGTGCTGACACTGGCGCAGCCGGCGGCCCGAATTTCGAGCGCCCACAGTCCTATGATGGCCGGTTGTGGCCAAGCTTCGGATCACGGCGCTAGAGGGTAGGCATCAGGCGGAGGCGTTCGAGGCGCAGTTCAATCCGAAGGAGATCGAGGTCGACCGCACGATTCCCTGGCTGTACCACCGACTAATTCCCGGTGCCCTGCAGTATCTGGGCTTCGAGCCGGCGCGGATGAGCTTCGAGCTGCTGTTCGACGGCGTCGACCAAACCAAGTCGGTGCAGCCACGACTCGACACGCTCCACCGACTCTCGAGCGTGGACGACACCCTTCATTCTCCGCCGAGAGTAAGGGTCGCCTGGGGAAGCGCGGCGGGTGCGATGCCGACCTTCGAGGGAGTCATCGAAGCCGTCTCGGTTCACTACCTCAAGTTCGCCGGGAATGGAGCACCGCTGCGTGCGACAGCGACCGTGAAGCTCATAGAAGCCGTCGACCCGCGTACTCTCGTTCGCGAATAGCCAGGTCACAGATCGGCTCGAGCCTCGTCCAGGTGATCCCCGCGATCGCCTCACGGCTCCTCTTCGTATCGGCGAGAAGAAAAAGCCCCGCCTAGCGGGGCTTTCGTGAGGTGGGCGGTACTGGGCTCGAACCAGTGACCCCCAGCTTGTCGAGCATGCCAGGGCAGGGGACGACCTGCTACTCACCTGGACGAACCAACCAGCCACGCGGTCTGAAGCCACCTACTAGTCACCTTGACTGGACACGATTCGACAGGCGTTGCTGACACGCTGCTGACACAGTTCGGCTCCTGAGCTTCGTCGACTCAGCCGTCGAGCTAGTCGCCCGCCCGCGTCTCGCCTACTTATTCCGCTCACCGGCTTCGCGAATCCCATGAAAGGGAGAGAAAGGCGGAGGCGGCGGGAATCGAACCCGCGTCCGAAGCCGCCACGAGCCAAGAAACCGAGGCACCCTTCGCGTTGCCGAGCGCAAGCTCGGTCAGAGGTGCCTCGCACCGAGATTGCTGCGGGCTGGCTTCGCAGGAGGCGTTTTCGCTAAGCCGTCCGCCTAACCCCATGCTGGAAGCGGTTTCGGTACCGGCTTGCTGCGGTACCTCGATCTCGAAGCATCCGAGGACGGAGGGAAACGATGTGGGGTGAAGGCGCAAGCGATCTCTTCGGGCGTCTCCAGGAAGAGGAGCATGAACGAGAGCTCGAGACCATGAAGAGGGAGCGGGAACCTCTCGAAGATGATGCGAAGCCTACGGACCGAGAGACGGACGAGGCGCTTGGGGCGGCCGGTCTGAACCCGGTCTAGTCGTTCGCTTCCGCTCGTCCCGTGACCGGGGCGACTCGGAACAGCGAACGCGCCTTTGCGCGTGCTCAGTCCGGCTTCTGTACCAGGTCGTACTCGCCGACCGAACCGAGTATTTGCTCGCCTTCGCTACGCGGGTGCCCTGCGACCATGAGGTAGTGGTTCGGCCGGGCCGCGACGGCTTCCCATTCTGCGAGCTGTATTTCGACCCTTCCCTGGCAGTGTTCAGCGGCGCACTCACAAAGGAACGGCACAGGCGTCGAGTCATCGACATGGCCCTCTAGGAGGTCGTGCAGGCGTTCGTTCCCCGTACGGAAGAGCTTCTGATTCTCCTCACGGCGAGTGTCTCTGGACGTCATGTCCTGCCAGCCTGCCCCCCGGCTAGAAGGGGAAACCGCGCAGGACGGCTTGAACTCCTCATCCTCACTCGGATGGTGCACCGCGTGGATCGTCTTCGACGAACCGCTCGACGCCCGGCTTCTTGTCGACGATGACGAATCGCTCGTTGCGAGTTGCCACGGACTCGATCGCCTCCTGTTCATGCCCTGGTTGAAGGACGAAGCGGTCGTCCTGGGAGCGAACAGCCTCATATTCTCGAATCGTCATCTCGACGTGCGCCTCGCAACCAACGTCGCCGGCGTCACCGTCGCCGCACTCACAGAGAAACTCGAAGAGCGTCTCTTCGGGGTCGTAGTTGGCCTCCTGGGCAGCCTTGTCGACTTGCTCGATCCGCTCGTTCACCACACGAATGAGCGCTTCGTTTCGAGCTGTTCGGTCGAAACGTCCGTTCATGGCTCCTCCGCTTCCTGGCTTGCGCGAGAACCAGAGCGAACCGGGCGCCGCTGCCGCATGAGCGGCGCCCGGTTCTAATGCGGTCTCCGCGCCCGGCATTCCACGACCGCGAACGCATTGCTTTTTCCCGCCCCGGTCCCCGCCAAACCCGATGCCCCCTGTGGAAGACCGACGAGCCTGCGACACTCGACGCGGCGGGTGCCGGCCTGGGCCTTCTGGTAGCCGCAACCAGCAGGATCACATCCCTTCCGACGCCCGCCAGCCAGCCCGATGTGTGGAGGGGGTGTACCGATCTAGCGGGTCGGGGAGATCCACGGCATCGACGTTTCGGATGCAAGCGGCTCCCTCTGGTCGGCGACGGCTGAGGTTCATGAATTTCCCGGCCTCGAAGGCGACATCGAGGTCGATGTCGCTGTCGTCGGGGCCGGGATAACGGGCGTCACCGTCGCTCATTTGCTCAAGCGGGAAGGCCAGCGTGTGGCACTTCTCGAGATGCGTCGGGTCGGTGTGGGAACGACCGGTAACACCACCGCGAAGCTAACCGTGGGCCACAGCCTCGTGTACGCGAGGCTCTCCTCTTCGCACGGCGTCGACGCAGCCCGTCTGTACGCGGAGTCGAACGGCGAGGCGATCTCGCAGATGGAAACGCTCGCCGCCGACCTGGGAATCGAGTGCGACTGGGAGCCGGCCAGCAACTTCGTCTACACGGAGTCGTCGGGGAGGCTCGACGAGCTCGAGGAGGAGCTGGGGGCCATGAGGGGGGCGGGCATCCTCGCGGAGATGACGCGCGAGACCGACCTCCCCTTTCCCGTTGCGGGCGCCATCCGCGTCGACGAGCAGGCCCAGTTTCACCCGCTGAAATACCTCGCAGGACTGGTTGCCCGAATTCCGGGAGACGGAAGCTACGTCTTCGAGCAGACGCGGGCGACCGGCGTGAGAAGCGGAGAAGCCGCGATTGTCGAGACGAGCTCCGGGCGCGTGCTTGCACGGCACGTGGTCGTCGCGACGCAGCTGCCGTTCCTCGATCGCGGCCTCTTCTTCGCCAAGGCGCATCCGCAGAAGTCGTTCGCCGTCTCCGCGGAGCTGGCGGTGGAGCGGGCGCCGCGGGGCATGTACATCAGCATCGACGAGCCAACACGCTCGATTCGCTCAGCGCCGTCGGGCGACGGGAACCGCCGCCTGATCGTCGGCGGAGAGAGCCGCCGACCAGGTGACGAGCAGAGCGACGAGGACGCCTACCAAGCCCTTGACGAGTTCATGCGCGCCGAGTTCGACGTCGCCTCCGAGTTGCACTGGTCGGCGCACGACTACATCCCTGCTGACGGGCTCCCCTACATCGGACGCCTGCGACGGGGGGACGAGCGCCTCCATGTCGCGACCGGCTTCGCCAAGTGGGGCCTGACGAAGGCAACGATCGCCGCCCGAATCATCACCGATGCCATCGTGGGCCGATCGAATCCCTGGGCCGCGCTCTACGACACACGGCGGTGGACTCCGCGCGCCTCCGCCAAGTCACTCACCACGGAAAACGGACGCGTGGCCCGGCGCTTCGTCGCCGACCGAATCCGCCCAGGCTCCACAGGAAAGCAGCTCGCGCCCGGCGAGGGCGCGCTCGTCCGTGTTGGCCTTCGCCATCAGGCCGTCTACCGCGATGAGTCCGGCAACACGCACCTCCTCTCAGCCCGCTGCCCGCACCTTGGCTGCCTCGTCGCCTGGAGCGAGGCCGACAAGACATGGGAGTGCCCTTGCCACGGCTCGCGCTTCACCGCCGAGGGCCGCCTTCTCCAGGGCCCCGCCACAACCGACCTCCCACGCCACGCGCCCGCCGACCCGGCGGCCGGCTCCTAGGCGAACGTTTCCATGTCGCCACCGCGGGATACCACCACCTTCGTGGCCACTGCTCTCCACATCTACCTGCAAGACCATCTCGCGGGAGCCACGTTCGGCCTTCAGCTCGTGCAGCGCTGTCGGCGAAACAACGAGGGTTCAGAGCTCGCCGAGCCGTTGGCGAGGCTGACCGCCGAGATCGCGGAAGACCGCCGGGCGCTGCAGGCGATCATGCGTGACGTCGGCGCCGAGGCCTCTCGCACGAAGATGGCTGCCGGGTGGACACTCGAGAAGGTTCGACGGCTGAAGCCGAACGGGAGGTTTTTCGAGTACACACCGCTCGCCCGTTTCGTGGAGCTCGAGAGCCTAGCGATCGGCATCGCGGGCAAGAAGGCCATGTGGCGGGCCCTTAAGGACGTAGCCTCGGACGAGCAGCGCCTCGCACGCCACGATTTTCCGGCTCTCGC
>DASSCF010000028.1:0-46828 GCA_035698025.1 Gaiellaceae bacterium
GGCCAGCCCCGCCAGGCCGCCGCCCACGACGATCGCCCTCACAGGGCGGCCACCGCCCGCACCTTGCCGACCGCCGACAGGTGAGGCCGGCGCGAGAAGACGTCATAGCCGCGGCCGCGCATCTGGACGAGGAGCCCGCGATAGATGCCCGCGAACGCCCGCACGCAGAGCGCGCTGCGCCGGTCGAGAAGGGGCAGGAGCTCGAGGCCTTCGCGCAGGAGGGTCTCCGCCCGCTGGTCCTGGTGCGTCATGAGCTCGCGCCACCGGCTCCGCAGCTGCCCGGTCGCGATCTCGTCCTCCGAGACACCGAAGTGCTCGAGCTCGTCCTGCGGGAGGTACACGCGCCCGAGGGACCAGTCCTCGGCGACGTCTCGCATGATGTTGATCTGCTGGAGCGCAAGGCCGAGCGTCTCGGCGCGCGGCGCCGCGGCCTCCGGGTCGCTCGGGCCGTAGACGGCGGTGCAGGCGAGCCCCACCGCACCGGCGACGCAGCGGCAGTACTCCCGCAGCTCTTCCCAGGTCGCGTAGCGCGTCTTCTCGACGTCCATCAGGCCGCCGGTGACCAGGTCGAAGAGCGCCCGCCGCGGAATCGGGTAGCGGTCGACGGCGTCCGAGAGCGCGACGAGAACAGGGTCGTCCTCCGGAACGTTCGGGATGGCGGCGACGCCGGCACGGCAGCCTTCGAGCCCTCTCGCCCGCGCCTCGGCGTCGAGCGTGGGATCGTCCGCGATGTCGTCGACCCGGCGCGCGAATGCGTAGAGCGCGGCGACCGCGAGCCGCTTCGGGCGCGGGAGGACGGCGATGCCCCACGCGAAGTTCCGCGCCTCGCGGCGCGTGATGCGGGCGACCTCGGCGTACGCGTGCTCGACGCTCATGGTCTCCGGACGAGCTCGCGGAGCGCGAGCCTGGCGAAGGCCGCCCGGGTCGGAGCAGGACGGCCGGTGAAGACGTCCCAGCCGGCGCCCTCGAGCGCGTCCAGCGCCGCGAGGCCACCACGCGCGTAGAGCGCCACCGAGAGCCCCGGCCGCCCGCCCAGGGCCTCCCGGAGCGGCAGCCCCGCCTCCAGGAGCCCTCGGGCGCGCTCGGCCTCGAAGCGCAGGAGCTCCATGATCGGCTCCGTGAGCGGACCGGCGAGGTCCTCGTCCGCGACCCCGAAGCGGCGCAGGGACTCCTGTGGCAGGTAGACGCGGCCGAGCGAGAGGTCGCGCGGGGGGTCCTGCAGGAAGTTGACGAGCTGGAGGCCGGTGCACACCGAGTCGCTCATGGCCACGAGCTCCGGCTCACCTGCGCGTCCGTAGATCCCGAGCACCAGGCGCCCGACCGGGTCGGCCGAGTACGTGCAGTATCCGCGGACGTCCTCCCAGGTCTCGTAGCGGCCCCGCGACTGGTCGATGCGGTTGGCCTCGATCAGGCGGCGGAACGGCTCGAGCGGCAGCTCCCGCTCCGCGATCGTGGCGTGCAGGCGGCGCATGATCTCGGTCTGCGGCGGGCCGTCCAGCTCCCGCTCGAGCGCGTCGAGGAGCGCCGGGCGGTCGCCCTCGGCCTCGTCGCCGAGGTTGTCGACGAGCCGGGCGAAGCCGTAGAGCGCGCGCAGATGCGGCCGCGCCCAGCGCGGCGCAAGCACCGAGACGACGGGGAAGTTCTCGCCCGACGCGCGCTCGTCGATCCGCGCCGCCGCCAGCTCGGGTGCGTCCAGTAGGCTCGCCCGCGCCATGGTTGCGGACAGTATGGAGACGCGCGCCCTGGGTCGCACCGGCGCCGAGCTCCCCGTCGTCGGGCTGGGGACGTGGAACACCTTCGACCTCCCGGACGGCCGCCAGGAGGTGGCCGACGGCGTCGTCGAAACGGCCCTCGCCGAGGGCACGCGCCTCGTCGACTCGTCTCCGATGTACGGCCGCGCCGAGCGGGTGCTCGGCCGCGCGCTCGGCCCGCGGCGGAGCGAGGTGTTCGTCGCGACGAAGATCTGGACGCCCTCGGTCGCGACGGGACGTGAGCAGTTCGAGGATCAGCTGGGCTTCTACGGCGGAGTGATCGACCTGGAGCAGGTGCACAACCTCGTGGCCTGGCAGGAGCACCTCGACTGGCTCGAGGACGAGCGCGAGGCCGGCCGGATCCGCTTCCTCGGGGCGACGCACTACTCGTCTTCGGCCTTCGACGAGCTCGCGCGCGTGATGCGCACCGGCCGGATCGAGGCGATCCAGATCCCCCTGAACCCGCACGAGCGCCAGGTCGAGCGCGAGATCCTGGCCCTTGCGGAGGAGCTCGGGCTGGGCGTGCTCGTCATGCGGCCGCTCGGTGAAGGAGCCCTCCTGCCCGGCCCCGACCCGTACCTCCTGGAGCCGCTCGGCGTCGAGACCTGGGCGCAGGCGCTGATCAAGTGGGCGCTCTCGGACCCGCGCGTCACGGCGGTCATCCCGGCGACGACCAGCACCGAGCATGCGCGCGAGAACGCCGCCGCCGGCTCACCGCCCTGGTTCGGCCCCGACGAGCGCCGCCTCGTGGAGCAGCTCGCCGGCTAGAGCCCGATCTCTCGGAGGACCTCTTCCGTGTGCTCGCCGAGCGCGGGCACGGCGCCGGACGGCGGGCGCTCGCCGTCGACGAGGAACGGACTGCCGATCACGGGCAGCGTCCCGACCTCCGACTCGACGTCGACGACGAGCCGGTTGTGGGCGAGCTGCGGATGCTCGACGACGTCCTCGATCTCGTTGACCGCGCCGCACGGGATACGCGCGGCCTCGAGCATGCCGAGCCACTCCTCCGCCGAGAGCGTGCCGAAGAGCTCCTCCAGGAGCGGCTCGAGCAGGCCGCGGTGCTCGACCCGCGACTCGTTCGTGGCGAAGCGTGGATCGTCGAGCAGGTCGGGCCGGTCGACGACGTCTATGCAGAGCGCGCGCCAGTGCTCGGTCGAGAGCACGGCGAAGCCGAAGAGCCGCCCGTCGCCCGCCGGGAAGGGCCCGTACGGGCAGAAGTGCGGATGGCGCATGCCGGTGCGCGCCGGCGCCTCCTGCCGGTGCCACCAGAGGTGCGGGAAGTAGCCCAGCCAGTCGACCATCGTGTCGAAGAGAGACACCGAAACCCGCGCGCCCTCCCCCGTCTCCGCCCGACGGGCCAGGGCCGCCAGGGTGGCCACCGCGGCGTAGCTCCCCGCACCGACGTCGCAGGCCGAGATGCCCACGCGCGCCGGCTCCGCTGGCGTCCCGGTGACCGCGATGAGGCCGGCCTCGCCCTGCACGACGAGGTCGTAGGCGTTCTTCTGCGCATACGGCCCGTCGGGCCCGTAGCCGGAGATGTCGACGTAGACGACGTCCGGCCGCAGCGCCCGCACCTCGGCCTCGCCGAGCCCGACACGGTCGGCCCAGCCCGGCGTGTAGTTCTGGAGGACGACGTCGCTGCGTTCGACCAGGCGCTCGATTGCGGGACGGTCGGCCGGGTCCTTCACGTCGAGCGCGACGCTTCGCTTGCCCCGGTTCATCCAGACGAAGCCGCTCGAGAGCCCTGCGGCGACCGTGTCCCAGCCGCGCGTGACGTCGCCGCGGCCCGGCCGCTCGATCTTGATCACGTCGGCGCCGAGGTCCGCGAGCAGCCGCGTGGCGAGCGGCCCGGCAAGGCCGTTCTCGAACGCGACGACTCGGGTGCCGGAGAGGAGCGGCACGCGCGTACCGTATTGGTCGAACACCGCACGCGTACACTCACGAACCGCGAGGAGCCCCAATGGCAGCGCTGGACGACAAGGCCAAGGCCATCATCGACAAGCCCAATCTGGCGTACGTCGCCACCGTCATGGCCGACGGGTCGCCGCAGGTGACGCCCGTCTGGATCGAGCGAGACGGCGACACGATCACCTTCAACACGGCGACGGGCCGCGTGAAGTGGCGGAACATGCGCCGCGACCCGCGCATCGCCCTCACCGTCGTCGACAAGGACGACGACTACGCCCGCGTGGTCGTCCGCGGCCGCGTCGCCGAGATGATCGAGGGCGAAGAGGCCGACCGGCAGATCGACCGGCTCTCGGGGAAGTACACCGGCAACCCCGAATACCAGGGGCACAAGGACGGCGAGTCGCGGGTCAAGGTCGTGGTCGAGCCGGTGTCCATCCGTTGAGCGGCCTGCTCTACCTGAGCCGCGCCGACGTCTCGGCGCTCCTGCCGGACGTCACCGAGCAGCTTGACCTCGTCGAGGCGACCTACCGCTCGCTCGCCGCCGGCCGCGTGGAGCTGCCGCCCAAGCCGGGCGTCCATCCCCGCAAGGACTCGTTCCTGCACGCCATGCCCGCCTACCTGCGGGACGAGGACGTCGTCGCGCTCAAATGGGTCGGGGGCTATCCCGCCAACAAGCAGCGAGGGCTCCCCTACATCACCGGCCTCGTGGTCGTGAACGACGCCGAGACGGGCCTGCCGCTGGCCGTGATGGACGGCGCCGAGATCACCGCCGCGCGCACCGCGGCCGCGAGCGGCGTCTGCGTGCGCCGCTTCGCACCCGAAGGTTGGAGCCGCGCCGCGATCCTCGGGTGCGGCGAGCAGGGCCGGTTCCACGCCCAGCTCCTGCGCGCCATGAACCCCGGCGCGCAGATCCGCGCCTGGGACCCGCATCCGGAGCGGGTCGAGCGCATGGGCGAGCTCGCCCAGGGCGCCGCCGACTGGGAGGAGGCGCTCGCGGGCGCCGAGATCGTCGTCACCGCGGGCCCGATCATCGAGGACCCGGAGCCGCCGCTCACACCGCAGCACCTGGGCGAGCGCTGGCTCGCGCTCCCGATCGACTTCGACTTCTACTTCCGCCCGGAGACCGTCGCCGCCGCAGACGTGTTCCTCGCGGACGACGTGGGCCAGTTCGACTACTACCGCGAACAGGGCCACTTCCAGGGCTGGCCCGAGCCGCAGGGGAATGTCGGCGAGGGGCTCGGCCGCGACGGGGCCCCTGACCGCGCGCTCTGCTGCAACCTTGGCATCGGCGCCCTCGACGCGGCGTTCGCCAACGTCGTCCTCGAGCGTGCGCGCGCGGAGGGCGCGGGCACCGAGCTCGACCGGTGAGCCCGGCGCCCTGGCTCGTCGAGCTCGAGCGCGCCCTGGCTGAGGACGAGGGGACGGAGGCGCTCGCAACCGGACTGGTGGTGCTCGCCACGGTCGCGGGCCGGGACGTCCACCTCGACGAGGGCGAGACGCGCGGCGCCGCCCGCCGGGCGCTCCTGCTCCTCAGCACCGGCGGGGATCCTGGCCGCGGCCTCGACCTGCACGGCCGCGCGGTGAGCGCGATGGCTGACGACCTGCGCACCGTCGACCGCCAGATAGCCCTCGAGGACGGCGTCAAGGAGCTGCGCCTCGAGGCGGAAGGGCTCGCGCACGTGAGCGAGGCAATTCACGGTCTCGTGGAGGCGCCTGACGTCGCGTGGCGAGCCTACGCCGCCGGCGTGCTCGCCCAGGAGCTGGAGGAGGACTAGCCCTCCCAGGCGGGGAGCTCGAGCGCGCGCTCGAACGCTGCCCGGTCGTGCACGGGGTCGCCGTGGGAGACGACCACGCGCTCGAAGGGCAGTTCGAGCAGCTCACGCAGCGCCGGGAGCGTCCGCTGCGCATGCCAGGGCGTCGCCCAGACCCGCAGCTCGCCCTCCCGCGCGGTGAGCGCGTCCGCGAAGACGAGCGTGCGCTGCTCGGGGAGCCAGACGGGCGTCTCGTTGCGGCCGCGACCGTCGTAGAGCGCGACCAGCCCGCCCGGGAGCTCGTCGCCGGGCTCGATGCCCTCGAGGTCCGTATCCGGGACGTCGTGCCGCCAGAAGAGGTAGGGCCCGAAGGCGCGGGCGCCGTAGCGCTCCACGAACAGGTCGACGCTCCGAACGTGGTCCGGCTTGAGGATCACGACCACCGTCGGCGGCCTGGCGTCGAGCCGCTCCCAGATCTCGCGAGCGTCGTCTGGTGGCGCGAGCGGGTCGATCGCGACGACCTCGCCTCCCGACTCGACACACGTCGAGGTGACGGGCGGGTCCCAGTCGGACTCCGGCGACCAGTCCGGGTGCTGGAGGCGCCAGATCCAGAGGCCCGGCGCGAGGTCGACGACCTCCGGGGCCACTAGGCGCGGATCCGCTCCCCGGCCGGGTCCCAGAGCGGCTCCTCGGCGATCCGGCCCGGCACCCACTCGCCGAAGATCTCGACCTCGACCTCGCGCCCGGGATCGGCCGACTCGGCCGGCACGTAGGCATAGGCGATGGAGCGCTCGACCGTGTAGCCGTAGCCGCCGCTCGTGACGCGGCCGAGGATCTCGCCGTCCATGCGCACGGGCTCCGCGCCGAGCGCGACCGAGCGCGGGTCGTCGAGCACGAGGCACGCGAGCTTCCGCTCGAGCGGCTGCTCCTGCGCCGCGACCAGCGCCTCACGCCCGATGAAGTCGCCCTTGTCGAGCTTGACCGCGAAGCCGAGGCCGGCGTCGTAGGGCGTCTCGTCAGGCGTGATGTCCGAGCCCCACACGCGGTAGCCCTTCTCGAGGCGCAGCGAGTCGATCGCCTTGTAGCCGCCTGCGACGAGACCGTGCTCGGCGCCGGCGTCCCAGATCGTGTCCCAGAGGCGGCGCCCGAACTCCGAGGGGCAGTACAGCTCCCAGCCCAGCTCGCCGACGTACGTGACGCGGACGGCGAGGCAGGGGACGTTGCCGACGCTGACCTGCCGGGCACGCATGTACGGGAAGGCGTCGTTCCCGAGGTCGGCCTCGGCCAGCGGCTGGAGCAGGTCGCGGGCGCCCGGGCCCCAGAGCCCGAGGCAGGCGAAGCGGGACGTCACGTCCTCGACGAGCACGGAGCCGTCGCCGGGCGCGTGGGCGCGGATCCAGGCCGCGTCGTGCTGGCCGAAGGCGGTGCCCGTGACGATGCGGAACCGGTCTTCGGCGAGACGTGTGACCGTGAAGTCGCACTCGATCCCGCCGCGCTCGTTGAGCATCTGCGTGTACGTGACCGTGCCGACATCGCGGGCCACGCGGTTGTCGCAGAGCCGCTCGAGAAAGTCGGCCGCGCCTTCGCCGACGACGTCCAGCTTGGCGAAGGACGACTCGTCGAAGATGGCGACGGCCTCGCGGCACGCGCGGTGCTCGGCGCCGATCGCGGGAGACCAGAGCCGCCCCGCCCAGCCGCGGGGGCGCAGCGACGCGTCGCCGCGCTCGGCGTTGGGCTCGAACCAGTTCGCGCGCTCCCAGCCGGACTTCTCGCCGAAGGCAGCGCCGAGCTCGGCCAGGCGCTCGTAGGTCGGCGAGAGGCGCAGCGGCCGGCCCGCCTCGCGCTCGTGGCCGGGGTACTTGACGTCGTAGTACGTCGAGTAGACCTCGACCGTGCGGGCGAGCGTGTAGGCCTGGCTCGCGTAGGCGGCGCCGAAGCGGCGGGAGTCCATCTCCCAGACGTCGAGGCTCGGGACGCCCTCGACGATCCACTCGGCAACCAGGCGGCCCATGCCCCCGGCGCCCGCGAGGCCGTGGGCGCAGAACCCGGCCGCGACCCAGAAACCGCGGACGTCCGACTCGCCGAGGATGAACTCGCCGTCGGGCGTGAACGCCTCCGGGCCGTTGACCAGCTTCACGACCTCGGCCTCCTCGAGCTCGGGGACGCGCACGACCGCGTTCGTCATCAGCTCCTCGAAGCGCTCCCAGTCCTCGGGAAGCAGCTGTCCGTTGAAGTCGGGCGGAATGCCGTCGAGGCCCCACGGCGCCGGGTTCCGCTCGTATCCGCCCATGACGAGCCCGCCGGACTCGCCCCGGAAGTAGACGAGCAGCGACGGATCGCGCATCGTCGGGACGTCGAGCGGGACACCGCTCGGCTTGGTCACGAGGTACTCGTGCGCCATCGGGATGACGGGGACGTTCACGCCCGCCAGGCGGCCGATCTCGCCGGCGAACATGCCGCCCGCGTTGACGACGATCTCCGCCTCGACCTCGCCCTTGTCGGTTTCGACAGCCGTGACGCGGCCCTTCTCGACGCGGATCGCCGTGACGCGTGTGTTCGTGGCGATCTCGGCACCGCGCTTCCGGGCGCCCTCGGCGAGCGCGAACGTGAGCTGGCTCGGGTCGATGTAGCCGTCCGTCGGCAGGTAGGCGCCTCCGAGCACGCCCTCGGTCGACATGGGCGGGAAGAGCTTCTGCGCGTCCTCGGCCGAGATCAGCTCGAGCGGCAGCCCGAACGTCTTCGCCCAGCCGGCCTGGCGGGCGAGCTCCTCCATGCGCTCTTCCGACGAGGCGAGGCGCAGCGAGCCGACCTCGTGCCAGCCGGTCTCGAGCCCGACCTCGTCGGCGAGAGTGCGGTAGAGGTCGACCGAGTTCATCATCATCCGCGTCAGGCTCAGCGAGCCGCGCAGCTGGCCCACGAGCCCCGCCGAGTGGAAGGTCGAGCCGCTCGTCAGGTCGGCGCGCTCGACGAGGAGGACGTCCTCCCACCCGAGCCGCGCGAGCCAGTACAGGATGGAGGCCCCGCCGACGCCTCCACCGATGACGACCGCTCGGGCCCTGTCGCGCACCGCGTAACCCTACTCGGGACCTCCCGCGCGAATGCACCCGTATGGGAGGCATGAGAACTCGCCTGCTCACACTCGCGCTCCTGACCACCGTCATGCTCATCCCCACCTCTGCGGGCGCCGACGGACTGCCGGTGCTCGACGAGCGTCTGGCTCCGTTCGGAGGCTCGACGCCGCCCGTGGCCGGCGTTCGCTACATGACCATCCCGGCGGCGAAGGGAACCGTTCTCGCCCAGGTCGACATGGACACCGGCGAGGTCATGCGCTCCCGCTTCATCCGCCATCGGTTCTCGGTCCCGCTGGTTGCCTACGACCTGTCGGCCGGCGGGCTCTCCGCGGACGGAAGACGGCTGGTGCTCATCGAGCCGCGCCGTTCCTACCCCCGCGCAGACACGACTTTCACCGTCATTCAGACGCGGCGCCTGAGCACGGAAAGGACGTTCACGCTTCCAGGCGACTTCAGCTTCGACGCCCTCTCACCGAACGGCCGCTTGCTCTACCTGGTCGAGTATCTCTCGCCGCGGGATCCGACCCGGTATCTCGTCCGTCTCTACGACCTCGAACGCCGCCGGTTGCTGCCCGAGCCGATCATCGACCCGCGCGAGGTCGGAAACGTGATGCGCGGCATGCCGGTCACGCGCGCGAACAGCCCCGACGGACGCTTCGCCTACACGCTCTACGACGGCGGCGAGCACCCGTTCATCCACGCGCTCGACACGGTGGCGAGAAGCGCGCGCTGCATCGACCTGCACGGCCTGATGGGCTTCGAGCGACTCCGCGAGCTGAAGCTCGACGTGTCGCCGACCGGCGACGCGATCGCCCTCATGCTCGGCAAGGAGCCCGTCGCGTTCGTGGACACGAAGACGAACGACGTCACCGAGCCCCCGCCCGCTCCTCCGGTCAGCTCCACGCGAACGGTCGACGAGGACCCGCGCAGCGTGCCGTGGCTCCTCCTCGGCGGGCTCGCCGCCGCACTCGTCGTCCTGCTGCTCCTCGCTCAGCGTCTGACGCGGCGCCGCCGCGGCTCAGCCCCGGCGGAGCTCGGCGTGGAACTCGAGAGCCTGCTCCGTGAGGACAACCCCGAACCCCGGTCGAAGCGCCCTCGCGTCCCCGTGGGGTAGCCCGCCGTCCCTAGACTGCGGCGCCGTGGGCGCACGCGCTCTCATGTTCGACTTCAACGGGACGCTCTCCGACGACGAGCCCCTCCTCTACTCCATCCTGGCCGACCTCTTCGCCGAGCAGGGCAAGCCGCTCTCCGAGGACGTGTACTTCGAGGATCTCGCCGGGCTCTCCGATCCTGAGATCGTGCGCACCTGGCTCGGCGCCGACCATCCTGCGGTCGAGCCCGTGCTCGC
This sequence comes from Gaiellaceae bacterium, assembly GCA_035698025.1. Classification (GTDB taxonomy): domain Bacteria; phylum Actinomycetota; class Thermoleophilia; order Gaiellales; family Gaiellaceae; genus JAIBJN01. Next base: position 9,830 of record DASSCF010000028.1, read on the forward strand.
GGAGCGCATCGCGCGCTACCGGGCGGCCGTCGGCGACGGATCGACCATCACCCCCGACGCCCGCGCGGCGTTTCTCCGGGCTGCGGAGGCAGTCCCTGTCGCCGTCGTCTCGGGGGCGCACCGCGACGAGGTCGTGCCGGCCCTCGCGGCCGCGGGACTGGCGACCGCGGCCCGCGTCGTCGTCACCATCGAGGACGTCGGCGCCGGCAAGCCCGACCCGGCGGGCTACCTGCTGGCGCTCGAGCAGCTCGACCCCGGGCTCGACCCGGCCGACGTCACGGTCTTCGAGGACACGGAGGCCGGCGTGGCCGCCGCCAAGGCAGCCGGGATGTACTGCGTGGCGATCCCAGGAACGCATACGCCGGAGCGGCTCGCCCTGGCGGACGAGCTCGCTCCGGCGCTGAATCTCGACGCCGTCAGGCGCGCGCTGGCGCGCTAGCTCCCGGGCGCGGGAGCGGGCGGCGTCCGGCCTTCGAGCACCTCCTCGTAGGCCTCGAGCTCTTCCTCGGTGCCCATGCGGACCGGGCCCTTGAACCAGTTCTTGGCCGAGATGAACCACCAGCCGCCGAACACCAGGCCGATGCCCGCGAACCACAGGATCGTGTAGTTCGTGAGCTCCCACGTGAAGTTCTCGGACCAGGGCAGCCCGGCCTCGTACAGCGGGAAGACGAAGAGGATCGTGATGAACGCGACCCACAAGAGGGACACGATGTCGATCCACTTGTAGTGCTTCCCGAGCGTCCAGGCCCTCGGCTCCTGCCAGGCGTCGCCCTTGCGCAGGCGCAGATAGACGGGGATGACGAACGCGATGTAGAGACCGATCACCGCGATCGCCGTCCCGACGAAGTAGCCGACGAGGTAGTTCCAGACGGCCGGGATCATCAGGATCGCCGAGAAGAAGCCGATGCCGATGACCGACCAGTGCGGGACGCGGTTCTTCGCGACTTTCCGCCACAGCTGGTGGCCGGGCACCGCCCCATCACGCGAGAAGGCGAACATCATCCGCGACGCCGACGTGACGGACGCGGTCAGGCAGAAGAACTGGGCGACGACGCAGATGAAGAGAAGGATCTCGGCCCAGGTCCGGCTCATCGACGCCTCCCAGATCCACGGGACGACGGCGCCGATGTTGTCGAGCGCGCCCTGCGTGTCCGGAATCGCGAACGTGACCGCGAGCAGGAGGATCCAGCCGAAGAAGACCGACGCGACGACCGACGTCCACATGCCCGTCGCCGCCATCCGCGAGGCTTTGTTCGTCTCCTCGGCCGTGTGCGCCGAGGCGTCGAAGCCCGTGATCGTGTACTGCGCGAGCAGCAGGCCGAGGCCCCAGACGAACCAGAACGTCGGGCTCGACCACGAGGTCGTGCCACCGCCGAAGCCCGAGTTGTTCACCGTCTCCGTGAAGACGTACGACAGCGACTGGTGCTTGTCCGGGACGAAGATCAGGACGACGACGATGAACGCGACCCCGACCATGTGCCAGTAGGCGGAGATCGTGTTCAGGCCTGCGGTGATCTTGATCTTGAAGAGGTTGATGATGCAGGCGCAGAGCATGAAGAACGCGTACAGCAGGTAGATGGACGCGTTCGCGGACGCCCCGAAGAGGTCGTCCATCTGTGCGTAGTAGCTGAACTTGAACTCGAGGAAGACGGCGCCGAACGTGGCGAGGCCGTAGCCGATCGCCGCGGTCACCGCGACCTGGCCGATGAGGTTGAACCACCCGGTTGCCCATCCCCAGCCCGGGCTCCCGAGCTTGGATGCCCAGTAGTACAGGCCTCCAGCCGTGGGGTATGCGGACGCGATCTCGGCCATCGCGAGCGAGATGATCGTCGCCATCAGCCCGACGAGCAGCCAGCCCCAGATGATCGAGGACGGGCCTCCGTGCTCGAAGCCGACCGAGAACGAGGTCAGGCAGCCGGCAAGGATCGAGATGATCGTGAAGCTGATCGCGAAGTTCTGGAACCCGCCCATTCCCCGGAACAGCTCCTGGGCGTAGCCGAGCTTGTGGAGGATGTGTTCGTCCTCCGAGGTGTGGTAGCCCCCCGAATCGGGCCGTGTGCTCATTTCGCCTCCTGTGTCGGCGGCCTAGGGCGGGGTTTCTACGCCGCTGGAGGAGTTCCTGTCAAGCGCGGCAGGCGCGTAGACTCCCCGTCCCATGCTGACGCTGGACGAGCTGACGAAGGCCGTCGCGGACGGCTCGATCGACACGGTCATCGTCGGCTTCACCGACATGCAGGGCCGGCTGATGGGGAAACGCCTGCACGGGGAGTTCTTCGTCGAGGAGCACGTCGGCGACCACGGCGTCGAGGGCTGCAACTACCTGCTCGCCCTCGAAATGGAGATGGACCCCGTCCCCGGGTACGGGATCGCGAGCTGGGAGCAGGGCTACGGCGACTTCGCACTCAAGCCCGACCTGGCCACGCTGCGACGGATCCCCTGGCTCGAGGCGACCGCGCTCGTCCTCTGCGACGTCACCTGGCAGGACGGAGCACCGGTGACGCCGTCGCCGCGGCAGGTCCTCAAGCGCCAGGTCGAGCGGGCCGCCGAGCTCGGCTTCACGCCCATGTTCGGCTCCGAGCTCGAGTTCTACCTCCTGAAGGAGAGCTACGAGGAGGCACACGCCAAGCACTACCGCGAGCTGACGCCGTCGGTCCCGTACATCCTCGACTACCACATCCTCGCCACCACCTACGACGAGCCGCTGATCCGGCAGATCCGCAACGGGATGCAGGGCGCGGGCATCAAGGTGGAGACCTCGAAGGGCGAGGCCTGGCCCGGCCAGCAGGAGATCAACTTCCGCTACGCGGACGCCGTGACGATGGCCGACAACCACACGGTCTACAAGAACGGCGCCAAGGAGATCGCGCACCTGAACGGCTGCTCGATCACGTTCATGGCCAAGCCGGACCACACATGGATCGGCAACTCGTGCCACATCCACTCGAGCCTCTGGCGCGACGACGAGAGCGCCTTCGCGGGTGAGTCCGACGTCTTCAAGCAGTACCTGGCGGGACAGATCGCGTGCCTGAAGGAGCTGGCGATCTTCCTCGCACCCACGATCAACTCGTACAAACGCTTCGCGGCCGGCAGCTGGGCCCCGACGACGCTGGCCTGGGGCCACGACAACCGCACGGTCGGGTTCCGGATCGTCGGCCACGGCGCGGGCCTGCGCACCGAGACGCGGATCCCGGGCGGCGACGTCAACCCGTACCTCTCCTTCGCCGCCTTGCTCGCGGCCGGGCTCTACGGGATCGAGAACCAGCTCGAGCTCCCGCCGGCGCTCGAGGGGAACGCCTACGAGTCGGACGCCGAGCGCTTCCCACATTCCCTGCGGGAGGGGATCGCCGCGCTCGAGGAGGGGACGATGGCGCGCGCCGCGCTCGGCGACGACGTCGTCGACCACTACCTGAACTACGCGCGAACGGAGCAGCGCCTCTTCGACGAGGCGGTCACCTGCTACGAGCGCGAGCGCATGTATGAGCGCGGGTAGCCGGCCGTTCGCCGCCGTCCGCTTCGCCCGGCCCACCGACCAGCTCGACGACGTGCTCCGCTTCTACGAGGAGGGCCTCGGCCTGAAGCGCATCGACTCGTTCGAGGATCACGCGGGCTACAGCGGCGTCATGCTCGGGCTGCCCGGCGAGGAGGTGCACCTCGAGCTGACCACGCACGAGGAGGGCAGCCCCGGGCCGGCTCCGACGCACGACAACCTGCTGGTCCTCTACATGGACGACCGGGGCGCGATCGAGGCGATCGAGAGCCGAATGCGCGCGCTCGGGCACGAGCCGGTCGAGCCCGAGAACCCGTACTGGAACGACGACCTCAGCTTCGAGGATCCGGACGGCTGGCGGGTCGTGCTCCGCTACGTAGACTCGTAGCGATGCGTCCGATCGTCGGGATCACGAGCTACGCCGAAGAGGCCCGCTGGGGCGTCTGGGAGCTGCCGGCGGCGCTCATCCCGCTCTCGTACGTCCGCGCGGTCGAGAAGGCCGGCGGGCGGGCGCTGCTGGTGCCGCCGTCGGCGGAGGGAGTCGAGGAGACCCTGGACGCTCTCGACGGCCTCATCCTCTCGGGCGGCGCCGACCTCGACCCGGAGAGCTACGGCGCCGAGGCGCATCCCGAGACGAACGGGACGCGGCCCGAGCGCGACAGTGCGGAGCTCGTGCTCCTCGAGGGCGCGCTCGCGCGCGACATGCCCGTGCTGGCGATCTGCCGCGGGAGCCAGGTGCTGAACGTCGCCCGGGGCGGCGACCTCGTCCAGCACCTTCCCGAAATCGTCGGCCACGAGAACCACAAGCACACGCCGGGCGTCTTCGCCGACCACGGCGTCGAGATCCTGCCGGGCACCCGTCTCGGCGAGCTCGTCGGCGAGCACGCGCCGGTGAAGAGCCACCACCATCAGGGCTACGGCCGCCTCGGCGAGGGGCTGCGCGAGGCCGCCCGCGCCGACGACGGCACCGTCGAGGCGATCGAGGATCCCGCGCGGCGCTTCGCGGTCGGCGTCCTCTGGCACCCGGAGGAGGGCGAGGACGCGGCCCTCTTCGAGGCCCTGGTCGAGGAGGCCGGGCGCTACCGCGAGGAGCGCCGATGATCACCGTCCTCAACCCGGCGACCGAGCAGGCGATCGCCGAGCTCCCCGAGCCCGGAGTCGAGGAGACCGACGCCGCGGTCGCACGCGCGCAGGAGGCTTTCCCCGCCTGGCGCGCCGTCGCACCCTCCGATCGTGCCCGGCTGCTCCGCCGCCTGGCCACCCTCGTCGAGGAGCACCACGAGGAGCTCGCCCGCATCGAGTCCGAGAACGTCGGCAAGCCGATCGCCGGCGCCCGCGGCGAGGTCGGCATGGTGGCCGAGGTCTTCCACTTCTACGCGGGCGCGGTCGACAAGCACCACGGCGAGACCATCCCGGTCGCCGGGGGCGTCGACCTGACGTTCCGGGAGCCGCTCGGCGTTGTCGGGCTGATCGTGCCCTGGAACTTCCCGCTCAACATCTCGAGCTGGAAGCTCGGGCCTGCGCTCGCATGCGGGAACACGGTCGTCCTCAAGCCGGCCGAGCTGACGCCGCTCTCGGCGTTGCGGCTCGCGGAGCTCGCGCTCGAGGCCGGGATCCCGGAGGGCGTCTTCAACGTCGTCGCCGGGAAAGGGTCGGTCGTGGGGCAGCGGCTCGTGGAGCACCCCGACGTGGCCAAGATCGGCTTCACCGGCTCGACCGAGGTCGGCCGCCGCGTGATGGAGGGCGCCGCCGCGACGATCAAGCGCGTGACCCTCGAGCTCGGCGGGAAGTCGGCCAACGTCATCTTTGCGGACGCCGATCTGGAGAAGGCCGCCGCCGCCGCCCCGTATGCCGTCTTCGACAACGCCGGCCAGGACTGTTGCGCGCGCTCGCGCATCCTCGTCGAGCGCTCCACCTACGACCGCTTCCTCGAGCTGCTCGTCGAGGCGACGCGCGGCGTCAAGGTCGGCGATCCCGCGGACGAGGCGACGGAGATGGGCCCGCTCATCTCGGCCGCGCACCGCGAGACTGTCTCGTCCTTCGTGGACGGGAACGTCGCCTTCCAGGGCGAGACCCCCGACGGCGCCGGCTTCTGGTTCCCGTGCACGCTCGTGGAGGCGACGAACGACGACCGCGTCGCGCGCGAGGAGGTCTTCGGCCCCGTCGCCGCCGTGATCCCGTTCGCGGACGAGGAGGAGGCGCTTCGGCTCGCCAACGACACGCCGTACGGCCTCTCGGGCTCGATCTGGACGCGCGACGGCGCACGGGCACTCCGCATGGCGCGCGGCATCGAATCGGGCGTCCTCTCGGTCAACTCGAACAGCTCGGTGCGCGTGTCGACCCCGTTCGGGGGCTTCAAGCAGTCCGGCTTCGGCCGGGAGCTGGGCCTCCACGGCCTCGAGGGCTACTCCGAGGTCAAGAACGTGTACGTCTCGACGGAATAGCTCAACCGCGCGGGATTGACGCGTCTTTCTACTGCAACCTTCTACTGGCGCGACAAGCGGTAAGGGCGCCGGGGCGTATGGCCGAAAGGCCTAGGTCCCTGTCCTGCGCCCCGGCGAGATGAGGCTACGGCTGTCCGCACACGCTGTCTAGATGGCCAGAGGAGCCAGGCCCGAATTCCATTTGTGTGCCCTCGCGAAAGGGCGCATCATTCCTGCAGATATTCGTGAAGTTGCTTCGCCGCCGGAGAACGCGGAATCTCGCGATTGTGGCCGCCGTGGTCGTGCTCGGCGCGGTAGCGCTCGCGGACGCGCTCCGCGGCCGGACGACGACCGAGGAGGCGCAGGAAGGTCGAGCGGCGACTGCCGCGACGACGGACGAGCGTGAGGCGTCGGCGACGACGGGCGAGGAGCCGTTGGATGGTCAGACGCCGACCACCACGACAGATGAGGATGAGGCGTGGAGACTGCCGAGCGGGGCCGCGTCGGGTCTTCTCGCCTTCACCGCCCCCGGCGCCTGCGAGCTTCGCGCCATCGACATCCGCTCAGGCCGAATGCTCGACCTCCCTCGGCTGGAGACGAGTTGCGAGCTTTACGCCCCGCGCGTCGGAAGCCGCGTCGTGTACCGCACGCTCTACTACGACGGCGGTTCTCCGAGCTACTTCAGCGTTCTCGACCTGGAGAACCCGCGGGCGAGCTTGGGCAAGTACGAGGGGTTTCCGATCGCCTGGGGCCTGGACGGCTCGACGCTCGCCTGGTGCGACTCCGGCCGGTCCGGGTTTGAGCTCGCGGGCGGACAGCGGCCGAAGCGTCTCCACCATTGCCCGCGAGCGTACGACCCGCACGGCGTGACGGCGTCTGTGAACGACCGCCAGGAGATCGTGATCGACGGGCGCCCGCTGTTGAAAGCCCGGGGGCCTGTCTGGCACCTCGCGTGGGGCGTCGACGGCTCGCTCGCCGTCCTCGTCGAGGGAGGGCGGCTCGACCGCTACGAGGACGGACGCCTGGCGGGCACGGCGAGCCTGACGCCACCAAGCAACCAGCACCCCGCCACGATCTGGCCTCCCGAGCTCTCGCCCGACAACTGCGCGGCCCTCACGGTCAGTGGTGACGTCGTCCGGCTGATCGACCTCGGCTGCTTCCAGGGCCAGGCCCCGCGGTGGTTCAAGGGCCTGTACGCGGACTGGTCGCCAGACGGCAAGTGGATCGCCGTTGCCGAGCCGGACGCGGTTGTCTTCCACCGTGTCGTCGGCCGCGAGGCGTCGGTGCGCTGGAACGTGGTCGCGGGGCAGCTCGCCTGGCTCAGCGGTTGACGGCGGGCAAGAGCAGGCCGTGTCGACGGACTAGCTCGAGCAGCCGCCGCGCACCACTGGCTCGAGAAGCGCCTGGGCTGAGCCGTAAACCAACCCTTACAACCGGTCGGGATACTGTTTGCGTCGGAACGGGCACGTACTCTTGAACGCGATGAGACGCATCGCCCTCATTCCCTTCCTCGTCCTCGCGTTCGCCGCCGCAGGGTGCGGCGCCGACGTCGAGAGCGACGACGCCGTCGACACCGACGCCCAGACGACGGAGCAGGAAGCTGCGCCGATCGGGGCGCAGCAGGTCGTCCAGCAGTTCCTCGAAGCGGCCGAGAGCACGCAGCTCGAGGAGGTCGAGGTCCCGGACCCGTCCTGGGAGCAGCTCGGGCTCGGCCTGAACCCGACACCGGCGCAGCAGCGCCAGTACGGGAACTTCACGATCTACGTCGTCGACCCGGACCGAACCGAGGCGGTCGAGTCGCTCCTCTCCGACAAGGACACGGCGCAGCCGCTCGAGGAGTCGGCCGACGGGATCCACTGGGACTTCGACGAGGCGGCCAAGTCGTACGTGGCCAACAAGCAGTACGGGCCGAACGTCGTGCTGGTCTGGTGGAACGAGAAGCCCGAGCCGGGAACGGATCCCCGCTGGGATCGGCTTGATGCGCTCATGCAGAAGCTCACGGCGGGTTAGTCTTCCGCCGGCATGGGCCGGCTCGACGGAAAAGTCGCTGTCATCACCGGCGCCGCGGGCGGCATCGGCCGCGAGGCGGCGCTCCTCTTCTCCCAGGAGGGCGCGAGCGTCTGCGTCGCCGACGTGTCCCGCGAGAACGGCGAGAAGACCGCCTCCGAGTGCCGCGAGGCGTTCTTCCAGGAGGTCGACGTGGCCGACGCAGCGAGCGTCGAGGCGATGTACGCCGCCGCGGCCGAGCGCTACGGCGGCATCGACGTCCTCTACAACAACGCCGGGATCATGCCCGAGGGCGACGGGTCGATCCTGGACACCGAGCTGGAGGCATGGCAGCAGGTCCAGGACGTGAACACGAAGGGCGTCTACCTCTGCTGCAAGTTCGGCATCCCGCACCTGCTGGAGCGCGGCGGCGGCTCTGTGATCAACGTGGCGTCGTTCGTCGCCCTCATGGGCGCGGCGACCTCGCAGATCTCCTACACGGCCTCCAAGGGCGCGGTGCTCTCGCTGAGCCGCGAGCTGTCCGTCGAGTTCGCGCGCCGGGGCATCCGCGTGAACGCGATCTGCCCGGGGCCGGTCGAGACGCCGCTCCTCATGCGCCTCTTCGCGGAGACCCCCGGCGCCCTGGAGCGCCGGCTCCAGCACCTGCCCATGGGCCGCCTGGCTCAGGCCAAGGAGATCGCCTACGGCGCGCTCTTCCTGGCGAGCGACGAGTCCTCGTACGTGAACGGGTCGACGTTCCTCGTCGACGGCGGCCTCACCGCCGCCTACGTCACCGCCGAGTAGCTCAGGTCAGGTCGACCCCCGAGTCCGTGAACTCGGCGCGGTTGTTCTCGCGGTTCGGGTCGGGGATGCGCTCCTCGGGATCGACCGTGACGATGGCCGTGCAGTCGGGATCGAAGCAGTTCTCCTCGACTTCAACGGTGACGGTCTGCTGCAGCGGCCGACCTGCCTCGAGGCCGCCGATCTCGATGGTCATCGCACCATCGGGGGTCACCTCGATGAGCACGTCGAACGGCTCCCTCACGGGTGCGTCGTTGACGGTCGTGACGGTGAACGTCACCGAAACCTGGCAGCCCCCGTCGCAGACCGGATCCATTGCGTCGATCTGGACCGCGAGATCCGGCGGCGGGCCGAGCGAGGCGGTTAGCTCGACTATGGACTCGAGCGGGACGATTTCCCCGGGTTCCGGGTCCTGCGCGGAGACCTGGCCGGCAGGCACCTGATCCGAGAACGCCCTTTCGGTCACCCGGCCGGTGAGACCGGCGTTCGCCAGAGCATTCAGCGCGGCGCGCTCTCCGAGCCCGCGGACATCCGGCACGCGCGCCGACTGGGCGACGGCGACGAGGTTCACCACCGAGCCGGGCTCGACCTCCGCCCCCTCCGCGGGATCCTGCTCGGTGACCATCGGGTCGAGATCCTCCGGAGGCGGTTGCGCGACGGCTGCCTGAAGCCCGGCGTCCTCGAGCTCGGCGATCGCGTCCTCGAGGGACTCGCCCACGACCCCCGGCACGACCAGCAGACCGCCGGTCGTGGTCGTCGGGCCCTCGTCGTCGTCGCGGAGCGCAAGCGCGCCGCCCACGGCCGCTGCGATGAGCACGAGGCCGATGCCGATGAGCGCGACGAGCCACCACTTGCTGCCGCTGTCGCCGAAGCGCCACCACGGGGCGCCGCCCTGGATGACGTCGATGTTGTCCTGGCTCGCCCGCTCGCCGCGCTGGTCGCCGATCTGCCGGCGGATGTCGCGCGCGCGTTCGAGATCCGGGAGCGCGGCCTTGCTCTCGTCGAGCACGAACGTCCGCGTTCCGCGCTGGTGGAGCGCCCAGGCCTCCTCGTGGAGGTCCCCGAGCCGGCGGGCGGCGGCGAGAACGGTCTCGACCGCGGCGCCCCACGTCCCGAAGCGGCCCGCCGCGGCGAAGGCGTCCTCGGTGGCCCGGCCAAGGCGGATCGCCTCCTTGTCCCGCCCTGTCCGGCTCGCCCAGCGGAGAAGCTCGAGCACCGCCGGCCGCTCGGCCGCGACCGCCCCAGCACTCGGCTCGCGCTCGGCCCAGACGGTGAAATGCTCCAGGGCCCGGGCACGGAGCGAGTCGAGGTCGGTTCGGCGACCGATCTCCTCCGCCAGCGGCTCCGGCAGGCTGTAGCGCGGGCTGTGCGTGAGCACGAGATGGCGCCGCTCGAGCCCCTCCAGGACCGGGCGCACGTCCTCGACGGGGCTGAGCTCCCGCACGTGATCGAGCCCGACGGGGCCGCCGCCCACGGCTGCGAGGCCGGCGAGGACGCCCTCCTCGCCGCTCGTCAGGGCTGCGAACGTCGCGGTGGGGTCGAGCGCACGGGCCGCCTCGGCGAGCGACCGCCCCTCGTCCCGCGCCCGGGCCGCCGCCTCCCGGATCCGCCATGGATGCCCGCCGAGCGCGTTGCAGAGCGACTCGGCCTCGACGCGCTCGTCCGGGGTGAGCGGACGGCCGATCTCCTGCTCGACGATCGCGAGCGCGAACTCGGGAGGCAGGCCGGCGAGCTGGATCGCCTCGCCGTCCCAGACGGTCCGCGCCGTCGAGGCGATGACGAACGCGCAGCCCGGCGCCGCGGAGAGGACGGCCTGCGCCTCCTCCCGCTGGAGCCCGAGGTCGTCGACGACGACGAGGGCGCGGCGGTCGTGAAGCGCGCGCCGCAGGCTACTGCGCGAGGGCCGCACGGCGGGGTTGCCGCAGTCGTAGAACTCCTCGAAGAGCGCCTGCAGGGCGTCGTCGAGGGGAGCATCCAGCGCGTCGACGTGCACGATCCCGTCCGGGAGCGCGCCTCCGGCCGGGTCGTGGGCGACGTGTGAGAGGACGTGGGTCTTGCCGATGCCCGCCTCGCCGTAGACGTTGATGACCCCGCCCTGCTGCGCGGCGGCGATGACGGCGCCGGCCTCGCTCTCACGGTCGACATGGTCCGGGTAGCGGCGCGGCCTCGAGTCGATCGGGACAGGCAGTGCGACCGGGTTGGCGACCTCACGGAGCCGGTGCAGCAGCGCGCCGTCGATTCCGTCGAGCTGGACTTGCAGGTTGACGTTGTCGCCGGTGACGATGACGCTGTTGCGGACGTCGCCGGAGACGGCGACGCTCCGCGCGCCCGTCGCAGCCATCAGGACTGGTCCGTGTTGACCTGGTCGCCCGTAATGATCGTGGAGCTCGAGACGTCGCCTCCGACGGCGACCGACCGCTCGCCGGAGGCCGTGACGACGTTCGCCGCCCTCGCCTCGTCCCAGATCTTCGTCAGGTCGGCTCTGAGCGCCTCGTCCTCCTCGAGCAGCTTCGTGAGCTGCCTGCGCAGCGCGGCGAGCGCGTCCTCGTTCTCAGGATTCTTCGCGACGTCCTCGACCGCATCCTTGGCGGCCGGCTTCGACTCGACGTCGGGCCGGAGCCGCTCCCAGAGCTTCTCGGCGTAGGTCGCAGCCTCCTCGCCGATCACGTCGGCGGCCTTTCCCGCAACCTTCTGGCCCGCCTGCACGACGTACGGCAGGAGCGGCGCGAGAAAGCTGGCTAGGGCTGCGATCTCCACTGGCGGCCGCCCGACGCTAGCTACGGCCTTTTCTTGTGTCAAGCAGCGCGTTTCTTGACGGCGCGGGGCAGGAGTCGTAGCGTGGCTGCTCCTGTTCGAGAGGTGACCCAGCATGCCGTCCAGCGCTTCTCGCAAGACCAACGGAAAGACCCGTGTGACCTCGGCCACCGCGCGGCCGATCTTCGAGCCGCTCAAGTTCCGCAACCTGGAGGTGAAGAACCGCCTCTTCCGCTCGAGCATCTCCGGCCGGTTCGACAACTACGACGGGTCGGGCACGGAGACGCGGATCGACTGGGACGTCAAGTTCGCGCGCGGCGGGATCGGCGCTGTCATCTCCTCGAACACGCCCGTGCACCCGCGCGGGCTGATCGTCCCGAACTACGCGCACCTCGACTCGGACGACAAGGTCCCGTTCTGGAAGGAGCTCGGGCAGCGCGTGCGCGACGCAGGCGCGAAGTACATCGTCCAGCTGGCGTACTCGGGCCGGCAGCGCGACATTCCCAGCGTCCAGTACGAGACCGGGCTTTCCTCGACGGACAAGCCCGACCCCGTGCACGGGTTCCGCTGCGAGCGGGCGACACGCGAGCAGATCGCCGAGGTCGTCGACAGCTTCGCGCAGGCCGCGCGCCGCGCGCGGGAGGCCGAGCTCGACGGCATCGAGATCCACGGCTGCAACGGCTACTTCATCACCCAGTTCCTCTCGCCGGCTATCAACGACCGCGACGACGAGTACGGCGGCTCGCTGGAGAACCGGGCGCGCGTCGCGCGCGAGATCGTGCGCGCGATGCGCAAGGAGATCGGGGACGACTTCCACCTCCAGTTCAAGATCAGCGCCATCGACGACGGGAAGGCTCTCTTCCCGTGGGCGAAGGAGGGCACGACACTCGAGGAGTCGATCCAGGTCTGCAAGTGGCTGATCGAGGACGGCGTCGACGGACTGCACATCTCGTCCGGCTACCTCTTCCCGCACCCGCGCAACCCGGCCGGCAAGTTCCCGATCGCGGACGTCATCCGCTCGTACGACACGATGCTGTCGAGCGGCAAGAACACGTTCCGGAACTACCTCATGTTCCGCACGCCGCCGATTAACAAGGGTTTCGCCTGGGTTTGGGAGCGGCGGATCCGAGAGCACGGGATCGAGGGCATCAACCTCGAGCTCGCGCGCGAGATCAAGCGCCAGGTGGACGTGCCGATCCTGTGCGCGGGCGGGTTCCAGACCGCGTCGGTGATCGCGAAGGCGATCGAGGACGGGTCGATCGACGGCGTGACGATGGGCCGTACGCTGATTGCGAACCCCGACCTCCCGAACCTGTTCCAGGAGGGACACGACCGGGCGCCGCAGCCGTGCACGTATTGCAACAAGTGCCTGATCAACTTCGTCGAGAACCCGCTCGGCTGCTACGAGGAGAAGCGCTACTCGTCGAAGGACGAGATGATCCGCCACATCATGTCGGTCTACGAGGGGGCGCCCCTTCCGGCCGAGGTGAAATGAGCGCCGAGGCCGTCTTCGAGCCGCTCCAGCTCGGGCCGCTGAAGGTCAAGAACCGCGTTCTGCGCTCGAGCGTCGCCGGCCGCTTCGACAACTACGACGGTTCCGGCACGCAGGTGCGCGTGAACTGGGACCTCAAGTTCGCCCGCGGCGGCGTCGGGGCCATCATCTCGTCGAACGCGCCGATCCATGCGCACGGCAGCATCGTCCCCGGCTACGCGCACATCGACTCCGACGAGTCGATCCCTTTCTGGCGTGACCTCGGCGACAAGGTGCGCCTGGCGGGCTGCCCCTACATCCTCCAGATCGTCCACGCGGGCCGCGAGCGGATCCTCCCCTACCTCCAGTGGGACAAGGCCCAGTCCTCGTCGAGCAAGCCGGAGCCGCTGAACGGCTTCCCGGCCAAGGCGATGACCGTGCCGGAGATCCAGGAGGTGGTCGAGCAGTTCGCCGCGGCGTCGCGGCGCGCGAAGGAGGCCGGGCTGGACGGAATCGAGGTCGCCGGTGCGAACGGGATGCTCCCGACGCAGTTCCTCTCGTCCGGGATCAACGACCGCGACGACGAGTACGGAGGACCGCTCGAGAACCGGGCGCGCTTCGGGCTCGAGGTCGTCCGCGCGATCCGCGAGGCGGTGGGCCCAGACTTCTGCGTCGGCTACAAGATCTCGATCCAGGAGCGCCTGAACGAGCTGCTCCCGTGGCTCCCGAAGGGGAACACGATCGAGGAGTCCATCCAGATGTGTAAGTGGCTCGAGGGGGCGGGCGCCGACTACCTGCACATCTCCGCGGGCGGCGGGTTCCCGCATCCGCGCAACCCGGCCGGCGAGTTCCCCGCGGCGCAGGTCGTCAAGACCTACGACGTCCTCCTCTCGAGCGGGAAGAACACGTTTCGCAACTACCTGATGTTCCGCACGCCGCCGCTCGCCAAGGCCTTCGGCTGGTGGTGGACGCGACCGCACCGTGACAGCGAGGTCGAAGGCATCAACCTCGCCGACTCCCGCGCGGTCAAGCAGGCCGTCTCGATCCCGGTCGTCGTCACCGGCGGGTTCCAGACCGCGTCGGTCATCGGCGCGGCGATCGAGCGCGGCGACTGCGACGGCGTCACGATCGCGCGGCCGCTCGTCGCCAACCCCGACCTCGTGCGCCACTTCGAGCGCGGCCTCGACCGTGCGCCAAGGCCCTGCACGTACTGCAACAAGTGCCTGTTCTCGTTCATCGAGCATCCGCTCGCCTGCTACGAGGAAAAGCGGTTCGACTCACACGAGGAGATGATCGAAGAGGCGCTCTCCGTCTACGTCGGGGCGGGTGAGAAGTGAGCGCCGAGGCGATCTTCCAGCCGCTGAAGTTCCGCAACCTCGAGATCAAGAACCGGATCCTGCGCTCGAACATCTCGGGCCGCTTCGACGACTACGACGGTGCCGGCTCGCAGACGCGCATCAACTGGGAGCTGAAGTTCGCGCGCGGCGGCGTCGGCGCGATCCTCTCGGCCTGGACGGCCGTCGACGAGCGCGGGAAAATCGTGCCGAGCTTCGCGGGCATCGAGAGCGACGAGCGCATCCCATTCTGGCGCGAGCTCGGCGAGCGCGTCCACGAGCACGACTGCAAGTACGTCGTCCAGCTCGCACACGCAGGGCGCCAGCGCGACATCCCCACCGTGACCTTCGGGAAGGGCCTTTCCTCGACGAACAAGCCCGACCCGCTGCACGGCTTCGAGGCGGAGCGCGCGACCAGGGCCGACCTCGAGGAGATCAAGCGCTCGTTCGCGGCGGGAGCCCGGCGCGCCCGCGAAGCCGGGCTCGACGGCGTCGAGATCCACGGCGCAAACGGCTACCTCTTCACGCAGTTCCTCTCCTCTGCCATCAACGAGCGCGAAGACGAGTACGGCGGTCCGCTCGAGAACCGCGCCCGGCTGCTCCTCGACACCGTGAAGGGGATCAGGGCCGAGGTCGGGCACGACTTCCACGTCCAGGTGAAGGTCTCGACAACGGAGCACGCGAACGCGTTCCTCCCCTGGCTCGGCGCCGGGAACACGATCGAGGACTCGGTGCAGGTCTGCCGCTGGCTCGAGGAGGCCGGCGCGGACGCCATCCACGTCTCCTCCGGGAGCACCTTCCCCCACCCCGAGAACCCCGCCGGCGGGTTCGCCCTGGAGGACATGGTTCACAGCTACGACATCATGCTCTCGAGCGGCAGGAACACCTTCCGCAACTACCTGCTCTTCCGCCTCTGGCCCGCAAACCGGGTCATGCAGAAGCGCTGGGAGCGCGATCCGGCGACCGTCCCCGCCCGCTCGCTGCCGGACGCGGCCGCGGTGAAGAAGGCCGTCGGCATCCCCGTGATCGTCACCGGCGGGTTCCAGCAGGCCTCCCTCATCGCGGGCGCGATCGAGCGCGGGGACTGCGACGCCGTCTCGATCGCGCGCGGGCTCGTCGCCAACAACGACCTCGTCGAGCTCTTCCGGGCCGGCCACGACCTGCCGCCCCGGCCCTGCACGTACTGCAACAAGTGTCTCTACAACGTCCTCGAGCATCCGCTCGGCTGTTACGACGAGCGGCGCTTCGACTCGCGAGAGGAGATGATCGAGCAGATCATGTCTGTCTACGCTCCCGTCGCATGAGCGACGACGCCACCCAGCACGGCATCTCGTCCTACCTGCCCCAGCCCGGGCCTCGGAAGGGCCTGGCGCTCTGCATGTCGGGAGGCGGCGACCGCGCGGCGCTCTTCCATCTCGGAGCTCTGCGCCGGATGAACGAGCTCGGGGTCCTCTCCAAGATCGACACGTTCACGTCCGTCTCGGGCGGAAGCATCATGGCCGCGCAGCTGGCCACGTTCATCAAGGGCGCGAAGCGCGAGCCCGGCAACCCGATCGACGGCTTCGACGAGGGAGTCGCGAAGCCGATGCGGAAGTTCGCCGCGGCGGACCCGCGCACCGGCGCGGCCCTGGCCCGCCTGAAGCCGAACAAGTGGTTCACGCCGGGCGCGCAGAGCGAGGCCCTGGCGGCCGCGTACGCGCAGGGCCCGGCGCCCGGCCGGCTCGAGGACCTGCCCGAGACGCCGCGCTTCGTCTTCCTCGCCAGCGACATGCGCTTCCGCGACCAGTGGGTCTTCGACACCGGCAAGCGCCGGGTGGGGAGCGGACAGGCGGGCTACGGGCCGCTGGGCGCGTGGACGCTCGCGCAGGCCGTCGCCGCCTCCTCCTGCGTGCCCGGGGCGTTCAGCGTCGTCAAGGCGAAGCAGAGCCCGTCGAGCCTGAAGGACGGCACGTACCGAGAGCCCGACCGTGACGAGCTCGTCCGCGAGATCGACCTGTCCGACGGCGGCATGTTCGACAACCTCGGGGTCGAGCCGGTCTGGCAGGACCACGAGACCGTCCTCGTCTCCGACGCGGCGCCCTCGTTCAAGCCGGAGCCTCAGGTCGGCTGGCTCTGGAGCGCGCTTCGCCAGGGGGTCATCCTCCTCGAGCAGGCGACCGAGGTGCGCAAGCGCTGGCTCATCTCGAACTTCCTGGCCAACCAGCTTCAGGGCGCCTACTGGGGCATCGCGTCGAAGCCCTCGAGCTACCACCTCGAGGCGGAGCACAGCGCCTACTCGGAGGACCTCATCCGCGACTACATCGCCCCGATCCGCATCGACCTGGACGTCTTCTCGGAGGGCGAGATCGCCGTCCTCGAGAACCACGGCTACCTGATGGCGGACATCGCCATGCAGCGGCACGTCGAGGATCTCCACGACGGCGAATGGCCGAAAGCAGTCGCGCCGCACGAGAACTGGCTCGACGAGGGTCGGGCTAGGACAGCGCTGAAGGGCAGCGACAAGACGCACATGTTCTTCCGCCCGCGCATCCATCCGTAGGCCGCCATGGGCGGGCTCGACTTCGACGAGAGCCGAGGCAAGCAGCTCGAGGTCCTCTACCGCACCCGCGACATCCTCCGCCGCCGGCGCCTGGTTCACGAGGCACTCGGCGCCCAGCCGGGCGAGCGGATCCTCGACGCCGGCTGCGGACCGGGCTTCTACGTCGCCGAGCTCCTGGATGCCGTCGGCCCGGAAGGCTCCGTCGTCGGCGTCGACGTCAGCCCGGCGATGCTCGCCATCGCCGCGCGCCGCACCGAGGCGCACCCGAACGTCGCTTTCCACGAGGGCGACGCGACCTCGCTTCCGGTCGAGAGCAACGAGTTCGACGCGGCGCTCTCCGTGCAGGTGCTCGAGTACGTCAACAACCCCCCGGCGGTGCTCGCGGAGATCCACCGCGCGCTCCGCCCCGGCGGCCGCGTCGTCCTGTGGGACGTCGACTGGACGACGCTCTCGTGGCACTCGGCGGACCCGGAGCGCATGCGGCGCGCGCTGAGCGCCTGGGACGAGCACCTCGCCCACCCGGCGCTCCCGCGCACGCTCGCAGGCGACCTCCGCCGCGCCGGCTTCGAAGACGTCCGCGCCGAAGGACACGTCTTCGCGACGACCGAGCTCGACCCGGAGACGTACGGCGGCGCCAACCTACCGCTGATCGAGGACTACATCGCCGGCCTCCAGGACTTCACCGAGGCGGCGGCGACCGCCTGGGCGAACGAGCAGCGCGAGCTGGGCGAGCGCGGCGAGTTCTTCTTCTCCGTGACCCAGTTCTGCTTCACGGCGACGAAGACTCAGTAGAGCTTCTCGCCGCGCTCGAACATCCCGATGAACTTCGCGAGGCGCCGCTCGCGCGTCTCCGGCTTCTTCGCGTCCTCGAGCTGGTAGATCGCGGCGAACCTGTTCGACTTGTTCAGCGTCGCCCAGAACTCGGCCGCCTTCGGGCTCGCCTTCAGCGCCTTCTTCAGGTCGGGCGGCTCGGTCATGTTCGCGGGCGACGAGTACGCCGCGTCCCAGCGCCCGTCGGCCTTCGCGAGCTCCACCTGCTCGAGGCCGGCCGGCCTCATCCTGCCCGCCTTCGTCAGCGTCTCGATCTTCTCGACGTTGATCTTCGACCACTTGCTCTTCGAGCGGCGGGGCGTGAACTTCTGCAGGTAGAAACGCTCGTCGAGCGTCATCACCTGGCTGTCGATCCAACCGAAGCAGAGCGCCACGTCGAGGGCCTCCGGGTAGAGGACGGTCGTCACGCCGGAGCCCTTCTTGGCGAACTTCAGCCAGACCCCGTCGGAGCCCGCGTGCTCGGCGTCGAGCCACGCTTCCCACTCCTCCGGCGAGGCCAGCTGGAGGATCGGCTTGCCGTCCTTTCCGGTCTCGTTCGGCACGGCTGCAGTATCCGTGAATCCACTCTCAAGACGGCGGTTTCCCGCGCCGATGATCCGACCGTGCGCGCGACGATCCTCGGCTCGATCGGGGTCCTCTGGGGAGGGGCTATCGTCGCGAGCGGGCTCCTGGATCGCACCACGTCACCGGACGCCGCCACGACGATCGGCGAGCTGATGGCGCTGGCCGTCGGCGCCCTCCTTCTCGCCGTCGGCGCCCGGACGCTCGTCAGGCGCTTCCTCTAGCCGTCGCGCGCTCCGCGAACCTGTCAGCGAGCGCGGCGATCGTCAGCGACGGGTTCGGGCCGACCGGGCCCGGCATGACCGAGCCGTCCGCGATCGTGAAGCCCGGGTAGCCGTGGACCTCGCCGTACTCGTCGACGACGCCCTCGTCCGCGGTCCGCCCCATCGGGCAGCCGCCGAGCGGATGCACGGTGATGAGGCGTCCGAGGTACCAGGTCGGGTTGCGCTGGAACTTGGCGCCCAGCGCGTCGGCGATCTCGTGCGCGAAGTCCCCGAGCCCGTCGAAGAACGGGCCGGACTTGGCCTTCACCCAGTCGAGCTGGAGGCGCTCCTCGTCCTTCAGCGAGAACGTGCCGTCCGGGATGTCGCGGCCCATCCCGAGAAGCGGCAGCGAGCCGGCCGAGACGCGCGAGTCCGACAGGAGCTCGGCGACCTCGGCGGAGAGGTCCCCCTCTGGCTTGCGTCGCAGGAGGCTCATGATGATGCGCGCCGCCACCTTCCGGTAGCGCCAGAGAGCACCCGGCCCCTGCGTCGTCTGGATGATCCAGCTCATGAACTGCGGGAAGCCCGCGTCCTCGACGTAGAAGCCGCGGCCCTCGCCGCCGTCGAGCGCATCCGGCACCCGAATCGCGCTCGTGATCACCGGACCGAACTCCGCGTCGAGCCGCCGCGGCGAGCCGTCCGGGTAGCTCGCCTTGAGCGCGAAGGTGAGCAGGTCGCCGTTGCCGCCGAAGCGGGAGCCCAGCCGCGGGCTCAGGTCCGGGAAGTCGCGCCGGCTCTTGAGCAGGAGATAGGTCGACCCGAGCGCGCCGGCCGAGAGGACGAGGCGATCGCACGTCAGCTCGCGCACCGGACGCACGGCGGGGTCGCTCGTCTTGAGCTTGCGGCCCTCGTCCGCGACGTCGTGCTCGACGTAGCGGACGACGTAGCCGTGACCCTGGCGTGGCGCGAACGAGCGGACCTCGCGACGTGTCCAGATCTCCGCTCCGTGACGCTTCGCCGCGGAAAGGTAGTTGTAGTCGAGTGTGTTCTTCGAGCCGAAGTTGCAGCCGATATCGCACTCGCCGGTGAGCCGGCACGTGTAGCGGGGCAGCCCGTGCAGGTTCTCGTGCTCCTCGCGTATCGGCACGCCGACAGCGGGGTCCTCCCCCTCGTTCGCGAACGTGACGGCCAGCGGCGGGAGGATCCACTCGCGGCCGAGCTTCCCGGCGGCCTCGCGGAACGCCGCGGTCTTGGCGGAGCGGTCGAACGGCGCGTGCTCGAAGGGGTAGCGCTGCGCGTTCATCATCCGCTCGACCGCGTCGTAGTGCGGGTCGAGGTCGGCGCGCGTAACGGGCCAGTGCTCGTAGCCGCCGTTTGCCAGGTCCTCCTGGACGAACCACTTCTCGTCCTTGCGGAGGAGCACGTTTGCGTAGATGAGCGAACCGCCTCCGAGCCCGCTCGAGACGAGGGCGCCGATCCCCTTGAACGACCAGAGGTTGAACATTCCGTACAGCCCCTCGCTGGGATCCCAGAATGCCTTCCCGAGGTCGGCCGGGCTGCGCGGGAACGAGCCCGGCGGATACGGCTTCCCGCGCTCCAGGACGCAGACCGACTTGCCCGCTTCGGCCAGCCGGTACGCGAGCACGGAGCCCCCGAACCCGGAGCCGACCACGACGGCGTCGAAGTGGGTGTCGCTCACGGCTCGCGAGGCTATGCCCGAACGATCCCGCACGCAACCCCGGCACGGTTTCGACCCCGATTGGTCACATAGGGGCTTGACAAGCGCAGGAAGGTTTCACCACACTGCAGTCAGCTTGACGAGCGCCGCACTCACATCCGAGCGCGTCATCGGCTCCGCCGAGACGTCGCCGCGCGGCCTCGTCGTCATTCTCCTCGGCATTCTCCCCCTCTAGGGGGAGAACACGCTCACGCGCCGAGCAGGCGCATACGCCGACCTTTTCACAGAAGTAGTGCGCCTCCGTCCGGAGGCAAGGAGGATGAGCAGTGAGCCGCAGAATCACGATCTTCGACACGACGTTGCGCGACGGCGAGCAATCGCCCGGCATCGCGCTTTCGCCTGACGAGAAGGCGGAGATCGGGACGCAGCTCGAGCGGCTCGGAGTCGACGTGGTCGAGGCAGGGTTCGCGGTCTCCTCGCCGGGAGACTTCGAAGGCGTCCGCGCAGTCGCCGCGGCAGTCGAGCGTCCCACCGTCGCTTCCCTCGCCAGGACGAGGAAAGAGGACATCGACGCAGCCGCCGAGGCCCTTGCCGGCGCGAAGCGGTCGCGCATCCACGTCTTCCTCGCCACCAGCCCGATCCACATGGAGCGCAAGCTCCGCATGGAGCCGGCCGAGGTCGTCGAACAGGCGCGCTGGGCCGTCGCCTATGCGGGCAGCCTCGCCGACGAGGTCGAGTTCTCCTGCGAGGACGCGACGCGCTCCGACCCGGACTTCGTGGCCGAGGTGTGCCGCGAGGCCGTGCGCTCCGGCGCGACGACGATCAACCTCCCGGACACGGTGGGCTACTGCCTGCCAGACGAGTACGCCGCGTTCCTCCGCGACGTGCGCTCGCGCTGCCTCCAGCTCCTCAACGTCACGCTCTCGGTTCACTGCCACCAGGACCTGGGCCTCGCGGTCGCCAACACCCTTGCCGGCGTCGCAGCCGGGGCCACCCAGATCGAATGCACGATCAATGGCCTCGGCGAGCGCGCCGGCAACGCCGCGCTCGAGGAGGTCGTCATGGCCCTCCGCGTGCGCGAGGCGACCTTCGAGTGCCAGACGGGCATCGACGTCGGCGAGATCGGCCGCACGTCCCGGCTCGTCTCCGAGCTGACCGGCTACGGCGTCCAGCGCAACAAGGCGATCGTGGGCGCGAACGCGTTCGCCCACGAGGCCGGCATCCACCAGGACGGGATGCTCAAGGACGCCGAGACCTACCAGATCATGGACCCGACCGAGCTCGGCCTCGAGATGTCGCTGCCGCTCGGGAAGCACTCGGGCCGGCACGCGTTCGCGCGGGCGTGCACGGCCGCCGGGATGGATCTCGACGCCGACGCGCTGCGCGACGCCTTCGCCCGCTTCAAGGAGCTCGCCGACACGCGCAAGCACGTGACCCTCCTGGACGTGTTCGAGGAGGTGAGCGTCAGATGAGGAAGAAGCGCTACACGGTCGCGCTCCTCTCGGGCGACGGCATCGGGCCGGAGATGACCGCCGAGGCGAGCCGCGCGCTCCGCGCGGTGTCGCGCATGCACGGCTTCGGCGTCGAGGAGCTGCACGTGCCCTTCGGCGGCGACGCCGTGCGCCGGTTCGGCCATCCACTGCCCTCCTTCACGCGGGCGGCGTGCGCCGAGGCGGATGCCGTGCTCGTGGCCACGACTCGCGAGCCCGCGCTCGAGGTCGTCAAGGCCGAGCTCGACCTCTCCTGGCGCATCACCCGTGTCTGCGCGCGGGGGAGCGAGCTCGCCGTCGTGAGCCCGCTCGTCGACGGCGCCGCCGACCTGGCCGTCGACCGCGCGTTCCGGCTCGCTGTAAGCCGCCGGGCCCGGTTGACGTCGGTGGGCGACAGCGACGCGTGGCTCGACTCGGTCGAGGCCGGCACGGAGCGCCGCGCGGGCGTCCAGGTCGAGCACGAGCGCTTCGAGGCGGCCGTCAAAGGGCTCCTCCGCGACCCGTCGCGCTACGACGTGATCGCCAGCGAGCAGCCGTTCGCCGAGGCCCTGGCCTCGACGGCAGCGTTCGCCCACGAGGGCGAGCGGCTCGTGGCCTCCGGACGCGTCGGTCAGGACGGCAAGGGCGTCTTCGGGCCCACGCACGGCTCGGCGCTCGAGATCGCCGGCCAGGGCGTGGCCAACCCGAGCGCGATGCTCCTCGCCGTCGCCCTGCTCCTCGGCGAGGGACTGGGCGAGCGCAGCGCCGCGCACACGCTCGAACGCGGCGTCCTCGAGGCGCTGGAGCACGGCGTGCGCACGCCGGACATGGTCTCGTCGGGCGCCGGCGCGACGACGCGCGAGTTCACCGACGCACTGCTCGCCACGCTCCCGTCGGCACGGCGTGACGCCGAGTTCGAGAGGGCGTTCGCATGAGGATGCTCGGCTCGGACGCGATCCTCCGCTCGCTCGAGGCCGAGGGCGTCGACGTCGTCTTCGGCATCCCGGGCGGCGCGATCCTGCCGCTCTATGACGGCTTCGCGCGAGGGACGACCGTCCGCCACGTCCTCGCCCGGCACGAGCAGGGCGCCGGCCACATGGCCGAGGGCTACGCACGGGCTTCGGGCAGGGTGGGCGTCGCGCTCGCCACGTCCGGCCCGGGGGTCACCAACCTCGTCACGCCGATCGCCGACGCCTGGATGGACTCGACGCCCCTCGTCTGCATCACCGGCCAGGTGCGCTCGAGCCTGATCGGCACCGACGCGTTCCAGGAGACCGACGCCACCGGCATCACGCTCCCCATCGTCAAGCACTCGTGGCTCGTGCAGGACGTCGAAGAGCTCCCGCACGTCCTCAAGGCGGCGTTCCACATCGCCCGAACGGGCCGTTCCGGCCCGGTCCTCGTGGATATCGCCAAGGACGTGCAGGAGGCGGAGATCGACTTTGCCTACCCCCATCGAGTCGATCTTCCCGGGTGGAAGCCGCCTGCCAGCGTCCACCCAAGACAGGTCCGCGAAGCGGCGAGAGCCCTGCTCGCCGCCTCGCGGCCTGTCCTCTACGTCGGCGGCGGCGCGATCAACGGCGACGCCTGCGGCGAGCTCCGCGAGCTCGCCGAGACCGCCGGCATCCCCGTCGTGGCCACGCTGATGGCCAAGGGGGCATTCCCGGAGTCGCACCCGCTCTGCTACGGGCCGCCAGGCATGCACGGCTCCAAGTGGGCGAACTGGGCGCTGAACAAGGCCGACCTGGTCGTCGCCGTCGGCGCCCGCTTCGACGACCGCGTCACGGGCAAGCTGGATGCGTTCGCACAGGGCGCGAAGGTCGTCCACTTCGACATCGACGCGGCCGAGATCGGCAAGCTCCGGCACGCCGACATCCCGATCACCGGACCGCTGAAGCTCGCGCTCTCCGAGCTCACCGAGGCGGTGCGGACACTGGCCGAGCCCGATCACGAAGGCCCAGACGCTTGGCGGCGCCAGCTCGACGAGTGGCGCGACGCCTACCCGTACCGCTACCGGCGCGAGGGCGAGTTCCTGAAGCCGCAGGCGGTCGTCGAGACCCTGCGTGACCTCGCGGGCGATCGGGACGACGTCGTCTGGACGACCGGCGTGGGCCAGCACCAGATGTGGGCGATGCAGTACCTCGTCTGCGACCGGCCGCGGAGCTTCATCACTTCGGGCGGTCTCGGCACGATGGGCTACGGCCTCCCCGCGGCGATCGGCGCCAAGGCGGCACGGCCGGATGCGACCGTCGTCTGCATCGACGGCGACGGCTGCTTCCAGATGACCTCGCAGGAGCTGGCCACGTCCGTTCTCGAGGGACTGCCGATCGTCGCCGTGATCGTCAACAACGGCTGGCTCGGGATGGTGCGCCAGTGGCAGGAGATGTTCTACGACGAGCGCTTTTCCCAGACGCACCTGACCCACCAGGTGCCTGACTACGCGCAGCTCGCCGAGGCCTACGGGGCCGCCGGGTTCACCGTCGACTGCGAGGACGAGCTCGAGAGTGTGCTCGAGGAGGCGATGGCCTGCGGCCGCACCGCGGTCGTCGACGCCCGCTGCGATCCGGCCGAGAAGTGCTTCCCGATGATCCCGGCCGGCGCGGCGGCGACCGACGTCCTCGAGTTCAGCGAGGAGACCGTCCAGACGTGACCCATACGGTCTCCGTCCTGGTCGAGAACAAGCCGGGTGCGCTGGCGCGCGTCTCGAACATGTTCGCGCGCCGCGGGTTCAACATCGAGAGCCTCGCCGTCGGGTCGACCGAGCGCCGCGACGTCTCGCGCATCACGCTCACCGTCGACTGTCCCGTCGACCTGCTCGAGCAGATCGAGAAGCAGATGCACAAGCTCGTGAACGTCCTCCGCGTCTCGACGCTCGAAGCCGGCGAGGCGGTCGAGCGAGAGCTCGCGCTCATCAAGGTCAAGGCCGACCCGAGCCGGCACGTCGAGCTGATGACGCTCGCCGGGGTCTTCGACGCGCGCGTGGCCGACCTCGGTCCCGACGCGATCATCTTCGAGGTCGTCGGCACGCCCGACGAGCTCCAGTCCTTCGAGGAGGTCCTACGACCGCACGGCCTCACCGAGCTCGCGCGCACCGGCCGCATCGGCCTCGCGCGCGCTTCAACGAACAGCGCCCCCCGTCCACAGCACGTCCTCCGCTAGCAGATGCCCGACCGGCGCCTCCCACACCCACGGATGACGACTGCGACGCTGCGCCGGATCGTCGCGGTCGCCCTTGCACGTACTGACAAGTACGCGCCGCGAGCGACCGCGGCGCCCGGCTTGGTCGCAGCCGCCCCCGTTGGGCGCGTGAGACACCGGCCGGACATCTAGAAAGGAACCTCATGGCAGCAACCATCCACCGCGAAGGCAACGTCGATCTTCTCTCCGGCAAGGTGGCCGTCGTCGGCTACGGCAGCCAGGGTCACGCGCACGCGCTCAACCTGCGCGACTCCGGCGTCGACGTCGAGGTCGGCCTGCGCGACGGGAGCCCGTCGTGGTCCGCCGCCGAGGACGCCGGCCTGACCGTCCGCACCATCCCGGAGGCCGTTCGCGGCGCGCAGCTGGTCGCCGTCCTCCTTCCCGACCATGTCCAGAAGGGCGTCTACGAGAACGACGTCGCCCCCAATCTCGACCCGGACGCTGCAGTCCTCTTCGCCCATGGCTTCAACGTCCACTTCGGGCAGATCACGCCCGAGCCGGGGCACGACGTGATCATGGTCGCTCCCAAGGGGCCCGGGCACCGCGTCCGCCAGCTCTTCGAGGCGGGCGCGGGAACCCCGGGGCTCGTCGCGGTGGCGCAGGACGCGAGCGGAAGCGCGCTCGACCTCGCCCTCGCCTACGGAACCGCCATCGGCTGCGGGCGCATGGGAATGCTCGAGACGACGTTCGCGGAGGAGACCGAGAGCGATCTCTTCGGCGAGCAGGCCGTCCTCTGCGGCGGCGTCACCGCGCTCATGCAGGCGGGCTACGAGATTCTCGTGGACGCCGGCTACCAGCCCGAGATCGCCTACTACGAGTGCATCAACGAGCTCAAGCTCATCGTCGACCTGATCTACGAGGGCGGGTTCGCCTACATGCGCCACTCCATCTCGGACGTGGCCGAGTACGGCGACCTCACGCGCGGGCAGGTCGTCATCGACGAGCACGTCCGCACGACGATGCGCCATCTCCTCGAGGACATCCGCAACGGCACCTTCGCACGGGAGCTGATCGCCGAGGAGGAGGCCGGCCGGCCACGGCTTACAGCGCTGCGACGCATGGCGGCCCACCACCCGGTCGAGTCCGTCGGCGGCGAGCTCCGCGACCTCGCGGGCAAGGAAGGGCTGCTCGGCGCGGAGGCACGGGTCGTCGGCACCTGAGCGGGGCCGGCGCCGCAGCCGCTCGCCGCAACAGCCATGATCTGAGCCGATGATCGACGTCCCTGTCGCCCTGCTCGGCTACGGCACGGTCGGCTCCGCGGTGGACCGGCTGCTCGCCGAGAACGCCGAGGACATCGAGCGCGCCACCGGCCACCGCCTGCGCGTCGTGCGCGCGCTCGTGCGCGACCCGTCGAAGGAGCGCCCCGAGCCGCCGGTCGACGGCGTCCTGACGACCGACTTCGCCGCCATCCGCGACGACCCATCCGTCGCACTCGTCGCCGAGGTGATGGGCGGCGTCGAGCCGACCGGCGACTACGTCCTCGAGCTCCTCCGCGCGGGCAAGCCGGTCGTGTCCGCGAACAAGCAGCTGATCGCCCGCCGGGGCGCCGAGCTCTTCCACGCGGCCTCCGAGGCCGGCGTCCAGCTCCGTTTCGAGGCGAGCGTGTGCGCGGCGATCCCCGTGATCAAGATCCTGCGCGAGGCGCTCGTCGCCACGACCGTGCACCGCGTGCTCGGGATCGTGAACGGGACGACGAACTACATCCTCACGAAGATGGAGGAGGGCGCGGAGTACGCGGACGCCCTCGCCGACGCGCAGCGGCTCGGCTACGCCGAGGCCGACCCGACCGAGGACGTGAACGGCGCCGACGCTGCCGCCAAGATGGCGATCCTCTCGACGATCGCGTTCGGCTCGCGCACGACGCTGGCCGACGTTGCCTTCGACGGGATCGAGCAGGTCACGTCCGAACACGTCCGCGCTGCGCGCGAGATGGAGATGGTCGTACGCCTGATCGGCGCGGCGACGCTGACCGACGGGAAGATCGACGTCCGCGTTGGGCCCGCGCTCGTCGACCGCCACCACCCGCTGGCCGCGGTCGAGGGCGCCATGAACGCGGTCATGCTCCAGGGCGACGCCATCCGCGAGATCACGCTCGAGGGGCCGGGCGCCGGAGGGATGGAGACCGCCTCCGCCGTCGTCGCCGACATGGTCTCGATCATCGGCACGACCGGGACCGGCTTCCTGCAGAACGACGCGTGCTGGCGCGAGCTCGACCGACTGCCGGAGGGCGAGGCGCGCTCGCCGTACTACCTGCGGATCGAGGTGGAGGACGTGGCCGGGGTGCTCGCCCAGATCGCGCTGCGGCTGTCGGCGCACAGGATCTCCGTCGCCCGCCTCGTCCAGCACCAGCGCAACGGGAGCGCGACGCTGCACGTCGTCACGCACGAGGGCGCCGAGGGCGACCTCAAGAGCGCCCTGCAGGAGATAGAGTCGCTCCCGGAGACGCGCGGGGCCCCGTCCGCGCTCCCGGTGATCTCCGACCGCGGCATCGCAGGCCTCGGCTGGGCGTGACTTCGCTCGCCGAGCGTTATCGCGACCGGCTCCCCCTCACGGAGGCGACGCCCGTGGTCACGCTCGGCGAAGGCTCGACTCCCCTCCTCCGCGCACCGCGCCTCTCCGAGAAGCTCGGCGTCGAGCTCTGGCTCAAGTGGGAGGGCGCAAACCCGACGGGGAGCTTCAAGGATCGCGGCATGACGATCGCCGTCTCGAAGGCGGTCGAGGAGGGCGCCGGCGCGGTCATCTGCGCCTCGACAGGGAATACCGCCGCCTCGGCCGCCGCCTACGCCGCCCGAGCGGGGATCACGGCGGTGATCCTCCAGCCGGCAGGCGCGGTGGCGCGCGGCAAGATCGTGCAAGCTCAGGCCGTGGGCGCGCGAGTCCTCCAGGTGCAAGGGCCGTTCGAAGTCGCGTTGAGAGCGGCGCGGGAGCTTGCCAACCGCGGCACCCACGCGCTCGTGAACTCGCTCAACCCGCACCGGCTCGAGGGTCAGAAGACGGCCGCGTTCGAGATCGTCGAGGCGCTCGACGGACCGCCGGACGTGCTCGCGCTCCCCTACGGCGGCGGCGGAAACACCCGCGCGTTCGGGCTCGGCTTCGAGTCGGGCGGCGCGGGCACCCCGCGCTTCCTCGCCGGTGAGTCCTCGACCCGCGCCTACACGATGGCGACCGCGATCCGGATCGCCGAGCCCGCGCACCAGGCCGACGCCGAGGCGACCGTCGCCCGCTCGGGCGGCGCGATCGTGTCGCTCTCGGACGAGGAGATCCTCACCTCATGGCGCGAGTTGGCCGAGCTCGAAGGTCTCTTCTGCGAGCCCGCATCCGCGGCCGGCCTGGCGGCCGTCGTCAAGGAGCGCCCGGAGTCGGGCGCTCGCGTCGTCTGCGTCATCACCGGACACGGCCTCAAGGATCAGGAGGCGGCGGCGCGCCTCTCGACCCCGCCGGTCTCGGTGCCCGCCGACCCGGACGCGATCGCGGAGGCAGCCGCGTGAAGGTCACCGTCCGCGCCCCTGCGACGACCGCCAACCTGGGAGCCGGCTTCGACTGCGCCGCCGTGGCGCTCGACCTCTGGAACGAGGTCGTGATCACCGACGGCGGGACGCCCGACCGCGAGCATCTCGGCGTCCAGGCCTTCGAGCGCATCGACCCTGCCGACGGCCTCAAGTTCGAGTGGTACGACCGCATCCCCCGCGAGCGGGGCCTCGGCTCGAGCGCGTCGATCATCGCGCTCGGCCTCGTGGCCGCCGCACACGTCAAGGGGCGGGAGCCCGACCCCGAGTGGCTCCTCTCGGAAGGCCTCCGGCTGGAGGGCCATGCCGACAACCTCGCCGCCGCGCTCGCGGGCGGCGCGTGCCTGACCGTCGGGGGCCGCATCGACCGCCTCGCGGACAAGGTCCCGCTCGAGCCGATCGCCCTCGTCCCGGACTCGACGGTGGCGACCGCCGAGGCGCGGGCCGCCCTCCCCGAGCAGGTGCCGTTCGGCGACGCCGTCTACACGGTGGGCCGCGCGGCCTCCCTCGGAGCCGCGCTTGCCACCCAGTCCGAGGATCTCTTCGCCAGGTCCCTCACGGACCGGCTCCACGAGCCGTACCGCGCCGAGCACGCGCCGCTCCTGGAGGAGGTCCGCTCCGACCTTCCGCCGGGGGCGCGCGGGGCGACGATCTCGGGCTCGGGCCCGAGCGTGATCGTCTGGGCCGAGCACGGTTCGGCCGACGACTGCGCCGCGGCGCTCTCCTCCCGCTTCCCCGATGTCGAGGTCTTCTGGCTCCGGGTGTCCGCGAAGGGAGCCGAAGTCCTGTGAGCGACCCGTACGCACGCCCATCCGACCCGGCCAAGCGGCACAGCGCCGCGCTCACGGACGGCCCGGAGCGCGCTCCGGCGCGCGCGATGCTCAAGGGCATCGGGCTCACCGACGACGATCTCGCGCGCCCGCTCGTCGGCGTCGCCACGACCTGGATCGAGACGATGCCGTGCAACTTCAACCAGCGCGAGCTGGCGAAGCACGTGAAGGCGGGCGTGCGCGCCGCCGGCGGGACACCGGTGGAGTTCAACACGGTGTCGGTCTCCGACGGCGTCTCGATGGGGACCGAAGGAATGCGCGCCTCGCTCATCTCGCGCGAGGTGATCGCGGACTCGATCGAGCTCGTCGCGCGCGGCCACCTGCTCGACGGGCTCGTCTGCCTCGTCGGCTGCGACAAGACGATCCCGGCGGCGGTGATGGCGCTCGCGCGGCTCGACCTGCCGGGGCTCGTCCTCTACAACGGCTCCATCGCGCCGGGCCGGTTCCGCGACCGCGACGTGACCATCCAGGACGTCTTCGAGGCGGTCGGCGCCCACGCAGTCGGTCGCATGAGCGCGGACGACCTGCACGAGCTCGAGGGCGTCGCCTGCCCCGGCGCCGGCGCCTGCGGCGGCCAGTTCACCGCGAACACGATGTCGACTGCCCTCGACTTCCTCGGGATCAGCCCGGCCGGCCTCAACGGCATCCCGGCGCTGGCACCCGGCAAGAACGAGGCGGCCGAGGAGGCCGGCCGTCTCGTCATGGATCTCCTTCGCCGCGACGTGCGCCCGTCGCACGTGATCACACGTGAGGCGCTGGAAAACGCGATCGCCTCGATCGCCGCCACCGGCGGCTCGACGAACGGCGTCCTCCACCTGATCGCGATCGCGCATGAGCTCGACCTCGAGCTCTCGCTCGACGACTTCGACCGCATCGCCGCGCGGACTCCGGTCGTGGCGAGCCTCAAGCCCGGCGGCCGCTTCGTCGCCACGGACGTCTACGAGGCGGGTGGAGTCGCCCTGGTTGCGCGCGAGCTGCTCAAGCGCGAGCTCGTCCACGCCGGAGCGCCGAACGTCGACGGCCGCTCGCTCGGCGAGATCGCCGCGGCGGTCGAGGAGCGGCCGGGCCAGGAGGTCGTCGTCCCGCTGGAGACGCCGCTCAAGCCGACCGGTGGCCTCGCGATCCTCTACGGCAACCTCGCGCCGGACGGCTGCGTCGTGAAGCTCGCCGGTCACGAACGGCTCCTCCATCGCGGTCCGGCCCGGGTGTTCGACTCCGAGGAGGCGTGCTTCGAGGCCGTCAAGGCACGGACCATCCAGGAGGGCGACGTGGTGGTGATCCGCTACGAGGGCCCGGCCGGCGGGCCGGGGATGCGGGAGATGCTCCACGTAACCGCGGCGCTCGTGGGCGAAGGGCTCGGCGACTCCGTCGCGCTCGTCACCGACGGCCGCTTCTCGGGCGCCACGCACGGGCTCATGGTCGGCCACATTTCGCCCGAGGCGGCGCGCGGCGGCCCGCTGGCCGCGCTCCGCGACGGGGACATCGTCGTCGTCGACGTCGAGGGCCGCGAGCTGCGGACCGAGCTCTCCGACGACGAGCTGGCCGCACGGCTCGCGGCGTGGGAGCGTCCCGCACCCCGCTACACGCGCGGTGTGTTCGCCAAGTACGCGGCGCTCGTCTCCTCGGCCTCCGAGGGCGCCGTCACGAACGCACCGCTGTGAGGATCGTCCTCCTCCCCGGCGACGGGATCGGGCCCGAGGTCGCGGCCGCGGCAGCGCGCGTGCTGGTCGCGCTTCCCCTCGACCTCGAGGTCGAAGAGCACCTCTTCGGCGGGGCGGCCATCCACGAGACTGGGAATCCGCTGCCGACCGAGACGCTCGCCGCCTGCCGGGAGGCCGACGCCGTGCTGATGGGTGCCGTGGGCGCACCGGAGTTCGACCGGTCCGAGGTCAGGCCCGAGCAGGGGCTCATCGGTCTGCGTGGGGAGCTCGACGTCTATGCCAACCTTCGCCCGGCGCGCGGCGACGACGTCGACCTGATCGTGGTGCGCGAGCTCGTCGGCGGGCTCTACTACGGCGAGCGCGGCGTCCGCGACGACGGGACGGTCTACGACACGATGGAGTACCGGCCCGAGGAGGTGGAGCGGATCGCGCGCCGGGGGTTCGAGATCGCCCGGACGCGCCGCGGGCACGTCACCTCCGTGGACAAGGCGAACATCCTCACGACCTCCCGGCTCTGGCGCGAGGTGGTCGAGCGGGTCGCGCCCGACTATCCCGACGTGGAGCTGCAGCACATGCTCGTGGACAACTGCGGGATGCAGCTCGTCCTCGCTCCCGGGCAGTTCGACGTCCTCCTGACGGAGAACACGTTCGGCGACATCCTCTCGGACGTCGCCGCCGGCGTGACCGGCGGGCTCGGCCTGGCCGCGTCCGCGAGCCTGGGAGACGGCCGGCCGGGGATCTTCGAGCCGGTGCACGGCTCGGCGCCCGACATCGCCGGCAAGGGCGTTGCCAACCCGGCCGCCATGCTCCGCTCGGCCGCGCTGATGCTCGCGCACGGGCTCGACGAGCCCGAGCAGGCTCAACGCTTGGAGGCGGCGGTGGACGCTGCCCTCACCGCCTCGCCGACGCCGGACCTCGGCGGCACGGCGACGACCGCCGAGCTCACCGACGCCGTCCTCAGAGAGCTGTCGTCGCGATAGACGAGGGATGCGCCGCCTCGAAGGCGGCGATCTCGCCCTCGTGGCGCAGCGTGAGCGCTATGTCGTCGAGCCCCTCGAGCAGGCACCTGCGCTCGAACTGGTCGATCTCGAACGAGAACCGGCCGGCGGTCTGCTCCTCCAGGTCGACCGTCAGCTCGGCACCGGAGCCGGCGGCCATGAGCTCCCGCACCTGCTCCTCGGGAAGCGTCACCGGAAGCAGACCTACCTTGCGGGCGTTCGTGCGGAAGATGTCGCCGAACGAGGGCGCGATGACAACCTCGAAGCCGTAGTCCTCGAGCGCCCAGGCCGCGTGCTCGCGCGACGAGCCGCAGCCGAAGTTCCGGCCGGTGACGAGGATCGTCGCGCCCTGCGCCTCGGGGAGGTTGAGCTCGAAGTCAGGGTCCTTGATCCAGTCGAAGAAGAGGAACTCGCCGAAGCCTGAGCGGCCGATGCGCTTGAGGAACTGCTTGGGGATGATCTGGTCGGTGTCGACGTCGGCGCGGTCGAGCACCGTGACGCGCCCGGTCGTGCGCCGGAACGCCTTCACGCGACAGGCTCCAGCGCGTGCTCGCGAATGTCCACGAAGCGACCGGCGAGCGCCGTCGCCGCGGCCATGGCCGGGCTGACCAGGTGCGTGCGGCCGCCGCGGCCCTGGCGTCCTTCAAAGTTGCGGTTGGAGGTCGAAGCGCAGCGCTCGCCCGGCTGGAGGATGTCCGGGTTCATCCCGAGGCACATCGAACAGCCGGCGCGGCGCCACTCGAAGCCGGCGGCCTCGAAGACCCGGTCGAGTCCCTCCTCCTCGGCCCGCCGCTTGACGCCGGCCGAGCCGGGGACGACCAGCGCCCTCACGCGCGGATGCACGCGCTTCCCGGCGACGACCCCCGCCGCCTCGCGCAGGTCCTCGATGCGGGCGTTCGTGCACGAGCCGATGAAGACGCGGTCGACCTCGATGTCCCGGATGGGCGTGCCCGGTTCGAGCGCCATGTAGACGAGCGCACGCTCCGCGGCCTCGCGCTCGACCGGGTCATCGAAGTCGGCCGGATCGGGCACGACGCCGTCGACGGGGACGACCATGCCCGGGTTCGTTCCCCAGCTGACCTGCGGCGCGAGCTCGCCGACGTCGATCTCGACGACGCGGTCGTAGGTCGCGTCCGGGTCGGAGGGGAGCGCGCGCCAGCGGTCGAGCGCAGCCTCCCAGTCGGCGCCCTTCGGGGCGGCCGGACGGCCCTCGAGGTAGGCGAAGGTCGTGTCGTCGGGGGCGATCATCCCGGCCCGCGCACCGGCCTCGATGGACATGTTGCAGATGGTCATACGCCCGGCCATCGGCAGCGCACGAACGACCTCGCCCGCGTACTCGACGACGTGCCCGACGCCGCCCGCGACGCCGATGCGGCCGATTGCCCCGAGGATGACGTCCTTCGCGGTCACGCCCGGCGGCAACGTCCCGCTCAACTCGAGGCGCATCGTCTTCGGCTTGCGCTGCGGCAGTGTCTGCGTGGCGAGCACGTGCTCGACCTCGGAGGTGCCGATCCCGAACGCGAGCGCCCCGACGGCGCCGTGGGTGGACGTGTGGCTGTCGCCGCACACGATGGTCATACCTGGTTGCGACAGGCCGAGCTCGGGGCCGATGACGTGGACGATCCCCTCGCGGCCGCTCCCGGTGCCGTACAGCGGGACGCCGAACTCCTCGCAGTTGCGGCGAAGCGCGTCGAGCTGCGCGGCGGCTAGGTCGTCCGCCGGCCGGTCGTCCGTCGGGACGTTGTGATCCATGGTCGCGAGCGTCAGGTCAGGCCGGCGAACGGGACGCCCGGCGATCCGGAGACCCTCGAAGGCCTGCGCCGAGGTCACCTCGTGGACGAGGTGGAGATCGACGAAGAGGAGCGGCGACTCGTCCTGTGGGTCGGCGACGAGGTGCGCCTCCCAGACGCGCTCGAAGAGCGTCTTTCCCATCCGCCAATTGTGCCGACATCCGCTCATCCGGGCGCCGCCGAGGCCCGTGGACGACGTGCCGCGCTCTCGGCACATTCCGCGCGCCACGCGTGCGCCCGAGCTCGTTACGCTCAAAGCGGGTGGAGGCACGGGGTGGCCCCGGAGAAGAAGGGCGTGCCGGGCGGTAGGGCGGGCCTAGCGCCCTCGATGCGCTTTCGAGAACGGAGTCGGATACGGTCGCGGCGTGGCGGAGCGCGTGCTCACGACCGCCGACCTGAACCGGGCGCTGCTCGCGCGCCAGTTCCTGCTCGAACGGTCCCGGCTTCCGCTGACGCGGACGCTCGACCGCATCGGCGGCATCCAGGCCCAGTACGCGCCGTCCTCGTACATCGGCCTCTGGAGCCGCCTCGAGGGCTTCGCGCTGGGCGACCTGACCCGCGCACTGGAGCGGCGCACTGTCGTGCAGGGGACGCTGCTGCGCTCGACGATCCACCTCGTTTCGGCAAAGGACTACTGGGCATTCGCGGTCGGGACGCGCGCCGCTCGACAGGAGGCCTGGCTCCGCTTCGACAAGAAGCGGCTCTCCAAGTCAGACCTGACCGCAGCGGCCAAGGAGGTGCGAAAGGCCCTCGCGGGCAAGGTGCTCCACCGGGATGAGCTTCTCGCCGTGGCGCGCATGCGCGACCCCGAGCGGCCGACACATCTCTGGAACGGTCTCGCCGCCTGGATCGAGCTCGTCCGCGCGCCACCCTCAGGGACGTGGGAGCGGCGCCGGGCGGACCTCTACGCCCTGGCGGACGAGTGGCTCGGGCCTCCGACCGTGACGCCGGAGGAGAGCGTGGAGCTCCTTCTGCGCCGCTACCTGAGCGGCTTCGGCCCCGCACGCCTCGCCGACGCCGCCAACTGGGCCGGCCTTGCGCCGACCACCCTCCAGGAAGCCGCGGACGGGCTGCGCCTGCGCCGTTTCCGCGACGAGGAGGGCCGCGAGCTCATCGACCTTCCGCGACAGCCGCTTCCCGAGGGATCGACGAAGGCGCCCGTCCGGTTTCTCCCGACATGGGACGCCACGCTGCTCGTCCACGCACGCGGGACGCAGATCCTCCCCGAGGAGCTCCGTCCGCTCGTCTTCGACACGAAGACGCCGCACTCGTCGCCGACATATCTCGTCAACGGCGCGGTCGCGGGGAAGTGGAAGGTCGAGCGCAAGGGCAAGAAGGCCGCGCTCGCGCTCGAGCCGTTCGCTCCCCTCCCCCCGGCGGTGAACCGTGAGCTCAAGGCGGAGGGCGAGCGACTCCTGCGGTTCCACGAGCCGGACGCCGAGAGCCATCGGGTCGCCTGACGGTCGGTATCCGTGGCCAACGCGAACAGATCGCTTGCGCATCGTGTCCTCCTTCCGGCGATCTCCGGGCTCGACCTTTCGGAGATCGAGCCGCTCGTGCGGCGCGGGTGTCGGAGCGTCCTTCTCGGCGAAACGCGAGAGGAGTACGTCGCCCGAAGGATGAGCGACGCACGTGCCAGTGTGGAAACGCGCGAGCTCGTCGCCGCTGCTGTCTCGCGGTTCGCTGCCAACCGGGCCGGACCCGTGCTCGTGGCAGCCGACCACGAGCTGGGCGGAATCCGTCGTTTCGACCATCTGCTCCGCCGGCACAGCCCGACCACCGCCGACGCCGTGCGCGAGGCGTTCGCCGAAGACGGAGCGGCACTCGGAGACATGGGCGTCAACATGACGCTCGGCCCGATTCTCGACGTCGTCCGCGGGCCGAACCCGTGGCTCGCGGACCGCAACCTCGGAGCAGACGCGACCACCGTGTCGGCGCTCGGCACAGCCGCGATCGAGGGCCTGCTGTCCTCCGGGGTCGTCGCGATCGCCAAGCACTTCCCGGGGCACGCCGCCGTCGCGCTCGACCCTGCCGAGGAGCGGGACGCCCGCCTGACCACGCCCGTCGACGAGCTGGAGTCCATCGACGAGGTGCCGTTCAGGGCGGCTGTCGAAAGCGGCGTTCGCGGGCTCATGCTGGGCCCGGTGCCGGTGGAAGCACTCGACGGCTCCGCCGCGGCATCGCTCTCACCCGTGGTCGTCTCACGCGCCCGCGACCGGCTCGGGTTTCAGGGCGTTCTCGTCACGGACGACATCGATGCGCCCGCCACCAGAGGGCATTTCGACGTTCCGGCCGCGGCGGTGCAGGCGCTGGTCGCGGGCGCAGACATGCTGCTGGTCGCTGCTTCGAACGCTGCAGCCTGCGCAGACGCGATCTACCAGGCAACAGTCGAAGGACTCCTGCCATTCGAGCGACTTGCCGAGGCCGCCGGGCGCGTCGAAGCTCTCGCCTCGCAGAACGCCGCCAAATGACGTAATGAGCATAGAGGCCGGTGCTCGCCGGTTCTGACAGAATGCGGCCTCGAGTGAGCGGCTCGGCCGCATCCCAGACAATCGGGCTCTCGGCGCCGTATGTCGACGAGTCCGAGGAGGAGCTCGTCCTCGAGGTAATCCGCTCCGGGCGTCTTGCATTCGGGCCGATGATCCAGCAATTCGAGGCCGCGCTGGCCGAGCGCGTCGAGGCACCTTTCGCAGCAGCGCTGTCGAGCGGCACAGCCGGCCTACACCTCTGCGTCAAGCTCGCCGGGATCTCGCGGGGCGACGAGGTCGTGACGACGCCGCTTTCGTTCATCGCCTCCGCGAATGCGATCGTCTATGAGGGCGGCAACCCGGTCTTCGTTGATGTCGACGAGAAAACGCTCAACCTCGACCCGGGCGCGGTCGAAGCGGCGATTACGCCGAGGACGAAGGCCCTCGTGCTAGTCGATCTCTTCGGCTACCCGATCGACATCGATGGTTTT
Source organism: Gaiellaceae bacterium (assembly GCA_035698025.1). Classification (GTDB taxonomy): domain Bacteria; phylum Actinomycetota; class Thermoleophilia; order Gaiellales; family Gaiellaceae; genus JAIBJN01. The sequence continues at coordinate 46,309 of DASSCF010000028.1, forward strand.
CAGGCGCTCGCGGAGCGCCACGGGCTCGCGATCATCGAGGACGCCTGCGAGGCGCTCGGTGCCACCTATCGCGGACGGCAGGTCGGGTCGTTCGGGAACCCCGCCGTGTTCGCGTTCTATCCGAACAAGCAAATCACGACCGGGGAGGGCGGGGCGGTCGTCCTCGGCACGGAGGAGGAGTGGGCGCTTGTGAAGAGCCTCGCGAATCAGGGCCGGACGGACAGGGGTGAGACGTTCGCGCACGAACACATCGGCCACAACTACCGCCTCGACGAGCTGTCGGCCGCCCTGGGCGTCGCGCAGCTCCGCAAGCTCGACCGCATCCTCAGCCTTCGCGATGAGGTCGCGGCCAGGTACGACGAGCTGCTCGCCGACGTGGAGGGCATCCGGCTGCTCTGCCCGAACGACGAGCTCCACCGGCGCTCCTGGTTCGTGTACGTCGTCTTCCTCGACACGCCGGCCGAGCGATCGACGGTCATGGAGCGTCTCGCGGCCGAGGGGATCGCATCGAAGCCCTATC
>DASSCF010000029.1:0-26270 GCA_035698025.1 Gaiellaceae bacterium
CGGTCGCGCGCGTCGACGTGCTGGAGCGGCACCTGGAAGTGGCGCCCGAAGGTCTCCACGACCTGCGCTGCCTCGTCCTTGCGGAGCAGGCCGTGGTCGACGAAGACGCAGGTGAGCTGGTCGCCGACCGCCTTGTGCACGAGCAGCGCGGCCACGGCCGAGTCGACGCCGCCCGAGAGCGCGCAGAGAACGCGCTCGCTCCCGACCTGCGCGCGGATGCGCGCCGTCTCCTCCTCGATGACGGCGGCGGCCGTCCAGACGGGCGGCGCGTCCGCGACCCGGTAGAGGAAGTTCTTGAGGATCTCCGTGCCGTGCTCGGTGTGCAGCACCTCCGGGTGGAACTGGATGCCGTAGAGGCCGCGCGCGGGGTGCTCGAAGCCGCTGATCGGAGTCGAGGGCGACTCCGCCGTCACGCGCGCGCCGTCAGGCGCCGCCGTGACCGAGTCGCGGTGGCTCATCCACCCCACCTGCTCGGCCGGCAGGCCGCCGAAGAGCGCGCTCGCCGGGTCGACGCGCACATCCGCCCGGCCGAACTCCGAGCCGTCGGTGCGCTCCACGCGCCCGCCGAGATCGCGCGCCATGAGCTGCATCCCGTAGCAGATGCCCAGCACGGGAACCCCGAGCTCGAAGATCGCCGGGTCCGCGTCCGGCGCGCCCTCGGCGTAGACCGAAGCCGGGCCGCCCGAGAGGACGAGCGCGAGCGGTCGCTTCGCGGCGAGCGCCGCAGGGCTGGTCGTGTGGTGGACGAGCTCCGAGTAGACGCGGCAGTCGCGGATGCGGCGCGCGATGAGCTGGGAGTACTGGCCGCCGAAGTCGACGACGAGGACGGGGCGCTCTTCCGGTGCCGGCTCCTGGAGCGGGAGCGCGACGACCTCCCCCATCTAGTAGCCCGGCCTGTAGTTCGGCGCTTCCTTCACGACCGAGACGTCGTGCGGGTGGCTCTCCCGCTGGCCGGCCGAGGTCACGCGGACGAAGCGAGCCTCCTTGAGCTCGGAGATCGTCGCGGCGCCGCAGTAGCCCATCGCCTGGCGCAGGCCGCCGACGAGCTGGTGCACCACGTTGCGAATCGGTCCCTTGTACGTGACTCGCGCTTCGATCCCCTCGGGGACGAGCTTCCCGACCTCCTCGACGTCCTGCTGGAAGTAGCGGTCGCTCGAGTGGCGCGCGCGCATTGCGCCGAGCGAGCCCATGCCGCGGTACTCCTTGAACTGCTCGCCCTGGTGGAAGACGACCTCGCCAGGGCTCTCGTCCGTTCCGGCGAGGAGCCCGCCGAGCATGACGGTGTCCGCTCCTGCCGCGACGGCCTTGGCAATGTCGCCGGAGTAGTTGATCCCGCCGTCGGCGATGATCGGCACGTCGTGGCGCGAAGCCGCGAGCGCGCAGTCGTAGACGGCGGTGATCTGCGGGACGCCGATGCCCGCGACCACGCGGGTCGTGCAGATCGCGCCCGGGCCCATGCCGACCTTGACCGCGTCGGCGCCCGCGTCGACGAGCGCCTCGGTCGCCTCCGGCGTGGCGACGTTGCCGGCGATCACGGGGACGTCGTAGAGGCCCTTGAGCTCTCGCACGGTCTCGACGACGCCCTGCGAATGGCCGTGGGACGTGTCGACGACGAGCACGTCGACGTCCTCGTCCACGAGCGCCGCGGCGCGCTCGAGCCCCTCGGCGCCCGTGCCGACCGCCGCTGCCACGCGCAGCCGGCCCTGGTCGTCCTTGGTGGCGAGCGGGTACTTGAGGCGCTTCGAGATGTCCTTGACGGTGATCAGGCCCTTGAGCCTGCCGTCCTCGTCGACGACGGGGAGCTTCTCGATCTTGTTGCGGTGCAGGACGGTGCGGGCCTCCTCGAGCGTGGTGCCGACCGGAACGGTGACGAGGTCCTTCGACGTCATCAGGTCGGCGACCGAGCGCGCGGTGTCGTCCTCGAAGCGCAGGTCGCGATTCGTGAGGATCCCGACCAGCAGGCCGTCGTCGTCCGTGATCGGCACGCCGGAGATGCGGTACGTCTCCATGATCGCGAGCGCCTGCGCCACGGGCGCGCCGGGCGGCAGCGTCACGGGCTCGACGATCATGCCCGCCTCGGAGCGCTTGACCTTGTCGACCTCCCCGGCCTGCGCCTCGACGGGCAGGTTGCGGTGGACGACGCCGATGCCGCCCTCGCGCGCGAGCGCGATCGCCGTGCGGGCCTCGGTGACGGTGTCCATCGCCGCGGAGACGATCGGGATCTCGAGCGAGATCGACCGCGTCAGGCGCGTCGTCGTCGCCACGTCGGTCGGCAGCACGGCCGACTCGGCGGGAACGAGGAGGACGTCGTCGAAGGTGAGGCCTTCCTTGGCGAACTTCCGCTCTAGGGCGAGAAGGCGCTCGATCTCGTCCTGACGCAGCTCGACACTCACCGTCGAGCGATCGTACCAAGGGAGGTGGCTAGCCCTCCTGCGCCACGTGCTCGATGTGCTCGAGCTGGACGAGCGGCGCGAGGCGCATCGCCTCGCGGGCGTCGAAGCGGCCGGCGCCCGCCTCGAGGACGGATGCGGTGCCGGCGGCGACGGCGGAGCGGACGGCGTCCTCGAAGGGCCGGCCTGCCAGGCGCGCGGCGAGGAAGCCGGCGAGAAGCGTGTCGCCCGCCCCGACGATCGAGGTCGGCTCGACGCGCGGCGCCTCTGCACGGACCCTGAGCGCGGCGCGGTCCTCGCGCAGGAGCGCGTAGCAGCCGGTCTCCTGCGTGATGAGCACGTTGCGCGCGCCCAGGTCGGCGATCTCGTCGAGCCCCGCCGCGAGATCCTCGTCGTCCACGAACTCGTGCCCGACGAGCGCCTCGGCCTCGCGCTGGTTCGGCGAGACGAGGTACGGCTCGGCCTCGACGGCCATGCGCAGCGGCTCGCCCTCCGTGTCGACGACCACGAGCAGTTGGATGCGGTTGAGCTCGCGCACCAGCTCGCCGTAGAAGCCGGGGTCGACGCCGCGCGGCAGCGAGCCCGCGAGGACGACGAACTCGGCGCCCTGGGCGAGGTAGGCGAGCTTCTCGCGGAGCATCTCGAGCTCCTCGTCGCTGACCTCGGGGCCCCACTCGTTGATCTCCGTGTAGGCGTTGGAGGTCGGGTCGAGGACGGCGATCGAGGTGCGCGACTCGTTGTTGATGCGCACGAAGTCGTTGAGGATGCCCTCGTTCGTCAGCTCCTCGACGAAGAGCGTCCCCGTGCGGCCGCCGGCCAGCCCGGTGCAGACGACCGGCGCGCCGAGCTGCTTGAGCGCGCGGGCGATGTTGATCCCCTTCCCGCCGGCGCTGGGAAAGCCGACGCTCGCGCGGTGTCGCTGACCCGGCTGGAAGTTCGGAACGACGAGCGTCCGGTCGATCGCTGCGTTGAGCGTGACGGTGACGATCATCCGACTGGATACGGAGAAGGCACCGGAAACGATCCTACCCTCACGCGCACTCGCCCCGCCGTCGGCGGCTAGAGGCCCGGCACGACCGCGCTCAGCATGTCGCCCGCCTCGTCGAGCGCGGCGTCGGCATACCACCCGGCCCGCTCGCTGAAGCTCGGCGCCGCCACGTCGCGGGCCGCGACGAGGTCGACGCGGGCGACCTCGCGGTCGTCGAGCATCACCACGACCTCACCCAGCTTCTGGCCCTTCCGGACCGGCAGGTCGACCATCGAGGGCGCGATCACGCGCTCCACGAACCGCGTGCCGTCGCCGAGCCGGACCACGCGTGCGGCTCCGCCGGAGGCCACCAGCCCGACGCGCTCGTCGTCCTCGAACGGAATCGCCGCAGACGCATACCGCTCCCCCGCGCGGACGAGCGTGTAGGTCGCGTACTGGTCGAAGCCCCACTCGACGAGCTCGGTCAGGTCGACGTTCCGCCGCTCGCGGCCCGGGCTCCCCAGGATGACCGCGTAGACGCTCGTCGGCCCCCGCTTGGCCGCGGCGACCTGCGCCCAGCCGGCGTTGTCCGTGTGGCCGGTCTTGACGCCCACGAGCCCCGGGACGCGCCAGAGCAGGTCGTTCCAGCTCTTGAGCGTTCGCGGCCCGGCGATCTCCATCGTCTTCGTGCGGACGAGGCGGCGGATGAGCGGGCGCTGCATCGCGATGCGGGCGAGCGCGGCCACGTCCTCGGCCGACGAGTAGTGGCCGGGCGCATCGAGCCCGTCCGGCCGCACGTAGTGGGTGTCCTCGAGCCCGAGCTCGGCGGCCTCGTCGTTCATGAGCTTCACGAACCGCTGGATGCTGCCGCCGCCGACGTGGGCGGCGAGCGCGTAGGCGGCGTCGTTCGCGCTCTGGATCAGGGCCGCGGCGAGGAGCTCGCGCACCGTTAGCTGCTCGCCCGCCGTGAGGAAGATGGACGACCCGCCCTGGCCGATCGCGCGCGGCGACACGGTGACCATCTCCTTGGGCCGGGCGTGCTCGAGCGTCACGATCGCGGTCATGAGCTTCGTGATGCTGGCCATGGCCATACGGCGATCGCCGTTCTCCTCGTAGAGGACGTCGCCCGAGCGCCCGTCCAGGACAATCACCGCGCGCGCGTCGACGGGCGGCGGCGTGGAGGCCGCGGCCGACAGGGCGACGGCGAGTGCCGCGGCAACGGCCGCGAGGACGATGACGAGACGCGAGGGCACGAGCCTCAGGCTATAACTCGGAGAGCGATGGCCGAGCCGAAGAAGGACGACAAGCCGGCACGCGTTCGCGGAGTCGAGCGCTCGTTCGAGGTGCGCGTGGGCGAGCTCGGCGGCTTCGAGCTGCGCCCGACGCGGATGTTCGTCTGGGCCGGCGGCGAGCGGAAGGGCCACGAGCGCGTGCTTCCGCTCGGCAGCCCTCCGAAGAGCCTCACGATCCCCCGCCGCCCGCGGGAGGTCAGGGCAGGGGCGCTCGAGCTGAAGACGCTCGGGAACCCGCTCATGACCATCGCGCTCGCGGGCGTGCACTCGGCACGAGCCCTGCGCCGCAAGATGACCAACTAGAACTAGCCCGACGTCGACGGCGGGCGGATCCTCACTCGCTGGCCGGGGCTGAGAGCGAGCGGGTCGATCCCGGGGTTGAGCTCGATGATCTGGTCGAGCGGAACGTCGCAGCGCGCGGCAATCGCTTCGAGCGTCTCGCCTTCGCGCACGCGGGTGCGGTTGGCGAGGCATTCCTCGGCCGTGGTCGTCGTCCCGTCCGGCTGAGTTGTGGTCGATGGTGTCGTCGAGGTGTCTGTCTCGGTCGACACCGTGCCGCTTCCCGCTTCGCTGTCGTCGGACTCGAGGCCGCGCTGCACGAGGATGACGAGCACCGTGGCGGCGAAGAAGAACGCGAGCGGCGCCGCCAGCCGTGCGACCCAGACGCGGAAGCGATCCGGGTCTACCACCCTGACACCGTCCAGACGTCGTCGCGGAGCCGGGCCGCGGCGCCGGCTGCGGCGGTCCGCCAGTCGGCCCCGTCAACGCGGAACGCGTAGATGACCGAGCGCGACACGGGCACGAGCGCGCTCGCGGGCCCGCTCGTGAACGCACGCGCAACGTCGGCGGGCGTCCCGCCCTGCGCGCCCACGCCCGGCAGAAGCAGGATCGCCTGCGGCATGAGCTTCCTCGCTTCGGCCACGGCGCGAGGGTAGGTGGCGCCAACGACGGCACCGACGCTCGAGAGGCCGCGCTCGCCGATGAGATCCTGTCCCCACGCGTCCACGAGCTCGGCGACCTGGTGCCAGAGCCGGCGGCCGTCGGAGAGGGCGGCGTCCTGGAGGTCGGCGCTGCCGGCGTTCGACGTCTTCACGAGGCAGAAGATCCCGTTGCCGGAGCGGCGGCACGCGGCGAGGAACGGCTCGATGGAGTCGCTGCCGAGGTACGGGCTGACCGTGAGCGCGTCCACCGGCGGCGGCATGTCCTCGCGGCGCTCCAGGTAGGCGTCCGCGTAGGCCCGCGCGGTCGAGCCGATGTCGCCCCGCTTCGCGTCGGCGATCACGATGAGATTGGCCGAGCGGGCGTAGTCGCACACGTCCTCGAACGCGCGTATGCCGTCCGCCCCGAGCGTCTCGAAATAGGCCAGCTGTGCCTTCACCCCGACCACATACGGTGCCACCGCGTCGATCAGTCCACGACAGAAGCGGCCGACCGCGTCGGCGGCCGCCGCACGGCCGTGGTGGACGTCGCCGCGAAGCTCGACCGGGAGCAGCTCAGGGCGCGGGTCGAGCCCGACGACGAGCTGGCTGCGCTTCGTGTCCACGGCGGCCGCGATGCGGTCGCCGAAAGTCACCGTCCCGGTCTCCGAGCGCACCCCTGCCTCGACCTCCTGCGCCATGAATGCGGAGCTTAGAGCGCAACCCGGCCTGACGCCTCCCCCGAGGGCATGGTCCTGGCCCTCCTACGCTGCGCGGGACGACCGCAGCGCGGCGAGGATCTGCCGCTCGTCAACGGGGACGACCGTCAGCTCCGGGGGCGGCCGCCGCAGGAACGAGCCGAGGAGGAGCAGCTCCTCGGCGTCCTCGGGCGCGAGCGAGGGCTCGGCAGCCTGCACCGCCGCGATGGCGGCACGTACTTCGAGCGCCGCGCCGGCGCCCGGCGGAAGCTCGCGCGCGTCGACGACCCGCCCCCTGGCCACGAAGACCGCCCGGGTGAAGCCCGGCTGCGAGGCGGGCGTGAGCAGGCACACCTCGGCGGCGCGGAGCCGCTCCAGGGCCGCCAGCTCTCGGATGACGCCCTCGAGCGCGCGGATCCGGTCGCGGAGGCGGCCGGCGTCCTCGTAGCGCAGGCACTCGGCGAGCTCGCGCAGGCGGGCGCGCAGGCGTGGAAGCGGCCCGCCCGCCGTGAGCTGCGCCAGTTCGTCCTCGGTCGCGCCGTCCAGAGCGCGCGCCGCACGCTCGGCCCGCCGGCGGCTGCGAATCGGACCGAGCGGGCCGGCTTGCGAGGAGACGACGAGGCGTCCGCCCCGCGGCCGGAGGTAGAAGGCGTGCCCGCCCCGCTTTCCGCGGGCATTTGCGGGCGGGCGCAGCTCGCGGATCAGGCGCAGCTCCTCGACCGCGGCCTCCACCTCGGAGCCGAGCACCGTCCACTCGATGCGGTCGACCGCGGCAAGCGCCGCCTCGACCGCCGGCCGCTGGCGCTCGGAGCGGAAGTACGAGCGCAGCCGTGCGCGGAGGTCCCGCGCCCGCCCGACGTACAGCGGCTCGCCGCCGGCGCCGCGAAACACGTAGACGCCCGGTCGGGTCGGGGCTCCGAAGACGAGCGAGCGCTTGTCGTACACGAGACGGCGGCGCGGCGCGGAGAGGTCGACGAGGTCGGCGACGGTGCGCGCGCCCCGCTCCTGGGCCAGGCCGATGAGCGCGACGAGGATCTCGGCGGTCGCCTGTGCGTCCGGCAGCGCGCGATGGCACGGGTGCGTCGAGGTGCCGAAGAACTGCGCGAGCGAGGCGAGCCCCACACGCCGGATGCGGCCCGCGAGCAGCCGGCGCGCGAGGCCGACGGTATCCACGACCGGTGTCGCAAGGCGGCGTCCCGAGATGAGCTCGACCTCCCTATCGAGGAACGCGAGGTCGAAGCGTGCGTTGTGCGCGACCAGGACGGGGCGGTCGCCGGCGAAGGCGAGGAACCGGCTCACCGCGGCCGGAGCGCGCGGCGCGCCACGCAGGTCGCGGTCACGGATCCCCGTCAGCCCGGCGACGACCGACGGGAGCGAGACGCCCGGGTCGACGAAGGTCTGGAACGTCCCCGCGGGGAGCAGCGCCTCGATGCGGACCGCGCCGATCTCGCAGATCCCCGCCTGCGCCGGCCGGAGCCCGGTCGTCTCCAGGTCGACGACGACGAAGCGGGCCATCTCGAGCGGGAGATCCCTCCCCGGCGGCGCCGTGAGGCCGACGCAGTCGCCCCGCCACGCGAGGCGCGCGTCGCCCGCGACGACGTCCTCGAGCAGGCTCCGCGCGAGCGCCACGGGCGCGTGCGCGAGCGCGAAGAGCGAGCGGGCCGCCTCCTCGGCGGGAACCGGCCCTCTTCGCTCCTCGACCAGCTCGACGAGCCGGTCGGCTGCATCGAACGCCAGCTGCACCCGTGAGAGCATACACGAACATATGTTCGTAGGCCAACCGATCAGGCTCGTGCGCCGAACCACGCCGGTAGCTCATTCCGACCCCGCAATGGAGGTACGACATGCCCCGCCCTCGCCGCCTCAGACTGACCGTCATCATCGGCGTGCTCGTCATGCTGTCGACGGCCGGAAACGCATTTGCCGCCGGGTGCGTCCTGACCGCCAAGGCGATACCGCTGGTCTCGTAGCCCGCCCGCGGCGCGTACCTGCCCCTGTCACGAGCGGCGGCGCGCCCGGAAAACGGCATCGACGCCGGTGCCCGCCGCCGGCCGCGGACGGTCTTCGGCGACGACGAGCTCCCATCGGCTCCGGTCGAGGGCGGCGAGCGCGGCCTCGACCGAGACCTGCACCTGCCCGGCCGCCGCCGTCGCCGTCCCGGTGGCCGGGTCGATCGGGCGGTGACCCACGAGGAACAGTGTCCCGCCGCGGCCGACTCCTGCCGCCAGGCGCTGCACCAGCTCCTCGACGGGTCCGTCCACGTGGACGTACAGGCAGACGACGAGGTCGTACTCGTCCCGCTGAGGCGTCCAGGTCGCAAGGTCCGCCTCGACCCAGTGGATGCGCCCAGCGACGTCCGGACCGATCGCCTCGGCCGTGGACCGGGCATGAGCCAGGGCCGTCGCGGCAAAGTCGACTGCGGTGACCTGCCAGCCGCGCGCGGCGAGCCAGAGCGTGTCGGACCCGTGGCCGCAGCCCGCATCGAGGGCCCGTCCGGGACGCAGGTCGCCGACCTCCGCGGTCAGATGGGCGTTCGGGGGCCGCTGCGCGACGCGATCCCCGTGCTCGCGCAGGGCCTCGGACCAGCGCGCTTCCCAGGAGTCGCGGTCGTACTCGCTCATCTCGGCGGGCGGCCCCAAAACGAAACGGGGGCCGCCCGTGCAGCCCCCGTCGAAAACCGTTCCGAGTGACGCCTAGTTCTTTAGCGCCGCCTTGAGCTGGCTCCCCGCGGAGAACTTGGGGACCGTGGCCGCCGGGATCTGCACGCGCTCGCCGGTGCGCGGGTTGACGCCTTGCCGCGCGGCGCGCTGCTGTGGAGAGAACTTTCCGAACCCTGTAAAGGACACCGCGTCGCCACTCTTCAAGGCATCCGTGATGGACTCGAGGAACGCGTCGACCGCCTTCGTTGCATCCCGTTTGGTGAGGCCACTCCTATCGGCCACCATGTCGATGAACTCGGCCTTCGTCACTGCCGTCTCCTTCCGTCCTGTTTGTCACTGATGTGGGGGAACCGGCGGAAACCCTAACAGAGCCCCCTGATAGCAAGCAACCATGCGGGTTTGCGGGCATTTTGCGGCCCGTTTCGCCCGGTTTTCAGGCCTGAAGCACGTCGCTGGCACGGAAGAGGGCGTGAAGCCTGACCGCCTTGCGCGCGAGCGCATCGACCCCACCCTCCTCGCGATCGACGACACAAATGGCAACACGGCACTGGAGCCCGGCCTCCCGCAGAACGTCGATCGCCTCCGCGGCCGCCCCGCCCGAGGTGACCACGTCCTCGACGAGGCACACCTCCTCGCCGGGCTCGAAGACCCCCTCGAGCCGCCGCTCCGTGCCGTAGGCCTTTGCCTCCTTGCGCACGATGAGGAACGGAAGGCCGGACGAGAGCGACGCCGCCGCGGCAAGCGCGATCGCGCCGAGCTCCGGGCCGGCGATCCGCGCCGCGCCGGGCGCAACCTCGCGGGCGCGAGCGCCGAGCCGCTCCCCGATGGGCGCGAGGACGTCCGGACGCGTCTCGAAGCGGTACTTGTCGAGGTAGTAGCGCGACCGCTTCCCCGAGCGGAGCAGGAAGTCTCCCTCGAGGTAGGCGTGCTCGCGGATCAGCCGCGCGAGCTCGGTGTCGGTCACGAACGCGCCTGCGAGAGGATCCGCCGGCCGATCGGGAAGAGCCGCGCGGCCTCCTCGGAGTCCGGCGCGAACGTCACCATCGACCCGTCGGCGTAATAGACCTCGACCCGCTCCTTGCTCTTGCCCGCACGCCGGAACCAGAGCGCCGCCGCGCCGGCGACGGACCCGACCGCGACGACCGCGGCCGCGACCCTACCCTTCGCCATCGTCGGCCTCCGGCTCGTCCTTCTTCTTCGTCGAGCGTCGCTTGGCGTCGGCGGCGGCCTTGCGCGCCGGCTGCTCGCCGGCAAGGCGCAGGCACGTCTTCAGGTCATAGAAGACGAGGCCCGAGGTGGGCTCGCGCCCGGTGATTGCCGCGACGACTCGCTCGTCGTCGCGAACGACGAAGACGGAGCCTTCGAGGAACGCGATCTCCACCTGGCTCGGCTCGCCTCCGGGCCCGGTGGCGTCCCGGAGAAGGCCGATCGCCTCCTTCGCGACTGCGCTCGCCTTCGCGTCGTCGCCGAAGGTCGAAGCCTGCACCGAGCCCTCCGTGTCGGCGAGCACGGCCGACTCGATCTGCGAAGAGATCTCGACGAGGTCGGCGAGAGCCTGCGCGGCGTCCACGGGCGGCAAACCTAACACACGACCGTAGACTCTCTCCCCTCCGTGCACGCCATCATCAGCAAGTTCTTGGCCGATCGCGGCACGCACCTCGCGGCCATGATCGCGTACTTCGCGATCCTCGCGTTCGTCCCCCTCCTCTTCCTCGCTCTCTCGCTCCTCGCGTTCTTCGGCGAGCAGGACGAGTCGAGCTATCTCGTCGAGGAGCTCGAGCGCGCCTTCCCCAAGAACTCGGTCGACAACATCCTCGACGCCGTCACCGAGATCCAGGAGCAGGCGGCCGAGCTCTCGATCATCGGCGGCATCGGCCTCATCTGGGCCTCGCTCGGGTTCTTCAGCGTCCTGGAGTCGGCGTTCAACATCGTCTACGGGCTCCCGAACCGGCCGTTCATCCGTCAGAAGAGCTTCGTCCTGCTCCTGACCGCGGCGTCGCTCATCGCTCTCTTCCTCGCGCTCGTGATCTCGTCCGTGGGCGTCGAGCTCGTGCAGCGCGCCGGGGTCGCGGAGGGGTTCCTCTCGTACCTCTACGCCCTGCTCGTCTCGACGGCGCTCCTCCTCGGCCTGACCTGGAGCCTCTACCGCCTCTTGACCAACACCCCGCTGAGCTGGCGCGAGACCCTGCCCGGCGCGATCGTCGCGGCGATCCTCCTCCAGGCGAGCTTCCAGATCCTCCCCGTGTTCGTGCGGCTGTCCAACGAACTGATCGCGCTGCAGGCCTACGGCGGCCTCGTGCTCCTGCTCGTGTGGCTCTACGTGATGGCGAACATCCTCGTGCTCGGCGCCGAGGTGAACTGGTGGCTCAGCCGCGGGCGGCGCGGCGACGCGCCGCTCGTTTCCTAGGCGTCGGCCGACTCTGTCCCGCGCACGCGCTCTTCGAGCGCCTCGAGCACCTTCTCCTCGATGTCGGGATGGTGGTCGATGAGCCCGCGGAACGCCTGTCGCGTGAGGACGAAGAGGCGGACGGGTCCGGCGGCGGTCACGGTCGCGGTACGCCTGGGCGATTCCCAGATGAGGGCGATCTCTCCGAAGAAGTCGCCCGGCCCGAGCTTCCGCACCGACTGACCGTCCTTCGCCACGTCGACCTCACCGTCGACGAGGACGAAGAACTCGTGCCCGATGTCGCCCTCGCGCGCAAGCACCTTTCCCTCCTCAACCTCCAGGTCCTCGGTGACCTTCGCCAGGCCGACCAGGTCGGCGCGGGAGAGGTTGCGGAAGAGCGGCGCCTTGGCGAGCGCATCCGCTTTCGCGTCGTGCGAGAAGAGCTGCATGTGCGGAATCTACCGTGCCGGGGCGGCGCTGCCTACTGCCTGCAGCAACGCGCCCGCGGCGGCCGCCCGGTGGCTCCGCTGCGCCTTCCAGGCGTCCCCGAGCTCGGCCACCGTCCGCTCCTCGCCGTCGGGGATGAAGACGGGGTCGTAGCCGAAGCCCTCCGAGCCGCGGCGCTCGCCGCCGATCCGCCCTTCGAGCGTCCCGCGGCCTCGAAACTCCTCTCCCGTCGGCGAGAAGCACACGAGCTCGGACACGTAGCGCGCTCTGCGGCCGGGCCCGGCGATGCCGTCGAGCTCCGCGAGCAGCTTGGTCACGTTCTCCTCGTCCATCGCGTCCCGGCCCGCGAAGCGCGCCGACCGGATCCCGGGCCGCCCGTCGAGTCCGTCGACCTCGACGCCCGAGTCCTCGCCGATCGTCCACGTCTCCCCGCCGTCGACCTCGCGGCCGAAAGCGGCCTTCGCGCGCGCGTTCTCGTAGAAGGTCACGCCCGTTTCCTCCGGGAGCTCGTCGACGTCGATCGGCTCGACCGCCCAGCCGGGCATGAGCACCGCCAGCTCCCTGGCCTTGTGCGCGTTCTTGGAGACGAGCGTCGCCCTCACTCCGCCCACCGCACGGCGACGACGCCCTCGAGCGCCGCGAGATCCTCGACAAGCCGCTCCTCCGCCTGCCCGAGCGGCACGTCCAGCTGGATCCGGAGGCGGCGGCGGTCTTTCTGATCCTCGAACTCGACGCGGCTGATCCGCACCCGTCTCGCGTCGACGACCGCGAGCGGCTCGGTGATCGAGTGCTCGGGCGTGAGGTCGACCTCGAGCGAGCCGCCGGCCCGGCGGAAGCGGGCCAGCCCGGGCGCCCTCTCCACCCATCGGAACGGCCCGAGTCCCACGAGCACGATGGCGGTCGCGATGAGCGCCGCCGAGTAGTAGCCGGCCCCGACGGCCATGCCGATGGCAGCCACGACCCAGAGGCCGGCGGCGGTGGTCAGCCCGCGGACCGAGAGCCCCTGGCGGATGATCGCGCCGGCGCCGAGGAAGCCGATGCCCGTGACGATCTGCGCGGCGATCCGGGTCGGGTCGAAGACGACCCCCTCCCGCGTGGAGAACTGGAAGTCGCTCCACCCGTAGGCCGAGACGATCGTGAAGAGCGCCGAGCCGACTCCGACGAGCATGTGCGTCCGGAGCCCGGCCGCACGGTCGCGCAGCTCCCGCTCGAGGCCGATCGCGCCCGTGAGGGCGGCGGCGACCAGGAGCCTGATGAGGATGTCCCACCAGGTGACGTCGGGGATCACGCGACCGCCTCCTGCTGCTTCTTCCCGATCTCCTCGATTCCCGAGGCCGCGAGGTGGACGAGCGCGTCGAGCTCGGCCCGGGTGAAGGGCACGCGCTCCGCCGTCGCCTGCACCTCGATCAGGCGGCCGTCACCGGTCATGACGACGTTCATGTCCACGTCGGCGGCGGAGTCCTCGACGTAGTCGAGGTCGAGGCGCGGCTCCCCGTCGACGATGCCGACCGAGACGGCGCCTACCCGGTCGGCCGGCTCGGGCAGCTTCGCGCGCCGGGCGGCGAGGGTGAGCGCGACCCAGGCGCCGCTGATCGCCGCGGTTCGGGTGCCGCCGTCGGCCTGGATCACGTCGCAGTCGATCCAGATCGTGTGCTCGCCGAGCGTGTCCAGGTCGTAGACGGCGCGGAGCGAGCGGCCGAGGAGGCGCTGGATCTCCACCGTGCGCCCCTTCTGCTTGCCGGCGCTCGCCTCACGGGGCGTGCGCGAGCCGGTCGAGGCGGGAAGCATCCCGTACTCGGCCGTCATCCACCCGCGGCCGGTGCCGGCGAGCCAGCGCGGCACACCCTCCTCGACGCTCGCGGTGCAGAGCACCCGCGTGGCGCCGAACGAGATCAGCGCCGAGCCGGTCGCCTGCTCGACGTAGTCGGTCTGGATCGACACCGGGCGAAGCTGGTCGGGTGTGCGTCCTTCCCGGCTCACTCCCTCACACCCTCGTCACGTTCCGCGCACCACCGTTGCGTTTCTCGGCGTTACGCTCGAAGCGGGTGGTGGGATGGGGTGCCCCGTTCTTCCAGAGACGCGCGCGAGGGCTCACGCGGCGGCGAGCTCGAGCTCTCGGACGCTGACCTGGTCGACCTGCGGGATCGGAAGCTGGAGGAAGCGCTCGCCGAGCGTCCGGAACTCCTCCGGTGAGCCCGTCGTCAGGAACCGCGTCGCGCCGTCCCGGGCCTGGTCGTTCTCGACCCCCTTGCGCGCCAGCGTCTCCGCCACCTCGCGCGCGGTTTCCTCGGCGGAGAAGACGAGCGTCGTCCCGCGGCCGAAGGCGCGCTCGAAGACCCGTCTGATCATCGGATAGTGCGTGCAGCCGAGAATGACCGTGTCCACCTCGGCCGCCTTCAAGGGCGCGGCGTACTCCCGCACGGCGGCGTCGAGCTCCTCCCCCACGTCGCCCGCCTCGATCAGGGGCACGAGCTTGGGACACGCGACCGACTCGACGTGCGCGCCGGCGTCGATGGCGTGCACGACCTGCTCGTAGCGCCCGCTCGCCACGGTCGCCTCGGTGGCGAGGAGACCGATGCGGCGGTTGCGGGTCGCTTGCACGGCGGCGTGCGCCTCGGGGAGCAAGACGCCGACGATCGGGACGCGCAGCGACTCTTGCAGGGCGGGCAGCGCCGCCGACGTCGCCGCGTTGCAGGCCGCCACGATCAGCTTGACGCCCTCCTGCTCGAGGTAGGCGGCGATCTCGTGCGCGAACCGCCTGATCTCTGCGTGCGGCCGCGGCCCGTAGGGACACCGGGCGCCGTCACCGAGGTAGAGAAAGTCCTCGTGTGGCAGCGTGACCAGACACTCGTGCAGGACGGTCAACCCGCCCGCGCCCGAGTCGAAGATCCCGATCGGCCGTCCGTCCACCCGCTCGATTCTAGGCGCGGCGGCGGGCAGCGCCGGTTGAACGGCCTTCCTGCGTGAGGGACACTTTCCTCGTGTCGGTGGGCTGGGACGAGGTCTTTCCGGAGCCTGCTCCGGTACCGGGGCGCTTCGTCACGCGTGGCCGGATCCTGGTCGCGTCGCTCCTCACGGCCGTCGCCCTCGTGGTCGGAGGCGTCGCCTGGCTCCTGACGTACAGCCCGCTGGAGCCGGGATCGGTCGGCGGCTCGCCGCGGGGAACCGCCGCATGGACGCAAGCGGACACCGGGGTGGGAGACCTTGTCTACTACGTGAGCGCCGGGAAGCCCGCGGTCTTCGAGGTCGGGTTCGACGTGACCAACGGTGGACGCCTCCCGATCACGCTCCAGGGCCTCGGATCGCCGTCAGCCTTCACGCTCGGCGGCATGGCCGCATATCCCACGTTCGAGGAGCCGGACCGCGCCGTCGGGGGCACGATCGTCCCCTTCGAACCGGTTCGCATCGATCCGGGAGACTCCCGCTACCTCATCCTCCGGCTAACGATCGCGGGCCGGGAGGTCTGCGCGCAGCCGGGCGGAAGCAGTGTCCCCTCCGATCCCGCGCTGCGCTACCGGACGCTCGGGATCGTCCCGGGCGAAGCCGTCGTGGGACTGCCGTTCACCGTGGTGATGCTCTGCGGTAACCAGCTTCCGCAGGACTACAACGCCCGGGCGCGCCGCTGATTCGAGCCGGGTCTAGCCGCGCCGAAGGGACGCCGCCGCCGGCGTCGCAGCCCGTCTTCCCCGACCCGACGAACTCGCGCCTGTAACCGAGCGCACGGGGCGCCCGCGCTAGCGTTAGCCCGTGCTCGAGATCTGGGACGCAGCCGATCCGCTCACGGAGCTAGAGGCCTACCTCGCCGAGGCGGGGTTCTTCACGGCCGACGACCTCGTCGCCGACGTCTTCCTCGGCTACGGGATCTCGCGCTCGCTGCGCCGGGCGCCCTGGCCGGATCCGCCGGAGCCGTGCCGGCTTCCGCTTCTCGCGGCCCGGATTCACCCGCGCGACGAGCGGCCCACCGCGCCGGGCCCGTTCACCGTCGGCGAGTGGGAGCGCTCCTGGACCGACGACGCCTACGCGGGCGCCGTCGAGAGCGTGCAGGCGGCGATCGCGCGCGGCGACGTCTACCAGGTCAACCTCGTCCAGCACCTGCGCGCGCCGTTCGAGGGCGATCCGGCCGGGCTCGCGCCCGCGCTCGCACCGCTGCGGCCCCTGCACCCAGGCCCTCTCGTAGGCGACGGCTGGGCGATCGTCTCCGCCTCCCCCGAGCTCTTCCTCGCGCGGCGCGGCGACCGCGTCTGGACGAAGCCGATCAAGGGCACGCGGCCGGCCGGCGTCCGCGGCGAGCTGCGCGACTCCGTCAAGGACAGCGCCGAGCACGTGATGATCGTCGACCTCGAGCGCAACGACCTCTCGCGCGTGTGCGAGCCCGGGTCGGTGCGCTGGCCGGACCTGATGGCCGAGCACGAGCTCGCCGGGGTCACGCACATGGTCACGACCGTCGAGGGCCGGCTCCGCGAGGGCGTCGGGCTCGCCGAGCTCCTGGGGGCCGTCTTCCCCGGGGGCTCCGTGACGGGCGCGCCGAAGATCTCCGCCATCGACCACATCGCCGCGCTCGAGCCGGTCGGCCGCGGCGCCTCGATGGGCGCGCTCGGCAGCATCCACTCGAACGGCGACCTCGAGCTCGCGCTCACCATCCGCACCTTCGCCGTCGCTGACGGCCGCGTCCATCTCTGGGTCGGCGGCGGCATCGTCTGGGACTCCGACCCGCGCGCCGAGATCGAGGAGTCCTGGGTCAAGGCGCGGCCGCTCCTCGCCGCGGTCGGCAGCCCGGTTCCCGAGGCCGTCGCCACGTGACCGTCCTTGCACTGGCCGTCGGCGGGCGCGGGCTCGTCGACCCCAACGAGCCTGTCCTACACGCCGACGACGAGGCGTTCCTCCGCGGCCGCGGGGCGTTCGAGACCATCCGCGTCTACGGTGGCCGCCCGTTCCGGCTCGAGGACCACCTCGAGCGCCTCGCCGCCTCGTCGGAGCGGCTCGACCTGCCCGCGGTCGACACGGACGCCTTCCGCGAGCTCGCCGAGCAGGCTATCGGCGCCGCGGGCGAGCGAGACGTGGTGCTCCGCCTCTACCTCACGCCGGGGCGCGAGGGCGAGGGCCGCCCGACCGCGCTCGCGATGGTGTCGACGATCCCCGCCGTGCTCGAGGAGCGCCGCGCGGCCGGGATGCGGATGATCACCGTGCCGCTCGGCCTCGACCCGAACCTCCGCGCGGATGCGCCCTGGCTGCTGGGCGGCGTGAAGTCGACAAGCTACGCCGTCAACATGGCCGCCGAGGCCGAGGCGCGCCGCCGCGGCGCCGACGACGCCGTCTTCCTCGCCGCAGGGCGGATCGTCCTCGAGGGCCCGGTCACCAACGTCTGGTGGCGCCGCGGCCGCCAGCTCTTCACCCCCGCGCTCGACCTCGGCATCCTCGCCGGCGTCACCCGCTCGACGCTGATCGAGGAAGCAGAGGGCCTCGGATACGCCGTGCGCGAGGGCGCCTACCCGGTCGCCGAGCTCGCCGCGGCGGAGGAGGCGTTCACATCCTCGTCCGTCCGCGAGGTCATGCCGGTGGTCGAGCTCGACGGCGCGCCGATCGGCACCGGCACGCCCGGGCCCGCGGCCGGCGAGCTCCAGGCTGCGCTCCGGCGCGCAGCGGGCGCGTGAGCGCACAGCTCTTCACCGCGGCCGAGCGACCCGACCTTTGGGAGCGGGCCTACGAGCAGATCGTCGGTGTGTGGCCGAAGTACAACGAGCAGGGCGACGTCCTCGGGCAGCACTGGTCGCGGCTCGACCAGGATTTCGCCGACACGCAGCTCGTCCTCTACGACGAGGAGGCCGACACCGCGCTTGCCCATGGGCACACGATCCCGTGCCGCTGGGACGGGACCGTGGAAGGGCTCCGCGGGATCGACGACGTCATGTCGGGCGCCGTGCGCCTCTTCGACGAGGGCGGCGAGCCGAACACGCTCTCCGCGCTCGCGATCGAGATCCCACCCGCCCACCAGGGAGGCGGGCTCGCGCGGACGATGATCGGCGGCATGCGCGACATCGCCGCCAGACGCGGCTTCGGGAGCCTGATCGCGCCGCTCCGGCCCACCTGGAAGGAGCGCTATCCGCTCACCCCGATCGAGCGCTACGCGGCCTGGACGCGGGAGGACGGGCTGCCGTTCGACCCGTGGATCCGCCTTCACGTCCGCCTCGGCGCCGAGCTCCTTGCGCCGGTGCCGCGCTCGCTGCACATCACGGGGACGGTGGCCGAGTGGGAGGAGTGGGTCGAGCTGCCGCTGCCCGAGAGCGGCACCTACGTGTTCCCGCGCGGGCTCGCGCCGCTCGAGGTCGACCGCGAGGCCGACCTGTGCGAGTACTGGGAGCCGAACGTGTGGGTGCGCCACCGCATAGGCTGAGCCGGTGCGCGTTCTTTCCATCACGCACCAGAGCGACGCGGCGAGCGGCGTCTTCGGCGAAACGGTCCGCGAGCAGGGGCACGAGCTGGACGAGTGGTTGATCTCGAGCGACCCCGACCCGCCGGCTCCGGTCGAGTGCTACGACGCCGTGCTCGTCTTCGGCGGGGCGATGCACGTCGACCAGGTGGAGCGCCACGGTTGGCTCCGCGAGGAGAAGGCGCTTCTCCAGCGCTTCATTGCGAACCGTGTGCCGACCTTCGGCGTCTGCCTGGGCGGCCAGCTCGTCGCCAAGGCCCTCGGCGCGCCGGTGCGCCGCATGCCGAGCCCCGAGATCGGCTGGTTCGACGTCGACCTGACGCCGGAGGCCGCCGACGACCCGGTCTTTGCCGGGCTACCGGAGCGGTTCCCGGCGTTCCAGTGGCACAGCTACCACTTCGAGCTCCCCGAGGGCGGATTCGCGCTCGCGCGCAACGACCGCTGCCTGCAGGGGTTCAGGTCCGGGAGCGCCTGGGGGATCCAGTTCCATCCCGAGGTGACGCCGGAGGACCTCGCCGAATGGCTCCGCACGGCCGACCCGAACGAGGACGGCCCCATCGACGTCGAGGCGCTCCGCGCCGAGAGCGAGCAGCGCATCGCGGCGTGGAACGAGCTCGGGCGCGAGCTGTGCGGGCGGTTCCTGGCGGTCGCCGAGGCTACGCGCCCCGACGCGACCACTCGTGCCACGAGCCCGCGTAGTTGACCGCGTCGACGCCCGCCTGACGCAGAAGCACGGCGGCGATCTCCGACCGCTGGCCAGAGTGGCAGTACGCGACGACGCGCCGACCCTCCGGGATGCCGCGTGACGCGAGCACTTCCGTGAGCCTGTCCCCGGCCGCGTAGATCTCGTTCAGGTCCAGGTGGACCGCCCCGGGGATGTGGCCCTGGTACGGGTCGCACGGATAGCCGGCCTCGCCCGAGTACTCCTCGTGTGAGCGGACGTCGAGGAGCGCGACCTCGTCCCGCTCGAGGAGGGCCGCCAGCTCGTCGCCGGTCATGGAGCCACCTCCTGGAGGAAGTCGCGAATCGCGCCGGCCACGGCGGCTGGCTGTTCCAACGGCGCCAGGTGCCCCGCTCCGGCAATGCGCGAAAAACGCGCATCGGGGAGAGCTGCGACCATCGCCTCGGCGTCGGCCGGCGGCGTGAGCCTGTCCTCCTCGCCGACCAGAACGAGCACCGGGACGTCGATCGAGGCCAGCGTCGGGCGCGAGTCGACGCGATCGCGAATCGTCTCCTGCGTCGCAACGAGCCCGGTCACGGGCTGCTCGAGCGCGATCGACCGCGCGCGCTCCACGACGGCTGGGTCGACGCCCTCGGCGAAGACCTTCGGAGCCAGGTCGTCCCAGAAGGCCTCGCGGCCGGCCTCGCCGAGCACGCGGATCGAGTCGTCGCGCGCGATGCGCTGCTCGGGGGAGTCGGGCGTCGCCCGCGTGTCCGCGAGCACGAGCGCCGGGATGCGGTCCGGTGCCTGCCGCCAGAGCTCGAACGCGAGATAGCCGCCCATCGAGCAGCCGACGGGAACGAACGGGCCATCGACCAGGCCGAGGACGCGGCGCGCCCAGACCTCGAACCCGAGCTCCGGCTCCTCGCCGGGCAGGTCGGGAGCGACCACCGGGTGATCGGCCCCGTCGAGCGTCGACGCTAGGTCCTCCCACATGCGCGAGTCGAGCGGAAACGCGTGCAGGAGGAGGGCGGTCGGGCGACTCACGGGCCGTGCGATGCTACCGGCCGAATGGTCCAGCCGTTCCCCGCCTACCGTCCGTCCACGGTCGCGGCCGAGGCGATGGTGGCCACGAGTCAACCGCTCGCGACACGCGCCGGCCTGCGCATCCTCGAGCAGGGCGGCAACGCGGTCGATGCAGCGCTCGCCGCGGCCGCGGTTCTCTGCGTGACCGAGCCGATGTCGACGGGTGTCGGCGGCGACCTCTTCGCCCAGGTCTGGGACGGCGCGCAGGTGCATGGGCTCGACGCCGCCGGGCCGGCTCCGCTGAGCGCGGACCCGGATAGCCCGGTCGAGGAGTACGGCCCCCGCTCCGTCACGGTGCCCGGAGCCGTCGGGGGTTGGGCTGCGCTCGCCGAGCGGTTCGGCCGTCTGGGGCTGGACGCCGTGCTCGCCGACGCGATCTCGGCCGCGGAGGACGGCTTCGCCGTCGCGGAGCACACGGCAACGGCGTGGGGACGCTCGCACGCCGCGCTCGCCCTCGGCCCCGTCCCAGAGCTCGGGCAGCGAGTTCGGCTTCCGGAGCTCGGCGCGACCTTGCGCCGAATCGCCCACGACGGACCGGACGCGATCTACCGCGACAGGATTGCGGAGTCCATCGCGGCATGCACGTGGCTCGACACCGAGGATCTCGCCGCGTATCGGCCCCGCTGGGTCGAGCCGCTCACGATCGACTACCGCGGGACGACGGTCTGCGAGCTGCCGCCTCCCACGCAGGGGGTCGCGGCGCTGGAGGGGCTGGGCCTGCTCGAGCTGAGCGGGGGAAGCCCCGTCGACGTCGTGCAGTGCGTCCGCCTCGCGCTCGAAGACGCGTTCGCGCACGTCCGCGACGGCGCAGACGTGACCGGCCTGCTCGAGCCCGCCTTCCTCGAGCGGCGCGCACGAGAGGGATCGGTCGACCTGGTCGAGCCGCTCGGCGGAACCGTCTACCTGTGCGCGGTCGACGGCGACCGCATGGCCGTATCGCTCATCCAGAGTCTCTACGACAGTTTCGGCTCGGGCATCGTCGCGCCGGGGACCGGCATCGCGCTCCAGAACCGAGGGGCGTGTTTCTCCGTCTCGGGCCATGTCGAGCCGGGACGGCGTCCATACCACACGATCATCCCGGGAATGCTCTTGCGCGACGGGCATTTGGTCGGTCCGTTCGGGGTCATGGGCGGCTTCATCCAGGCGCAGGCGCACGTGCAGCTCGTCCGTTCGCTGGCCAGAGGGGTGGGGCCGCAACCTGCGCTCGACCAGCCTCGTTTTCGCGTCGACGGCGACACGGTTCTCCTCGAAGGCGAGCTCTGGGACCTCGCGCCGCACATCGAGGCGCTCGGCCTGCGGGCCGCAGCCGAGCGTGACTCGACCGTCTTCGGCGGTGGACAGGCGATCGTCGTCAGGGACGACGTCCTCCTCGGCGGCTCCGACCGCCGCAAGGACGGCTACGCCGCCGGCTTCTAGCGCTCGACCGCGATGGCGTCCGGCTGGCCGGTCGCGCTCGCGTAGCCGAAGCTTCCCTGCGGGATGCCGAAGAGCCGGGCGAGGTCAGCGATGAGCGTCGCTGCGGTCTGCAGCTCCTCCGGCGCCGTCGCCGTGCGCGCGGTCGCCCGGACGGCGTCCGAGTCCGCCCCGGTGAGCCGGGCCATGAGCCTTGGGTTCGCGCCGAGGGCGATGACCTCGCCAGGCGGCAGCGGCCCGTAGTACTCGGGGACCGAAAGGTACTCGTCGACGACGCGGCCGCGCTCGAGCGCCACGTAGCGGACGACGCGCCCTTCCTCGACCCCCATGACGATCACGAATGCGCCCATGCGGTCGGAGATCTCGCGAGCGAGCCGGCGCAGCATCTCGGGCTCGCGGTCGGTGAGCTCGTCATAGGCGGACGTCCAGCCGTCGCGCGGGGAGAGCACGATGCTCCCCTGCGAGCCGCCGGGAAGGCGCGGCACGAATTGCCTGACCGCCCGCACGACTGCGTCGACGTCGTCGGTCTGCACGTGGATCGAGCCGAACGACGGCTCCTTGTGGTTGCCGACGTGCGCCTCGAGGGTGGAGATCGGCGCCTCGAGGACCCGCGCGGTCTCGGTGAACCCGGCCCGGATCCAGGCGTCCCCGTCCTCGTGTGTGGTCTCGATCTCGATCCGGTCGGCGCCCGCCTCCTTCGCCTCCTCGATCAGGCGGAGCAGGACCTCCTCGCTGGGTGCACCCTCGACCTGAGCTTCGTACGCCACTATCCCGGGACTCTAAGTCCGAGGAGCAAGTAGTGCGCCGCCAGATTGGCAAAGTGCGAAAAACGCGCACTGGCCGCTCGGGTGTCCTCCTCGCCGTAAAAGTGCAGCACGGCCTTGCGCAGGCCGAGGTCGCCCGCCGGCCACGCGTCGGGCCTCCCCAGGTGGCGGGCAAGGAACCACTCCGCCGTCCACTCGCCGATCCCCGGAAGCGCCACGAGCGCCGCCTTCACCTCGTCGTCCGGAAGCAGCGCGAGCGCGTCGAGGTCGAGATCCGCCTTCGCCAGGCCCACGATGTACTCGGCCTTCCGGCGGGAGAAGCCGACCGCGACGATCTCCTCGGGGCTCGCGAGCGCGAGTCGCTCCCGGGTCGGGAAGGCGTGGGCGACGCCGTGCGCGACGCCGAAGGCCTCGATCAGGCGGTTCCGGATGCTGAAGGCCGCCTGCAGCGAGATCTGCTGTGCGCTGATCGAGGTGACGAGCGTCTCGAACGGGTCGGGGACGAGCGGCGGCCGGAAGCCTCGGAGCAGCGGGAGAAGACGCGCGAGGACCGGCTCGGTGGCCGCGAACGCGGCGAAGGCGTCGAGGTCGAAGGGCGCGCCGAGATAGCGGCGCACGTCGTCGACCGCCGACGCGTCGCCGGGCTCGATGGCGACGCCTCCGGGCGCCGGCTCGATCCTCACCTCCTGCGCGCCGAAGACGCGGTAGAGGGCGCCGTCGCGATAGAGGTTGGCGAGGTCGGTTCCGAACGCGCGGTACCGCTCGGTCGAGAGCTCGAAGTCGAACGGCTCAGGAAGCGAGACTGCGAGCGACAGAGTGGAAGTCCTCGAAGGGCTCGAATTCGGTGCCGCGCTCGGCAAGGTAGACGGCGAGCCCGCGGGTGGCGAACACCCGGTCGGATGCCTCGGCCGCGCATCGGTCCGAGTAGCCGTCGCCGATGTAGACGATCTCCCCGTCGCCCCCGAACCGCCGCACGATCGAGCGCTTGCACGACTCGCCGCAGACATCGCACGTCTCGTCGTAGCGCCAGTCGACGATCCAGCCGTTCGGGTCGGGGTCGACTCGGTTCGCGTGCAGCTCGACGTCCAGGCCGGCGTGCTCGAGGATCGGCTCGATCAGCTCGTGGAAGCCGCTCGAGACGATGACGAGCCGCCAGCCGCGCTTGCGCGCGAGGTCGACGACCTCCTCGAACCCGGGGCGCAGCTCGACGTTCTCGAGCGACCAGCGGACTACCTCGTCGAGCGGCTTGCGCACGGGCTGGAACTCGCGCGTGATCACCTCGCGGAGGCTCAAGCGGCCCTCGTCCAGCCCGTCATCGACCTCCTGGTAGACCTCGGGATCGCCGAACCGGCTCGCGATCGTGTCGAGGAGGTCGGTCTTGGTGACGGTGCCGTCGAAGTCGACGACGATCGTGCGGTCGCTCAAAAGTGGCTTGTGACCCCCGCGGGATCCTCGTCCGCCTGCGTCCCACCCTGCGGGTCCTCGAGCCAGGAGTAGGCGTAGCCCGGGTCGTCCATCCCGCGCGCGAGCTCGGTCAGTCGCAGCGGATGGAACGTGTCGCACATGACCGCGAGCTCGTGGGTCTCGGTCATCCCGAGCGACTTCTCCGCGAGGCCGGGGTGCGGCCCGTGAGGGATCCCCGACGGATGCAGCGTGACCGAGCCGATCTCGATGCCCTTCCGAGAGGAGAAGTTCCCGTCGACGTAATAGATCATCTCCTCGCTGTTCAGGTTCGAGTGGTGGTACGGGATCGGAACCGCCTCAGGATCGAAGTCCAGCTTCCGGGGACAGAACGAGCAGATGACGAAGTTCCGCCCCTGGAAGGTCTGGTGCGAAGGCGGGGGCATGTGGATGCGGCCGGTGATCGGCTCGAAGTCGTGGATCGAGAACGTCCACGGGTAGACGTAGCCGTCCCAGCCCACGACGTCGAACGGGTGGTAGTCGAGGACGTACGTCTGGTAGCCGTCCTTGATCCGCAGCCTGACGACGTGCTCGCCGCGATCGGAGTGCGTCTGCAGCTCCGTCGGCGCGTGCATGTCGCGGTGGTAGAACGGCGCGTGCTCGAGAAGCTGGCCGTACTCGTTCCGGTAGCGACGCGGGATCTCGATCAGCCCGGGCGAGACGAAGACGAGGTGGCGCTGCTCGCCCTCGGGCGCGAAGCGGTAGGTCGTCCCGCGCGGGATGACGATGTAGTCGCCCTCGCGGTACGGCAGGTCGCCGAAGATCGTCTCGAGCGTGCCCGAGCCCTCGTGGACGAAGACGACCTCGTCGCCCTCGCCGTTGCGGTAGAAGAAGTCCATCGCCTCCGTCGGCCGCGCGAGCGCGATCTCGACGTCGTCGTTCCACATGAGCAGCCGCCGCCCGGAGATCGGGTCCCCGCCCGGCTCGACGTCGTGGGTGCGGAAGTGCCGGTGCGCGTGGCCGTCCGGGACCCACTCCTCGCGCTCGATCGGCTCGAAGGCGGCGACTTCCTGCACCCGGCAGGGCGACTGGAGGTGGTAGAGGATCGATTCGTTCCCTGAGAACCCCTCGAGCCCGAGCACCTCCTCGGTCAGGAGCGTGCCGTTCTCGCGAAACTGGATGTGGCGCTTGCGGGGAAGGCGGCCGAGCCGCTGGTACATGGGCATGCCGAGAGGATATCGGCCGTTCTCATCCGGTAGATGGACGTGGCCGACCGCATCGCTGAGCAGGTCCTGTCGTGGGAGGGAGTGACCTCGCGCCCGCACCGCTTCGGCGGCGTCGAGTTCCGGCTCGGGAAGCGGGAGCTCGGCCACCTCCACGGCGACCGGCTCGCCGACCTGCCGTTCCCGCGGCGCGTGCGTGACGAGCTCGTGGCGGCGGGACGGGCGCGGCCGCACCATGTCCTGCCCGAGTCGGGCTGGGTGAGCAGGCCGATCGCGGGGCCCGAGGACGTCGACGAGGTCGTGGCTCTCTTCCGGCTGAGCTACGACCGCGCCGCGGCCGCGCGGGCACGCTCGGCCGAAGCGGACATGTGATCAGGGGCCGGCCGCGAGCCACCCACCGGCCTGGACGCTAACGGCGAAAAGCGCGTCCGTGGGTCACGAACCGAGTCAAGACCGTGACGACTCCGCGGCGGAGCCCGCCGTAGGCTCGCCGGCCGCCACGCTGTTCCGCAGCACCCCGATCCCCTCGATCTCCAGCTCCACGACGTCCCCGGGCTGGAGCCAGCGCCCGTCGCCGTGCTCGAGGATGCAGCCCGTCCCCACCGTGCCGGAGCCGAGCACGTCCCCCGCCGCGAGCCGGGTGTTCCGCGCCGCGTGCGCTGCGAGCTCCTCCCACGGCCAGTGGAGATCGCCGAGGTTCCCGCGGGAGCGCTCCTCGCCGTTCACGCGCGCGACCATCTCGAGGCCCAGATCGCCGAGCTCGTCGGTCGTCACGAGCACAGGGCCCAGGCTCGTGGCGAAGTCCTTGCCCTTCGCCGGGCCGAGGCCGACGGCCATCTCCATCTTCTGCAGGTCGCGCGCCGACCAGTCGTTCATCACCGTGAAGCCGGCGATCCGGCCGCCGGCTCCGACGACGGCCGCCGCCTCGAGCTCGTAGTCCCGGGCGGAGCTCTCGGGCGGGAACGGGATCTCGTCGTCCGGCCCGTACACGGCGGCCGGGTTGGAGAAATAGAAGACCGGGATCCGGTACCACTCTGGGGCCATCTCGAGCCCGCGCTGGGCGCGCGCCGAGCGCACGTGGCGCTCGAAGGCGTAGAAGTCGCGGACGGAGGGCGGCTGAGGCACGGGCGCGACGAGCCGTACGTCCGCCAGCGCGTGCTCGCCGACGTCGTCGCCCCCGGCCTCGAGCCATGCGGCGAGCGAGGGGGCGTCGAGCTCGACGACCCGATCCCCCTCCACCCGCCCTGGAGCCTGACGACCCCCCCTCGCGAACGTGCAGAGCCTCAGGGCTCAGCCCTCGATCGGAATGACGTTGGTCGCCTCGGGGCCCTTGGTGCCCTCGCGGGCCTCGTACTCGACCCGCGCGCCCTCGACCAGCGACTTGAAGCCGTCACCGGCGATGTTGGAGAAGTGCACGAAGAGATCCTTCGACCCCTCGTCAGGCGCGATGAAGCCGTAGCCCTTCGCGTCGTTGAACCACTTCACGGTTCCGGTTGCCATGTGAACACCTCCCTTCCCACGTACTCGAACGGATCAGG
>DASSCF010000030.1:0-4807 GCA_035698025.1 Gaiellaceae bacterium
GACCACCGCACCGACCACGAGGCGGGCAATGCCCAGTCCGTCCTCGACGGTGCGCTCGACGGGTTCGTCCACTCGTACCTCCTCGCCAAGGCGGCGGGGAAGGTTCTGTAGATGTGTCAGCTACAATCGGCCCGCCCCGAGAACCGGACCAGCCCACCCCGGCTGCGGCTCCCCCCTTCGCCGGAGCCGGACGAGACCCGGTTGAAGACTCACCTGCAGACTCCACGATGACGGCCCTCGCCGAGCCAGACCAACTCCCCGAGCAGCAGCCGGTCCAGGCGGACCCGAGCGGCTCCTCGATGATCGTCTTCGAGGGCGTCCAAAAGATCTACGAGCCTGGCGTGCGTGCGCTCGAGGGCGTCTCCTTCACGATCGACAAGGGGGAGTTCGTGTTCGTCGTCGGCGCCTCGGGCTCCGGCAAGTCGACGGTCATACGCCTGCTCCTCAAGGAGATCGAGCCGACACAGGGCAGGATCATCGTCGGCGGCCGCGACCTCGGGCGGCTCAAGCGCTCGAAGGTGCCGCTCCTGCGCCGGAACCTCGGGTGCGTGTTCCAGGACTTCAAGCTCCTTCCGAACCGCACGGCCGCCGAGAACATCGGCTACGCGCTGCGCGTGCAGGGCGAGTCGAGCACGCAGATCCGCAAGAAGGTCCCCGAGGTCCTGAACCTCGTCGGCCTCTCGCACAAGATGAACTCGCGGCCGGAGGAGCTCTCGGGCGGCGAGCAGCAGCGCGTGTCGATCGCGCGCGCGTTCGTCAACCACCCGCCGCTCCTCGTCTGCGACGAGCCGACCGGCAACCTCGACCCCGACACCTCGGTCGGAATCATGCAGCTCCTCTACCGCATCAATCGCACCGGCACGACGATCCTCATGGTCACCCACGACCGCGAGATGGTGGACAAGATGCGCAAGCGGGTCATCGCGCTCGAGGCGGGCAAGCTCGTGCGCGACGAGCGCCGCGGCGGGTACGCGGAGGAGTGAGGTGAACACCGCTCGCCTTCAGCTCGCGGTCGCCAGCGGGAGGGGATTCGGAAACCATGTTTCCTCCCGTGCGGCCCCCTTCTTCCTGAGTGCGTGGCGAACCTCCCGGTTCCGCACACCCCTCCCCGCTCATGGGCCGAGCGTCGGCCCATGAGCCGCTTCCGCCTGATCCTCGCCGAGGCTCTCCGGTCGATCGGCGCGAACGTGTCCACGACCTTCGCCTCGGCGGTGTCGGTGCTCATCGGGATGGTCCTGATCGGCGTCTTCATCGGCATCGGGACGTGGCTCGTCTCGTGGTCCGACGACAAGAAGCGCGAGCTCGCGGTGCACGTGTTCCTCTGCGACGGCCCGCCGGAGTGTGCGGCGCCGGTGACGCAGAAGCAGATCAACCAGGTGCGGGTCTTCCTCCAGTCCGACGACCGGGTCAAGGAGGGCGGGATCTCCTTCATCACGAAGGAGCAGGCGCTGGCGATCCAGCGGAAGCGCACGCCCGAGCTGACGGAGAACCTCGTCCGCAACCCGCTCCCGCCCTCGTTCGACATCGTCCCG
Organism: Gaiellaceae bacterium; assembly: GCA_035698025.1. Classification (GTDB taxonomy): domain Bacteria; phylum Actinomycetota; class Thermoleophilia; order Gaiellales; family Gaiellaceae; genus JAIBJN01. The sequence continues at coordinate 1,533 of DASSCF010000030.1, forward strand.
AAGCGCGGAGAGGACACCGAGGCGATCGCGCTCGCGATCCGGAACGCGGAGCTCCCGGGCGTGCACGTCGTGCGCTACGGGCAGGAGGTGTCGAAGCGCATCCTCCAGGTCGCCCGCGTCATCCAGATCGTCTCGCTCGTGGCCGTCATCGTTCTGCTCGCCGCGTCGACGATCCTCATCGCGAACACGATCCGGCTCTCGATCTTCGCGCGCCGGCGCGAGATCGAGGTGATGAAGCTCGTCGGCGCGACGAACTGGTTCGTGCGCGGCCCGTTCATGCTCGAAGGGCTCCTCACGGGCCTCGCCGGCTCGCTCGCAGCGGTCGTCCTGCTCTTCCTCGCCCGCGAGATCGCCGTCCCGCAGCTCCTGAGCAACATGCGCGAGGACCCCGACGTCCACGCGCTCGCCTTCGGCTGGACCGCGATGCTGCTCGTCGCGGTGGGGCTCACGATCGGGGCGCTCGGCTCCGGCCTCACGCTCCGCCGCTTCCTGCGCGTCTGAGCCTCGCGGCCCCGCGTCGCGGGGACCCGCGGGGTTACGGTTCCGCGGTGGCAGCGGGCGATCTCGAGCGAGGCAGGGACTCGTACGCGCGCGGTGCCTGGAAGGACGCGCACGACCGGCTCTCGTCGGCGGACCAATCATCGCCGCTGGGTGTCGAGGACATCGAGCTGCTGGCCACGTCCGCGTACATGCTCGGCCGCGATCACGAGTACGTGAGCGTGCTCGAGCGCGCCTATCACGCATACCTCGAGTCGGGCGACTACGGGCGCGCAGTCCGCTGCGCGGTCTGGTGCGGGCTGGTCCTGATCACGCGCGGCGAGCTGGGGCCGGGCGGAGGCTGGGTCGGGCGAGCGCAACGTCTGAGCGACCGGGTCCAGGACGACATGGTGGCGCGTGGCTACCTCCTGATGCCGCTCGTGTTCAGACACGAGGCGGCGGGCGATCTCGAGGCCGCGGTGGCAGTCGCTGCCGAGGCCCAGGCGATGGCCGAACAGGCCGGCCACGCCGACGGCTTCGCGCTCGCGAGCTTCACCCTCGGGCAGATCCTCATCAAGGCCGGTCGGGTCCGGGAGGGCCTCGCCGCGCTGGACGAGGCGATGCTCGCCGTCACGGCGGGCGAGCTCTCGCCGATCGCGACGGGGATCGTCTACTGCGGCGTCATCCTCGCGTGCCAGGAGGTGTTCGAGGTGCGCCGCGCGAAGGAGTGGACAGCGGCCCTGACGCGGTGGGCAGAGGGACAGCCCGACCTCGTGGCGTTCACGGGCAGGTGCCTCGTCCACCGTGCGGAGATCCTCCAGCTCAACGGCGCCTGGCAGGACGCGCTCGACGAGGCGCGCCAGGCGAGGCGGCGCTTCATCGAGTCCGAGAACGTCGGCCGGATCGGCCTCGCGGTCTATCGCGAGGCGGAGGTGCAACGGCTCCTCGGCCGACTCGACTCAGCAGAGGAGCTGTACCGGGAGGCGAGCCAGCTGGGCTGGGACCCTCAGCCCGGCTTGGCGCAGCTCCGACTCGCGCAGGGCCGAGTCGACATCGCGGCCTCGACGATTCGCCGTGCCCTCGACGAGGCGGCCGACCCGCTGAGGCGGGCGGTCCTGCTTCCCGCCTACGTCGAGATCTCGCTGGCGTCGGGGGACGTCGACGCAGCCGCGGCTGCATGTGCGGAGCTGGAAGACCTCGCAGGCGGCTTCGAGAGCGAGATGCTCGGCGCGATGATCGCCTACGCCCGCGGAGCTGTCGGCCTCGCGCAGGCGGATCCTCAGTCCGCGCTGCCGGCTCTGCGCCGAGCGGGGGATGTGTGGCGCGGGCTCGAAGCGCCCTACGAGGTCGCACGGGCCCGCGAGCTCGTGGGGCTCGCGTGTCGCGCCCTCGGCGACGATGACGCGGCGACGCTCGAGCTCGAGGCGGCCCACGCGGCGTTCGAGCGCCTCGGCGCCGAGCCCGATCGCAGGCGCGCCGAGGGTCGGCTCGCGCCACCGGCCCGCCCCGCGGGGTTGACGCCACGAGAGGTGGAGGTGCTACGTCTCGTCGCCGTCGGGAGATCGAACCGCGAGATCTCGGCCGAGCTCGTCATCAGCGAGCACACCGTGGCGCGCCACCTCCAGAACATCTTCGCCAAGCTGGACGTCAGCTCGCGGACGGCTGCAGCGTCGTTCGCCTTCGAGCACGAGCTCGTCTGACCTCGCGTCGTGGTCAGAAATGACCACGACCCACCAGTCGACAGTTGGCTGCTTCCTGCGATGACGTCGCGCACGTGCCGCCGTACCGTCGTCGTACCGAGCATGAAAGGAGACGGAGATGGCGGTGGATCAACAGGTCGAGACGGTCGTCGTGGGCGGGGGGCAGGCCGGCCTCGCAGTCGGCTACCACCTGAAGTCGCGCGGCCGGCAGTTCGTCATCCTCGACGCGAGCGAACGCGTCGGCGACTCCTGGCGCAAGCGGTGGCCCTCGCTTCGCCTCTACTCGCCGGCGAAGCTCGACGGCCTGCCCGGCATGTCGTTCCCCGCGCCGAGGCACTCGTTCCCGAGTGGCGCCCAGATGGCGGACTACCTGGAGACGTACGCCGCCACGTTCGAGCTCCCGGTCGAGAGCGGAGCTCGAGTGGACAGCCTCGAGCGGAACGGCGACGGCTATGTCGTGCACGCAGATGGCCGCCGCTTCCATGCGCGCAACGTCGTCGTCGCCACGGGCGTCTTTCAACACGATCGGCCCGTCGTGCCCGAGCTCGCGGCCGACCTCGACCCCTCGATCACCCAGCTCCACTCCGCCGACTACCGTGGACCCGAGCAGCTTCGGCCGGGGCCGGTGCTCGTCGTCGGCGCGGCGCACTCCGGCGGCGACATCGCGTACGAGGTTGCGCGCGCAGGGCATCCGACGATCCTCTCGGGCCGCGACACTGGTCAGATCCGGGTCGACATCGAGAGCCGAAAGGCACGCATCGGGTTCGTCGTGCTGCGCTTCCTCTGGACGCGCGTGCTGACCATCTCGACGCCGATCGGGCGCAAGGCGAAGGCCGAGATCCGCACCCATGGCGGTCCGCTGATTCGCGTCAAGCGTGCCGACCTCGAGGCCGCCGGAGTCGAGCGCGTTTTCGAGAGAACCGTGGCTGCCGACGACGGCAAGCCCGTGCTCGCCGACGGCCGGACGCTCGACGTGGCGAACGTCATCTGGTGCACGGGCTTCCGCAACGACTACTCATGGATCCGATTCCCTCTGCCACTCGAGGAAGACGGGTATCCCGAGCAGCGGCACGGCGCGGTCTCGTCGCTGCCCGGCCT
>DASSCF010000031.1:0-9638 GCA_035698025.1 Gaiellaceae bacterium
CTCCAGGTACGTCGGCAGCAGCCGCTCGAGGATCAGGTCGGGCTCCGGCTCGTAGATGAAGTCGCCCTCGAGCGCGATCTCGTAGGCGCTCTTCTCCTCCTCCTCGAGGAGCGTGCGCGGGATCGGGAGCACGTCCTCGACCGAGACGGTTTGCGTCAGCGGGGAGACGTAGTGGTTGTAGATCATCACGACGCGGTCGACCTCGCGCTCGGTGAAGAGCTTGGCGAGCGTGTGCGCGATCGCGACCGCGTCCGAGTAGGCGGGCCGGTCCGTGAAGTCGACCCACGCCTGCTCGATGTCGTAGCGGCGGAACCGCAGCGTCGAGCGGCCCTTCTTGCCCGCGACGACCCAGCGGACGTCGGCGCCGGAGCCGCGCGCCTCGCGCTCGGCCTGGAGGGCGCGGCGGATGATCTGGGCGTTGAACGCGCCGGCGAGGCCGCGGTCGCCCGTCAACGGGAGGATCGCCACCGTGCCCACGTTCTCGCGTTCCTCCAGCAGCGGGAAGCCGCGCGAGGGCGTCGCCCGGGCCGTGCCGACCATGAGCTCACGCATGCGCTCGGCGTACGGGCGCATCGCCTCGATCCTGGCCTCGGCGCGGCGCAGCTTGGCGGCCGCGACGAGCTCCATCGCCTTCGTGATCTTGCGCGTGTTGCGGACGGAGCGAAGCCGCCGCTTTATGTCCTGGACGGTGGCCATTCGGGGTTACGCGGCGGCGCCCGCCAGCCCGCTCTCCTCGTGGATCGTGAACATCTTCGACTTGAAGTCGTCGACCAGCTTGCGCGCTTCGTCCTGGAGCTCCTCCGGGAAGTCCTGTTCCTTGCGGATGCGCTCGTAAATCGAGCCCTCCGTCCGCAGGTACTCCCGCAGCTCCTCCTGGAAGCGCGGCACCTGGTCGGTCGGGACGTCGTCGAGCAGCCCCTGGATGCCCGCGAAGATCGCGACGACCTGCTCCTCCAGCGGCCACGGCGTGTACTGGGGCTGGTTCAGGGTTGCGACCATGCGCTCACCGAGCGCGAGCGTCCGCTGCGTCTGCGCGTCGAGCTCGGAGCCGAACTGCGCGAAGGCCTCCAGCTCACGGTACTGCGCAAGCTCGAGGCGCAGGCGCCCCGCGACCTTCTTCATCGCCTTCGTCTGGGCGTTCCCGCCCACCCGGCTCACCGAGATACCGACGTTGATCGCCGGGCGCACGCCCGAGAAGAAGAGGTCGGACTCGAGGAAGATCTGCCCGTCCGTGATCGAGATGACGTTCGTCGGGATGTAGGCGGAGACGTCGCCCGCCTGGGTCTCGATCACCGGCAGGGCGGTGAGCGACCCGCCGCCGAGGTCCTTGTTCAGCTTGCACGCGCGCTCGAGGAGCCGCGAGTGGAGGTAGAAGACGTCGCCGGGGAACGCCTCGCGCCCGGGCGGGCGGCGGAGGAGGAGCGACATCTGGCGGTACGCGTCCGCGTGCTTCGAGAGGTCGTCGTACATGCAGACGGCGTGCTTGCCGTTGTAGAGGAAGTACTCGCCCATGGCAGTGCCCGTGTAGGGCGCCATCCACTTGATCGGGGCGGCCTCGGTTGCGGAGGCCGTGACGATGATCGTGTACTCCATCGCCCCCGCCTCCTTGAGGCGCTCGTACACCTGCGCCACGGTCGAGGCCTTCTGGCCGATCGCGACGTAGATGCAGATCATGTCCTGACCCTTCTGGTTCAGGATCGTGTCCACGAGGATCGCGGTCTTGCCCGTCGAGCGGTCGCCGATCACGAGCTCGCGCTGGCCGCGGCCGATCGGGATCATCGAGTCGATCGCCTTGATGCCGGTCTGGAGCGGCTCCGTCACCGGCTGGCGGCTTATGACGCCCGGCGCCTTGTGCTCGAGCAGGCGCGTCTCGCTCGCGTTGATGGGCCCCTGGCCGTCGAGCGGCTCTCCGAGCGGGTTGACGATGCGCCCGATGAGCTCGTCGCCGACGGGCACGCTGACGACGTGGCCCGTCCGCTTGACGGTCCCGCCCTCCGCGATCTTCTCCCACTCGCCGAAGAGCGCGACACCGACGTTGTCCTCCTCGAGGTTGAGCGCGATGCCGGTGACACCGTGCTCGAGCTCGAGCAGCTCCAACGACATGCAGCTCTCGAGGCCGTAGACGCGGGCGATCCCGTCGCCGATCTGGAGGACGGTGCCGACCTCGGCGAGGTCCGTCTGGACCTCGTAGTCCTCGATGCGCTGCTTGAGAATCGAGGTGATCTCTTCGGGACGTAGCTTCAACGTGTGTGCTCCTTAGCGTCGGGCGGTGAGTTCCTGGCGGAGGCGGTCGAGGCGCCCACGCACGCTCGCGTCGAGTCGACGCGAGCCGGCCTGGACGACGATGCCGCCGATGATGTCGGGGTCGACGCGGCGCGTGGCCTCGACCCTGCGGCCCGCGGCGTCCTCGAACCGGCGCACGAGCTGAGCCGCTTCGTCGTCGGAGAGCTCGACGGCGGTGGTCAGCTCGAGCTCGAGGACGCGGGCCTCCTGCGCGATCAGCCGCTCGAACTCGGCATGGATCTCTGTGATCTCGGCGATCCGACCCTTCTCGGTCAGCAGCAGGAGGAAGTTGCGGACGAGCTCGTCCGCGTCGGCGAGCAGCTCCGCGAGCGCGTCGCGCTTCACGTGCGAGTCGATCTGCGGGTTGCGGAGGAACGAGCGCAGCTCGTCCGTCGAGGCGACCGCGCCGGCGAACTCGGCGAGGTCCTCGCGAACCTCGGCGAGGCGGCCCTTCTCGCCGGCAGCCTCGAGGAGAGCCTCGGCGTAGACGCGGTGGACGGCGGCCATGCTCTCCCTAGTTCTCCGAGGCCAGCCGGCGGACGTCGGCCTCTTCGACGGTCTCCTCGATCAGCCGGCGCTGGTCGTCCTGGTCGAGGACCTTGCCCGTCACCTTCTCCGACGCGAAGAGCGTCAGCTCGACGACGTCGCGGCGGATCTGCTCGCGCAGCCGCTGGTTCTCGGCGGCGAGCTCCTCGCGGTTCTTCTCGAGCGCCTCCTTGAGGTCGGCGTCGGCGCGTTCCCGCGCCTGCTCGGCGAGCTTCTGCGACTGCCGGCGAGCCTCGTCGAGGATCTCCTCGCGCTCGCGCTTCGCCTGCTCGCGCTCCCTCTGCGTCAGCTCGCGGAGCTCGCGGGCCTCGGTCCGGGCCTTGTCGGCCTCGTCGAGCGCCTCGCGGATGCGGTCGCGCCGCTCGTCGATCATGCGCTGGATCGGCCCGAACGCGAAGCGCCTGAGCACCCAGAGCACGATGAGGAACGTGATGATCGTCCAGACCATCAGGCCCGGGACGACGTCGATCAGCGACCCCTCTTCCTCCTCCGCCCCGGTGGTCGTCTCCTGGGCGAAGAGGAACGCCTGCAGTAGGTGGTCCCTCATCGGCTAGACGAGCACGAACGCGAGCAGGGCGCCGAGGAGCGCGTAGAAGACGACGGCCTCGACGAGCGCGAAGCCGAGCCACTGGATGCCGGTGAGCTCACCGCGCAGCTCGGGCTGGCGCGCGACGGCCTGGATCATGGAGCCGAAGATCGTGCCGAGTCCGATGCCGGCGCCCACCGCGCCGAGCCCGACCCCGACGCCGAAGGCGATCGCCTTCCCCAGGTCGGCGAGACCTGCGTCGGTGGTCTGTGCGAGCAAGAGTTCCACTGTTCCTCCTCCTTAGTGTTCCGGTTCGATGGCAGCGCCGATGTAGATCGCCGAGAGCAGCGCGAAGACGAACGCCTGGATCGTGACCACGATCCCCACCTCGAAGAGGTAGATGACCGTCCCGGCGAGGACGGAGATCGGGATCAGGAACCAGGACGAGAAGATGAAGATGAGGCCGAGCATGACGAGGATCAGCATGTGGCCCGCGAGCATGTTGGCGAAGAGTCGGACGGAGAGCGAGATGAGCCGCATGAACTGAGAGATGACCTCGAGCGGCACGATCAGCGCGAGGAGCGGCTTGGGCACGCCCTCGGGGATCCAGCTCTTCAGGTAGCCGACGAACCCGTTGTGGCGGACGCCCTCCACGTGGGTGGCGAGGAACGTGATCAGCGCGAGGGCGAGCGTCACGCTCAGGTTCGCGGTCGCCGCGTAGACGCCGAGCGTGGGGACGTTCACGCCGAAGACCTCGTAGGTGTCGTTCGAGATCGGGAGCGGGATGAAGCCCACGATGTTCAGCACCCAGATGAAGAGGAAGAGCGACGCGACGTACGGGAACCAGCGGCTCAGCCCCTTGTGCGGCAGGCTCGACTCCGCGATCTGGGACTGGACGAGGTCGTAGATCGCCTCGCCCGCGGTCTGGCGCCGGCCCGGCCGCAGGGAGAGGCCGAAGCGCATGAGCCAGATGCCGACGAAAATCGTCGCCATGCCGCCGAGCCAGAGGTAGACGACCGCCTTGTTGACCGACATGTCGAGCGGCCCGATGTGGATCGGGATCCACTCCTCGAGGAGGAACTCGTGCTGCGGGTCGAAGTCGCTGTCGGCAGCGAAGACGAAGCCCATCAGCGCGGCGCTCCCTGGAAGTACAGCCTGAGACTCGCGGCCAGCTCGACACTGTAGGCGGCCGCGTAGGTGAGGGCGCCGGCGAGCGCGAGCGACGGGCTCGCGACGGCCACGGCGATGAGGATGAGCACGAGGACGATCCCGCGCCCCATCATCCCGAACGCGGCGATCCCCGAGCCGCGCAGGGTGGGGTCGCCGATCCCTGCCTTGTTCAGGAGCATCCCGACGATCTGGCTGCCGGCCCAGAGGAGCGCGCCGAGCGCCCAGCCGCGGACGTCCCAGCCGGCGAGCAGGAAGACGGGCAGCGCGAGTGCGATGACGGCGCCGCCGAGCATGATCGGCGTGCGGCGCTCGGGCATCGGCCGCGGCGTCAGGATGGCGCCCGGCACTAGAACGATCTCCCGTAGCGGAAGTAGACGGACAGGATCGAGGCGGGAATGCCGATCACGGCACCGATCGCGACGCCCGCTCCGACTGCGCCGGCCGCCACGCCCACGGCCGCGCCGAGCCCCACGCAGGCGAACAGCACACCTGCGAGAAGAGCCCCGGCGCCGATCGGATCGAGCGGCGTACGTTCGGCGGCCACGACGGACTGCATCTTATTCGCCTGCAGCCTATCAGTTCGGCGTCATCGCTCGTGACACCGCGAGGGCAGATTTGATGCGGGAATACGCCTACTTTGTGCGGGCGAGGAGTTTGCTGCCGAGCTCCCGCACGACGTCCACGAGCAGGTCGACGTCGCCCTCGCGGGTGCGCCAGTTCACGATCGCGGGGCGGAATGCGGTCTTGCCGGCGAAGCTCGTCGTGCCCACGTAGACGCGCCCGTCCGCGAGCACGTCCTCCCCCAGGCGCAGGTTGAGCGCGTCGAGGTCTTCCTCCGGGACGTCGGTGGGCCGGAAGCGGAAGCAGACGATGTTGAGCGTCACGTCGGCGAGACGCTCGAGGTCGGGGGCGTCGTCCACGCGGCTCCCCAGGCGCCGCGCGAGGTCGAGGTGGCGCTCGACCATCTCCCGGTAGCCCGACCGGCCCCAGGCGCGAAGCGCCGCCCAGACCGCGAGCGAGCGGGCGCGCTGGGAGGACTCGGGCGTCAGGTAGCCGTAGGTCGGCTCGGGCTCGTCCTCCGGCAGGTAGGCAGCCGTCAGCGAGAAGACCTTGACGAGCAGGCCAGGGTCGCGGACGAAGGCGAAGCCGCAGTCGTACGGGACGTTGAGCCACTTGTGGCCGTCGGCGATCACCGAGTGCGCGCGGTCGACCCCCTCCGCCAGTGCGGCCACGCGCGGGGAGACGCGGGCGAAGAGCCCGAAGGCGCCGTCCACGTGCAGCCAGGCGCCGTGCTCCTCGGCGAGGTCGGCGAGCTCCGCGATCGGGTCGAACTCCCCCACGTTCACGTCGCCTGCGTTGCCGACGATGATCGCCGGAGCGCCTCCGAGCTCGCCGAGCGCGGAGGCGAGCGCCGGGAGGTCCATACGCCCGGCCGCGTCGCGCGAGAACGTCCGCACGGAGCCGCGCCCGATGCCGGTCATGGCCAGGGCCTTGAGCGCGCTCGCGTGGATGAAGCCGCTCGAGAGCACCGGTACCTCGGGGAGCCCGGCCATGCCGTCGGTTCCGATGTCCCGGCCGTGCCGCTCCCCCCACCACTGCCGCGCGGCGGCGAGGCCCATGAAGTTGGCGGTCGTCGCGCCGGTCGTGAGCGCCCCTCCCCACTCGGCCGGAAGCGCGAAGAGCTCCTTCAGCCAGTCGAGCGCGACCGTCTCGAGCCGGGTGCCGAGCGGTGAGCCCACCCAGCTGAACGCGTTCTGGTCGAGCGCGGTGGTGAGCCAGTCGGCGCCCAGCGCCGCGGGCGTGACACCGCCGGTGACGAAGTGGAAGAAGCGCGGGCCGGGCGAGCCGGTCGCGGCACCCACGCCCGTGAGGAGCTCCTCGAGCGCGGCGACGGCGCCGGAGCCCTCCTCCGGCAACGGCCCGCCGAAGCGTGCGACCGCGTCGTCGGCCTCCTGCGGCAGCACCGGCCGCTCGCCGAGCGTGGCCAGGAACTCGCCGGCCTGCTCGTACGCGAACGCGGCGGCGGCCGCGGTCTCGTCGTTCGGGACGCTCACGCGCTCTTGAGCCGCGGCTCGTCCTCTTCCTCGACCGGCCGGCCGACCCAGGCGCGCAGGCGGCGGAGCTTGAGGATCTCGAGCAGCGTCACGAGGTAGAGCGAGGCCACGAGCGCGACGAGCCCGATGAAGACGGCGAGCACCGTCGGCCAGAGGTGCCACTCGCCGTTCTCGCGGAAGGGCACGAAGCGGGTGGCGAGCGCGCCGCAGGCGAGGATCGCGCACCACGACCACAGGTACACGACCGTCCGCCGCTGCGAGAACCCGCGCCGCAGGAGGCGGTAGTGGAGGTGCGCCTGGTCGGGGGCGAAGACCCGCTCCCCGTGCTTGATTCGCCGGGCGACCACGAAGGACGTGTCGATGATGGGCACGGCGAGGACGAAGAGCGGCAGGAACAGGGCGACGGTCGCGGCCGTTTTCAGCGTGCCCTGGATGGCCACCGTGGCCAGGGTGAAGCCGAGTAAGAGCGACCCCGAGTCGCCCATGAAGATCCGCGCCGGATAGAAGTTGTGGCGCAGGAAGCCAAGGCAGGCCCCGGCGACGATCGCCGAGAGCACGGCCGCATTGGGGCGCCCGAGCGAGAGCGAGATGATCGCGAAGGTGATGCCCGAGATCGCGCAGACCCCGGCGGCCAGGCCGTCCATGCCGTCGAGGAAGTTGACCATGTTCATGATCGCGACGATCCAGGCGAGCGTCAGGATCACGCCGAGCCAGTCAGGCAGCGCGTGGATGCCGACGACCGGGAACGTGAAGCGGTCGATCACCACCCCCGCCTGGACGGCCACACCGGCAGCGCCGAGCTGGCCGGCGAGCTTCAGCCACCAGGGCAGCCCGCGGAAGTCGTCGACGACGCCGATCGTCGTGGCGAGCGCGGCGCCGAGGAGGATCCCGCGGTACTCGGGCGTCAGGTCGATGAAGGCGAGCGCCGGGACGAAGATGCCGAGGAAGATCGCCAGGCCGCCGAGCCGCGGGACGGCGCGCAGGTGGATGCGGCGCTTCTCGTCGGGCTCGTCGACGACGCCGAGGACGCGCGCGACGCGTCCGACGGCGGGCGTGAGGACCAGCACGACCGCGAGCGCGACGAGGAAGCCCCACAACACGTCCTTGTGGGCCATCAGGTCGTCCCACATGGCTACTTCGTCCCGTAGAGCCGGTCCCCGGCGTCGCCGAGGCCGGGCACGATGAACCCGCGCTCGTTGAGACCGCGGTCGACCGAGGCGACGAAGACGCGCAGGTCGGGATGCAGCGAGTGCAGGTGCTCGATCCCCTCGGGCGCGGCGATGATCGCGATCAGGCTCACCGACTCCGCGCCCGCCTTCTTGACCGTCTCGACGGCAGAGGCGGTGGAGTTCCCGGTGGCGAGCATCGGGTCGAGCAGGATCACGTCGCGGCTGGCGATGTCGGCCGGGAGCTTCACGTAGTACTCGACCGGCTGGAGGGTCTCCTCGTCGCGGTAGAGGCCGATGAAGCCGACGCGCGCCGCGGTGATGAGCTCGAGCACGCCGTCCAGCATCCCGACGCCCGCGCGCAGGATGGGGCAGACGGCGACCTTCTTGCCCGAGATGCGCGGGACGGTGAGCGACTCGAGCGGCGTCTGGATCTCGACGTCCTCGGTGGCGAGGTCCTTGGTCGCCTCGTACGTGAGGAGGAGCGTGATCTCCTTGGCGAGCTGGCGGAACATCTGCGTCGGGGTCTCCTGGTCGCGGAGGAGCCCGAGCTTGTGCTGGACGAGCGGGTGGTCGACGACAGTGACGTTCCCGGCCGCAACCGTCACGCGCGGTACTCCGGGTACCCCCGGTAGCCGGGATAGAGCGGGCGGCGCTCGCAGAGCGCCTCGCTCCTCGAGCGCAGCTCGCCGACGTCCCCGTCGCCGAGCGCGCCGGCGATGATCGCCCCCACCTCGCGCAGGTCGCCCTCGTCGAAGCCGCGCATCGTCACCGCGGGCGTCCCGAGCCGGATGCCGGAGGCCTCCATCGGCGGGCGCTCGTCGAACGGCACGGTGTTGCGGTTGGCCGTGATCTTGACCTCGTGCAGGCGCTCCTCCGCGGCCTTGCCCGTCCAGTCGCTCGTGCGGAGGTCGACCTGGACGAGGTGCGTGTCCGTCCCGCCGGTGAGGAGCTCGAGCCCGCCCTCGATGAGCGACTCTCCGAGCGCGTCCGCGTTCGCGCGGATCTGGCCCTGGTAGGCGCGGAAGGCATCGCTCGCGGCGATCTTGAAGCACGTCGCCTTGGCGGCGATCACGTGCAGCAGTGGTCCGCCCTGCATGCCGGGGAAGACGGCCTTGTCGACGGCCTGGGCGTGCTCCTCCTTGCAGAGGATCAGCCCGGCGCGCGGGCCGGCGAGCGTCTTGTGCGTCGTCGAGGTGACGTAGTCGCAATGCGGCACCGGGCTCGGATGGTGGCCCGTGGCGACGAGCCCGGCGATGTGGGCCATGTCGCAGAGGAGCCGCGCGCCGACCTCGTCCGCGATCGCGCGGAAGCGGTCGGCCTCGATCGTGCGCGGGTAGGCCGAGGCGCCGCAGACGATCAGCTTCGGCCTGTGCTCCTTGGCGAGGCGGAGCACCTCGTCGAAGTCGATCAGCCCGGACTCGCGGTCGACCCCGTAGCCGACGACGTCGTAGAGCTTCCCGGAGAAGTTGACCTTGAGGCCGTGCGTCAGGTGCCCGCCGTGGTCGAGGCGCATGGCGAGGATCGTGTCGCCGGGGTCGAGGCAGCTGAAGTAGACGGCCATGTTCGTCTGCGCGCCGGCGTGAGGCTGGACGTTCGCATGCTCGGCGTCGAAGAGCGCCTTCGCGCGGTCGATGGCGAGCTGCTCGATCTCGTCCACGACCTCGCAGCCGCCGTAGTAGCGGCGGCCCGGGTAGCCCTCCGCGTACTTGTTGGTGGGCACGCTGCCGGTGGCCTCGAAGACCGAGGGCCACGTGAAGTTCTCCGAGGCGATCAGCTCGATCTGCCCGCGCTGGCGCTCGAGCTCGCGGCCGAGCAGCTCGACGAGGTCGGGGTCGACGTCGGCGAGCGCCGCCCGACGGAGCTCTTCGAGGGTCTCGACGGCGACAGCCA
>DASSCF010000032.1:0-30653 GCA_035698025.1 Gaiellaceae bacterium
GTGCACGCCGTCGACGGCGTCTCGTTCGCGGTCGAGGAGGGGTCCGTGCTCGGGATCGTCGGCGAGTCCGGCTGCGGGAAGTCGGTGACCGCGCTCTCGATCATGGGCCTGATCCCGAAGCCGCCCGCGAAGATCGTCGGCGGCTCGGTCGTCTTCGACGGGCGCGACCTCACGAACCTCAGCGACCGGCAGCTCGAGGACGTGCGCGGCCGCCAGGTGGCGATGATCTTCCAGGACCCGATGACCTCGCTGAACCCGACGTTCAGGATCGGGTCGCAGATCACGGAGACGCTCAAGCGCCACTTCGACATGCCCAGGGACGCCGCCCGCAGGCGGGCGGTCGAGCTCCTCGACGAGGTCGGCATCCCGAATGCGGCGGAGCGTCTGGACGACTACCCGCACCAGTTCTCCGGCGGCATGCGCCAGCGCGTGATGATCGCCATCGCGCTCTCGTGCAACCCGGCGCTCCTGATCGCCGACGAGCCGACCACCGCGCTCGACGTGACCATCCAGGCGCAGATCCTCGACCTGCTCGAGCGGCTGCGTGAGGAGCACGAGATGGCGATGATCATCATCACCCACGACATGGGCGTGGTCGCCGAGGCCGCGGACGACGTGGCAGTCATGTACGCCGGTCAGATCGTCGAGCAGGCCAACGTGCTCGACCTCTTCGAGAACCCCGAGCACCCGTACACGGAGGCGCTCCTCGGCGCGCTGCCCCAGCTCGAGGGCGAGGGCATCCGCGAGGGCCGCCTGACGGCGATCCCGGGCCGCCCGCCCGACCTCGTCAACCCGCCCGAAGGCTGCCGCTTCGCGGCGCGCTGTCCCTACCGCGAGCTCGACAACTGCCAGAACGAGCCGCAGGAGCTGCGCGAGATCCGGCAGGGCCACCTCGTCCGCTCGGCGCATCCGACGGCCCAGCGCGCGGCAACGCGCCAGCCGGTGCCCTCGGCATGAGCGTCCCGGCCCAGCCGGGTGACGGCGCTGCGCTGCAGGATGGCGCGCTCCTCACCGTCACCGATCTCGAGAAGCACTTCCCGGTCCGGAAGGGGCTGATCATCGAGCGCACGGTCGGCCACGTGAAGGCAGTGGACGGCGTCTCGTTCTCGATCCCGGCCGGGAAGACGCTCGGCCTCGTGGGCGAGTCCGGCTCCGGGAAGTCCACCACCGGCTACTGCATCCTCCAGCTGACCAAGCCGACCTCCGGCTCGATCCGGTTCGACGGCCGGGAGCTCACGCAAATGGGCGGGGAGCAGCTCCGAAAGGTCCGCCAGGACATGCAGATCGTCTTCCAGGACCCGTATTCCTCGCTCGACCCGCGGATGACGGTCGGGAACATCGTCTCCGAGCCGCTCGAGGTGCACGGGATGGGCACTCGCAAGAGCCGGCGCGAGACCGTCCGGCGCCTGCTCGAGGTGGTCGGCTTCAACCCGAACTTCACGAACCGCTACCCGCACGAGTTCTCGGGCGGCCAGCGCCAGCGGATCGGCATCGCCCGCGCGCTCGCTCTCAGCCCGAAGCTGATCGTCTGCGACGAGCCGGTCTCGGCGCTCGACGTCTCCATCCAGGCCCAGATCCTCAACCTGCTCAAGGACCTTCAGCGCGACTTCGGGCTGACCTACCTCTTCATCTCGCACGACCTCGCGGTCGTGCGCACGATGGCCGACGAGATCGCGGTCATGAACCAGGGGAAGCTCGTCGAGGTCGGACCGGCCGAGGAGGTGTACTCGAACCCCAAGGACGAGTACACGAAGGCGCTCTTCACCGCGGTGCCCGTCCCGGACCCGCGCCGCCAGCGCGAGCGCAAGGCAGAGCGGGCCCGGCTGCGCCTCGAGCGCATTCGGATGTAGGCACGCTGCAGGTAGGGCTCAGTCCTAACCTCCAGCGGCCGATATCGTCAGAGTGAGTATGGCCGGCAGTGACCCACTGATGATGGGTGGCGCGTGTGAGCGTGCACGCGAGTGGGCGTCGCTGCGCCTGGACGACGAGCTCTCCGTGCTCGAGGAGGAGATCCTCGAGCGCCATCTCGACTTCTGCGAGGCGTGCCGCCGGTTCGAGGAGGGCATGCGCCTCACCACGGCGCGGATCCGCTCGACCCCGCTCGAGACGCCGACGCGCCGCGTCCCGGTGCCGGCGCGGAGCGGCGTGGTCACGCAGTACCGCAAGCGGACGGCGCTCGTCGCCGCCGCGGCGCTCGCGATCGGCGCGCTGGTCGGCTCGTTGGTGGAGCGGCCGGGTCAGTCGGTGCCGAGCGAGTCGCCCTCGCAGGTCAGCTTCCTCTCGCGCGACGCCAACAACCTGCGCGACATCCCACGGGCCCGCTTCATGACGCCGGTGCCCTCGCCGGCGGCGCCGCGGAACCCGCCCGAAGGCGTTATCTAGAACCGCAGGCCCTGCGCCTGCCCTTGGATAGACTTGCGTTGGCCGAGCGATCGGCCGTCCTTCCACGCGATCATCCAGGAGATACATGGCCAGGAAAACGGACTCGAAGAACGTCGGCAAGGTCGTCGAGATCAAGGGCGTCGTCGTCGACGCGGTCTTCCCCGGCGACCTGCCCGCCATCTACAACGCGCTGCTCATCGACGTCGCGGAGACCGACGAGCACGCGGCGGGCTTCCTCGTCGCCGAGGTGCAGCAGCACCTCGGGAACGACCGGGTGCGCGCGGTGGCCATGGACTCGACGGACGGCATCCCGCGCGGCGCCGAGGTGCAGGACACCGGCGCGCCGATCTCGGTGCCGGTCGGCGAGGTGACACTCGGGCGGATCTTCAACGTGCTCGGCGAGCCGATCGACGACGCCGGGGCCGTCAAGTCCGAGCGCTGGCCGATCCACCGGCCCGCCCCGAGCTTCGACCAGCTCGAGCCGACGGTGCAGATCTTCGAGACCGGGATCAAGGTCATCGACCTGCTCGCCCCGTACGTGAAGGGGGGCAAGGTCGGCCTCTTCGGCGGCGCCGGCGTGGGCAAGACCGTGCTCATCCAGGAGCTGATCCGCAACATCGCGGCCGAGCACGAGGGCCTGTCGGTGTTCGCGGGCGTCGGCGAGCGCTCGCGTGAGGGGAACGACCTCTGGCTCGAGATGACCGAGTCGGGCGTGATCGAGAAGACCGCGCTCGTCTTCGGCCAGATGAACGAGCCGCCCGGAGCGCGCCTGCGGGTCGCCCTGGCCGGCCTCACCATGGCCGAGTACTTCCGCGACGAGGGGCAGGACGTGCTCCTCTTCATCGACAACATCTTCCGCTTCGTGCAGGCGGGCTCCGAGGTCTCGGCGCTCCTCGGCCGCATGCCCTCCGCCGTGGGCTACCAGCCGACGCTGGCGACCGAGATGGGCCAGCTCCAGGAGCGCATCACCTCGACGCGCCAGGGCTCGGTCACGTCCGTGCAGGCCATCTACGTGCCGGCGGACGACCTCACCGACCCTGCGCCCGCGAACACGTTCGCGCACCTCGACGCGACGACGGTGCTCTCGCGGTCGATCGCCGAGCAGGCGATCTACCCTGCCGTCGACCCGCTCGACTCGTTCTCGCGCGCGCTCCAGCCCGACATCGTCGGCGACGAGCACTACGCGACGGCGACCCGCGTCCAGGAGATCCTGCAGCGCTACCGCGAACTCCAGGACATCATCGCCATCCTCGGAATGGACGAGCTCTCCGACGAGGACAAGCTCACCGTGCAGCGCGCCCGCAAGGTGCAGCGCTTCCTCTCGCAGCCGTTCTTCGTGGCCGAGGCCTTCACCGGCTCCCCGGGCAAGTACGTCCAGCTCGCGGACACGATCAAGGGCTTCAAGGAGATCATCGAGGGCAAGCACGACGAGCTCAACGAGCAGGCCTTCTACATGGTCGGCACGATCGAGGAGGCCGTCGAGAAGGCCCGCGGGATGTCCGGGGAGACGAAGGCCGAGGAAGAGCCGCCGGACGAGCCCGAGGCCTCGGAAGAGCGCGAGCCCGAGCCGGCCGCCGTCTGAGCTGAGACATGGCCGAGGGAGGCGCGCAGAGGACCTTCGACCTCTCGCTCGTGACGCCCGAGGGCGCCGCGTTCGAGGGGGAGGCCGAGATGCTGGTCGTGCCGGGCGCCGACGGCGAGATCGGCGTGCTCGCGCGCCACGCGCCCCTCGTGGCGATGCTGAAGGCGGGCGAGATCCGCGTGAAGTCGGGCGGCGAGTGGCAGGCGTTCGCGGCCGGGCCCGGCTACTTCAAGGTGCAGCAGGACCGCGCGCTCGTGCTCGTCGACGACGCCGTTCGCGCCGAGGACATCGACGTCGAGGAGGCACGCCGCGAGATCGAGGAGGCCAAGGAGCTCCTGGCGCGCATCGACGCCGGCGAGGAGGAGTACGACCGCTGGAAGGCCGAGCAGCGGCTTCGCCACGCCGAGAACAAGCTCGTCGTCGCCGGCCAGGCGTAGCCGCAGCTCCCGGACACGCGTCGGCTTTGGGGAGCGGAGGCGCGTCCATCTGCCGGGAAACGCCCGCTGAGCGCCCGGAACGGCACAATTGAGCAATGGCGACCTCCGTTGCGGTCCCGGCCGAAGCACTGCGCGACCTCCTCGCGCAGCGGATCCTCGTGCTCGACGGGGCGTGGGGGACGATGCTGCAGCGGCAAGGGCTCGAGGACGCCGACTACCGCGGGCAGCGGTTCAAGGATCACCCGCGTGAGGTCGCCGGCGACCCCGACCTCCTCAACCTGACGCGCCCCGACGTCGTTCTCGACATCCACCGGGCCTACCTCGAGGCCGGCGCGGACATCACGACGACGAACACCTTCACGGCCACGTCGATCGGGCAGGCCGACTACGGCCTCGAGGACGTCGTCTACGAGCTCAACCTCGAAGGCGCGAAGCTCGCGCGCCAGGCCTGTGACGAGCGCACCGACGGGCGTCGCTTCGTCGCCGGCTCCATGGGGCCGCTCAACCAGACCCTTTCGCTCTCGCCCAAGGTCGACGACCCCGCCTATCGCGCGGTCACGTTCGACGAGGTGCGCGAGAGCTACGCCGAGCAGGCGCGCGGGCTGGTCGACGGCGGCGTCGATCTCCTCCTCGTCGAGACCATCTTCGACACGCTCAACTCGAAGGCGGCCATCGCGGCCTGCCGCGACGTTCTGGACGAGAAGGGCGTCGACCTGCCGCTCTGGATCTCGGTCACGATCGTCGACCTCTCGGGGCGCACGCTCTCGGGCCAGACGCTCGAGGCGTTCTGGGCCTCGATCGAGCATGCGGACCCGTTCATCGTCGGCGTCAACTGCTCGCTGGGCGCGAAGGAGATCCGCCAGCACGTCGAGGAGCTGGCACGGCTCGCCGACTGCTACACGAGCGTCCACCCGAACGCCGGCCTGCCGAACCCCTTCGGCGGCTACGACGAGGGGCCCGAGACCACGAGCTCGCTCCTGCGCGAGTTCGCCCAGAGCGGCCTCGTGAACGTCGTCGGCGGCTGCTGCGGGACGACGCCCGACCACACGAAGGCGATCTCCGCTGCCGTCACGGGCCTGCCGCCGAGAGACGTTCCCGAGCACCGCCCGCTGACCCGCTTCAGCGGCCTCGAGCCCTTCGCCTTCGCCGAGGACACGAACTTCGTCATGGTCGGCGAGCGCACGAATGTGACCGGCTCGGCCCGCTTCCGCCGCCTGATCGAGGCCGACGACTTCCAGGGCGCGCTCGACGTCGCGCTCGACCAGGTGCGCGGCGGCGCGAACCTCCTCGACGTCAACATGGACGCCGACCTGCTCGACTCCGAGGCGGCCATGACGCGGTTCCTGAACCTCGTGGCCACCGAGCCGGAGGTCGCGCGCCTGCCGATCATGGTCGACAGCTCGCGCTGGTCGGTGATCGAGGCCGGGCTCAAGTGCGTGCAGGGCAAGGGCGTCGTCAACTCGCTCAGCCTCAAGGAGGGCGAGGAGGACTTCCTCGCCAAGGCGCGGACCGTCCGCCGCTACGGCGCCGGCGTCGTCGTCATGGCCTTCGACGAGCAGGGCCAGGCCGAGACCGCCGACCGCAAGGTCGCGATCTGCGAGCGCGCCTACCGCCTGCTCGTGGACGAGGTGGGCTTCAAGCCCGAGGACATCGTCTTCGACCCCAACATCCTCGCCATCGCGACGGGCATGGAGGAGCACGCCGGCTTCGCCAAGTCGTTCATCGAGGCGATTCCGCGGATCAAGGAGCGCTGCCCGGGCGCGAAGATCTCGGGCGGCGTCTCGAACCTCTCGTTCTCGTTCCGCGGCAACGAGGTCGTGCGCGAGGCGATCCACTCGGTCTTCCTGTACCACGCGATCCAGGCCGGGCTCGACATGGGGATCGTCAACGCCGGCCAGCTCGCGGTCTACGAGGACATCCCGCCGGACCTGCTGGAGCACGTCGAGGACATCGTCTTCGACCGCCGCGAGGACGCGACCGAGCGCATGGTCACCTTCGCCGGGACGGTGAAAGGGGAGGCGACGAAGCGCGAGGTCGACCTCTCCTGGCGCGAGGCGCCCGTCGGGGAGCGGCTCGCGCACGCGCTCGTCCACGGCATCGTCGACTTCATCGAGGAGGACACCGAGGAGGCCCGCCAGCAGCTCCCGCGCCCGCTCGACGTGATCGAGGGCCCGCTGATGGACGGGATGTCGATCGTGGGGGACCTCTTCGGCTCCGGGCGCATGTTCCTGCCGCAGGTCGTGAAGAGCGCCCGCGCGATGAAGCGCGCCGTCGCCTACCTCGAGCCGTACATGGAGGCCGAGAAGGCGGCCGGGGGGAACGGCCGCGCCCGCGGGAAGGTCGTGCTCGCCACCGTCAAGGGCGACGTCCACGACATCGGCAAGAACATCGTCGGGGTCGTCCTCGGTTGCAACAACTACGAGGTCATCGACCTCGGCGTGATGGTGCCGGCCGAGCGGATCCTCGACACGGCCGTGGAGGAGGGCTGCAGCGTCGTCGGCCTCTCCGGGCTGATCACGCCGTCGCTGGACGAGATGGTGCACGTGGCGAAGGAGATGGAGCGGCGCGGGCTCGACCTGCCGCTCCTCATCGGCGGCGCGACGACCTCGCGCCAGCACACGGCGGTGAGGATCGCGCCCGCCTACAGCCAGCCGACGCTGCACGTGCTCGACGCGTCGCGCGTGGTCGGGATCGTCTCCGACCTGCTCGAGCCCGAGCGCCGGACGCGGCTCGACGGCGAGAACCGCGTCGAGCAGGAGCGGCTGCGGACGCTGCACGGGGAGAAGGAGCGCAAGCCGCTCCTGCCGCTCACGGCCGCGCGCGAGAACCGCGAGCGGGTGGAGTTCGAGGCCCCGCCGGAGCCGGAGTTCCTGGGGACGCGCACCGTCGAGGTCGACGTCGAGACGCTCCGCCCCTACATCGACTGGCAGTTCTTCTTCCACGCGTGGGAGCTGAAGGGGAAGTTCCCGAAGCTGCTCCAGGACCCGGAGAAGGGCGCGGCCGCGACCGAGCTCTTCGAGCATGCGAACGAGCTCCTGGATGAGATCTCCAAGGGCGGCCTGCTCACGCCGCGCGGCGTGCACGGCTTCTGGCGGGCGCACGCCGAGGGGGACGACATCCTCCTCGAGGACGGGACGCGCTTCTCCATGCTCCGCCAGCAGGCCGACCACAAGGACGGGCGGCCGAACCGCTCGCTCGCGGACTACGTCTCGCCCGACGACGACCGCCTGGGCGCCTTCGCCGTCACGGTGCACGGCGGCGACGAGCTCTCCGGGCGCTTCGAGGCCGAGAACGACCCGTACCGCTCGATCATGGTCAAGGCGCTCGCCGACCGGCTCGCCGAGGCGTTCGCCGAGCTTCTGCACGAGCGCACGCGGCGCGGGTGGTACGAGACCGGGCCACCGCTCTCCAGCGAGGACCTGATCGCCGAGCGCTTCCGCGGCATCCGGCCCGCGTTCGGCTATCCCGCCTGCCCCGACCACTCGGAGAAGGGGAAGCTCTTCGACCTCCTCGGCGCATCCGAGATCGGGCTCGAGCTGACCGAGACCTTCGCCATGACGCCGGGCGCCGCCGTCAGCGGCCTCTACCTCCACCATCCCGCCTCGCGCTACTTCGCCATCGGCCGCATCGGGCGCGACCAGGTCGAGGACTACGCGGAGCGGAAGGGCATGCCCGTGCGCGAGATGGAGCGCTGGCTCTCGCCAAATCTCGCTTACGATCCGGGCTAGCCGGGTACAGGCCCGCTCCGTGGAGCACCACTTCGGCAGAGGCCGTCCCTACAGCCTGGGCGTGGAGGAAGAGTTCCAGCTCGTCAGCCGCGAGAGCTTCGAGCTCGTCTCGCGCGTCGACGAGATCCTCTCCGAGGTCGAGGACGAGGAGGAGCACGAGGGCCGGGTGAAGCACGAGCTCCTCCAGTCCGTGGTCGAGGTGGCCACGCACGTCGCGGGCTCGGTCGGCGAGGCGATGGAGGACCTCAGGGGCCTGCGGGCCAGGCTGCGCGACGCCGCCGAGGCGCGTGACTCGCTCATCGCCTCCTCGGGGACGCACCCGTTCTCGCGCTACGAGCACCAGGAGGTCACGGATCGCCCGCGCTACCAGGAGCTGGCCGAGGACATCCGCTGGGTGGCCGAGCGGGAGCTCATCTTCGGCCTGCACGTGCACGTCGGGCTCGACTCACCCGAGACGGCGATCGCCTGCACCAACGGCGTGCGGACGTTTCTCCCCGAGTTCCTCGCGCTCTCGGCCAACTCGCCGTTCTGGCAGGCGCGGCCGACCGGGCTCGCGTCCACGCGCGTGAAGATCTTCGACATGTTCCCGCGCTCGGGGCTCCCGCCCTCGTTCTCGTCGTGGGAGGAGTTCGAGCACATGGTCGACCGCGCGATGGCGACGAACGCCTTCGAGGACGCGACCTACATCTGGTGGGACGCCCGCCCGCACCCCAAGCTCGGGACGATCGAGATCCGCATGCCCGACGCGCAGACCCGGCTCGAGTCCGTCCGGGGCCTGGTCGCGCTGTCCCAGAGC
Organism: Gaiellaceae bacterium; assembly: GCA_035698025.1. Lineage (GTDB taxonomy): Bacteria > Actinomycetota > Thermoleophilia > Gaiellales > Gaiellaceae > JAIBJN01. The sequence goes on from DASSCF010000032.1 coordinate 8,926, forward strand.
CTCGTCGCCACGCTCGCCGAGCGTCATGCGGCCGGCGAGCCGCCTCCGACGCAGCCCTTCACGCTCGTGGACGAGAACAAGTGGCGCGCAGCCCGCGACGGGCTCGACGCGACGCTCATCGACCTCGAGCACGACACCGAGCGCCCTGCGCGCGAGGCCCTGCGCGCTCTCGTGGAGCGCTGCGAGCCCGCCGCGCGGAAGCTCGGCTGCGCCGACGACCTCGCCACGGTGGAGGACGTGCTCCGGCGCGGCAACGGCGCCGACGAGCAGCGCAGGATCTACGAGGGAACCGACAGTCTGCTGGCCGTCGCGCAGTGGATCGCGGAGGAGACCGTCCGCGGTCTGTAGAACGGGGACCTACGACCGTGACCTTCGCTATCCTCAACCGGTCGCCCAAGGGCGACTTTTCGTAGATGCGGACGACCCTGAAGAAAGGCACCAGGGGCTCGGCCAACGGAAACGGCCGCGTCACGGGCCCTGAGCCTCCGTTCTCGCCCGAGCTCGCTCCCCCGGCTGAGCTCGCTCCGCCTCCCGAGCCACCGCTCAGGGTGGCTGCCCCTCCCGTGCTTCCGCCGGGGCCCTCGCCGCGCTCGCACTACCGCGTGCGGCGCAACCCGCTGAAGCTCCTGGCCAAGTTCGTCGTCTGGATGATCGTGCTCGTGCTCGTCGCAGCGGGCGCGCTCGCAGGCGGCGCGAAGCTCTACTTCGACTACAGCGTCGCAGCGGTGCGCGCGCATTCGCCCGAGGTGGTCGCGGCCGCGAAGGACCTGGACGCCGCCCCGGCCGCCGGGCAGCCCGCGACGGCGATCGTGATCGGCTACGACCAGCGCGCCGGCGAGTCCGGCACCGGGTCGCGCTCCGACACCGTCATGCTCCTGCGCGCCGACCCCAAGCGCGACACGGTCACGCTGCTCTCCTTCCCGCGCGACCTCGTCGTCAACATCCCGGGCTGTGAGGGCCACCCGGCCTGGACGGGGAAGATCAACGAGGCCTACGCCTACTGCGGCCCGCGCGGGACGCTCACGACCGTCAAGGAGCTGACGGGCGTCTCCATCAACTACATGATCACCGTCAACTTCAAGGCCTTCATCGCCATCGTGAACAAGCTCAACGGCGTCACTCTCGACGTCGACCGCCGCTACTTCAACGACAACTCGGGCGCCGGCTACGGCGGGTCGTACGCGAGGATCAACCTCTGGCCCGGCTACCAGAAGCTCGACGGCCAGCGAGCCCTGGACTTCGTCCGCTTCCGGCACACCGACTCGGACCTCTACCGCGTCGTCCGCCAGCAGGAGTTCGTGAAGGCGTTCAAGCAGCAGGTCTCCAACGAGTGGTCGCTCTTCCAGCTGCCCGGCATCGTCCGCGCGATCACCGACAACGTCGAGGTCGCCAAGGGCGGCGGGAAGCCGATCAACGCGGACGAGGTGCTGAGCTACGCGCGGCTCGTCTACGAGCTTCCGGCCGGCAACTTCCAGCAGGTAAACCTCGAGGACGTCGCGGGCTACAGCGAGCTGACCACTTCCGAGACGGCGATCCGGCAGGCCGTCCAGAGCTTCGTCAACCCGGACGTGAAGGCGTCCGAGAACGCGATCACCGTCGCCACCGGCGGGAAGCCCAAGCAGGACACGGGCCCGCCGCCCTCGCAGGTCTCCGTCGAGGTGCAGAACGGGAACGCCGTGGCCGGAGCCGCCGACGACGCCGCGTACCTGCTGGGCCAGATCGGCTACCAGTCGGTCAACGGCGGGAACGCCGCCAACTTCGACTACTTCCGCACCAACGTGCTCTACGACCCCGCGGTCGAGGGCTCGGAGGCCGCCGCCACCACCGTCGGCAAGCTCTTCGGCGACGCCGAGGTGAAGGAGGCGCCGGCCGGCACGGAGCTCGGCACGATGCTTCGGGTCATCGTCGGCAAGACCTTCGGGGGCTCCCTCGGCCCGGCGCCGCGTGACGAGACGCCCGAGCGCCAGCCGCCGGCGGTCGTCAACGACCCGGGCTCGATCGCGCCCCTGCTGAAGCCGATGCGCCGCAAGGTGAACTTCCCGATCATGGTCCCGGCCGTGCGCGAACAGAACTCGTCGGTCACCGACGAGGCGGGCATCCGCGCCTACCGGATCAACGGCGACGACACCGCGCTGCGGATCTCCTACGACACCGGCGCGAACGAGTACTGGGGCATCCAGCAGACCAGCTGGACGGATGCGCCGATTCTCTCGTCGCCGACGCTGACGCGGACGATCAAGGGCCGCGAGTACAAGCTCTTCTTCAGCGGCGCCAAGCTCCACATGATCGCGTTCGAGCAGAACGGGGCCGTGTACTGGGTCGTGAACACGCTCCTGAACCGGCTCTCGAACGAGACGATGATCGCCATCGCCAAGGGCCTCAGGCCCCTCGGCCGAGCACAGTAATGGCCAAGGAGCCCCTCGGCGTCGTCGGCGCCGGCTGGGTCGGGCTCGTCACCGCGGCCTCCTTCGCGGAGCTGGGCCACGAGGTCGTCGTCCGCGACGTCCTGCCGGAGCGCATCGAGGCGCTCGAGGCCGGTGAGGTTCCCATCCACGAGCCGGGGCTCAGCGAGGCGATCGCGCGCAACCGTGACCGGATCCGCTTCACGCTCGACCTGAACGAGCTCCTCGGCTCGGTCGCCGCCGCGTTCGTCTGCGTCGGCACGCCGTCAACGTACTCGGGAGACGCCGACCTCTCGGCAGTCTGGCAGGTCGTCGACGAGCTGCCCGAGCCCGGCGACCCGCTCGTCCTCGTCATGAAGAGCACCGTCCCCGTCGGCACGGGCGAGCGCGTGCGCGCGCGCCTCGACGCGCGCGGCCTCGCGCACGTCGGCTACGTGTCGAACCCCGAGTTCCTCGCGGAGGGCACCGCGCTCGCGAACTTCATGGAGCCCGACCGCGTCGTCGTCGGGGGCTTCTCGCAGGCCGACGCCGACCGCGTCGCCGCGCTGTACGAGCCCCTCGATGCGCCCATCGTGCGGACGGACGTCGCCTCGGCCGAGATGATCAAGCTCGCCTCCAACGCCGCGCTCATGACGCGGATCAGCTTCATCAACGAGATCGCGAACGTCTGCGAGCTCGTCGGCGCGGATGTCGAGGAGGTCGCGCGCGGGGTCGGCCTCGACCGCCGCCTCGGCCCGCACTTCCTGCGCGCCGGCATCGGCTACGGCGGCTCGTGCTTCCCGAAGGACGCCTCTGCGCTCAAGCAGCTGGCCGCAAACTCGGGGTACCACTTCCAGCTCCTCACGGCCGTGATCGAGGTCAACGAGCTCCAGAAGCGCCGCGTCGTCCAGAAGCTCCAGAACCACCTCGGGTCGCTGCGCGGGAAGACGGTCGCCCTGCTCGGGCTCGCGTTCAAGCCGCACACGAACGACATGCGCGAGGCGCCGAGCCTCGTGCTCGCGCCGCGCCTGCTCGCGGAGGGCGCCGAGGTGCGCGCCTGGGATCCCGTCGCGCTCGACGAGGCGCGTCGGCTCCTCGGCGGCGTCACGTTCGCCGAGACCGTGCTCGAGGCGGTGCGCGACGCCGACGCCGCCGTGATCGTCACCGAGTGGCCCGAGCTGGCCGACCTGGCTTCCTCCGAGGTGCGCGAGGCCATGCGCGTGCCGCTGATCGTCGACGGCCGCAACATCCTCGACCCGGTGGCCGTGCGCGCGGCCGGGTTCACCTACGCGGCGATCGGGCGTCCGGACGCCTTCGTCTCCGGCCTGCCGGAGACCGAGGAGCCCGGCACGACGCTTCAGTCTTAGCGATGGAAGCCGTCATCCTTGCCGGCGGCAAGGCCGAGCGTCTGGGCGCGGCCGCCGAGGGGCGCCCGAAAGCGCTCGTCGAGCTCGCCGGCAGGCCGCTCGCCGCCTACCAGGTCGAGCTCCTGGCCCGGGCGGGCGTCGACCGCGTCATCGTGAGCTGCGCGGCAGGGAGCGAGGAGCTCTTCGACGCGGCGCTCGCCGGCCTCGGGCCCGAGATCGTGGCGGTCGGCGAGCCCGAGCCGCTGGGGCGGGGCGGAGGCCTGCGGTTCGCGGCCACGGCCCGCCGGGAGGAGGGAGACGTCTTCGCGCTCAACGGCGACGAGCTTGTCGACGTCGACCTCGCGGACCTGCTCGCCCGCCATCGGGAGACGGGCGCCGCCGCCACGATCGTGGTCACGCACCCGCGCTCGCCGTTCGGCGTCGTCGAGCTCGGCGAGAAGGACGTCGTGACCGGCTTCCAGGAGGCCGCCCAGCTCCCCGTGTGGGTCAGCTGCGGCGTCTACGTGCTCGGCGAGGAGGCTCTGGCGGCGCTCCCGGAGCTCGGCGACCACGAGGCGACGACCTTCCCCGATCTGGCCGGAAAGGGCCTCCTGCGGGCGTTCCGCCACGACGGGCTCTGGCTGACGATCAACACGCCCAAGGACCTCCGCGTGGCCCGGGAGCACCTGGAGGCGCATTCCGAGTGGCTTGACTCCCGCTACGGAGCTGGGTTATGACCGCGCGGTGGGCGAGCTGACCCCGAACCTCCTCGATCTCGATCGCTTCGCCGTGCCCGTCGAACGGGTGGAGAAGCCGTGGGGCTACGAGATCGTCTACGCGGCGACCGAGCACTACGTCGGCAAGGTGCTCTTCATCCGCGCCGGGGAGCAGCTGAGCCTCCAGTTCCACCGGCGCAAGGACGAGGTCATCTACGTGCATTCCGGGCGCATCGAGCTCGAGGTAGGGGAGCCGGGCCGGACGCCGGACGTGGAGGTCGTCGGCCCCGGCCGCGCGTTCCGCTTCGCGCCGGGAGTCGTGCACCGGTGGCGCGCGCTCGAGGACTCGTTCGTGCTCGAGGCCTCGACGTCGGAACTGGATGACGTCGTTCGCCTCGAGGACAGGTACGGCCGCGCGGACCCTTGATCTCCGGCCCTTCGGGGCTCTTTCATTAGACTGACCCGCGGCCATGGCCACGACTGCACCCAGCCACGACGTCAAGGATCTCGGTCTCGCTCCCGCGGGCGTCACCCGCGTCGAGTGGGCCGACCGGCAGATGCCGGTGCTCTCCGCCATCCGCGAGCGCTTCGAGCGCGAGCGGCCGCTGGACGGCATCCGCATCTCCGCCTGCCTCCACGTGACCACGGAGACGGCGAACCTCGCCCGCACGCTCAAGGCGGGCGGCGCCGACGTGGTGCTCTGCGCGTCCAACCCGCTCTCGACGCAGGACGACGTGGCCGCCGCGCTCGTGGCCGAGTACGGCATCCCCGTCTTCGCCATCCGCGGCGAGGACGACCAGACGTACTACTCGCACATCTCGGCCGCCGTCGACCACCATCCGCAGCTGACGATGGACGACGGGGCCGACGTGATCGGCGTCCTGCACAAGGACCGCCGCGACCAGCTCGGCGAGATCCTCGGCGGCACCGAGGAGACGACGACGGGCGTCATCCGGCTGAAGGCGCTCGAGGCCGAGGGCCAGCTCGCCTTCCCGATCATCGCGGTCAACGAGGCCGACACCAAGCATCTCTTCGACAACCGGTACGGCACCGGCCAGTCGACGATCGACGGCATCATCCGCGCGACCAACTTCCTCCTCGCCGGCCGGCGCTTCGTCGTCGCCGGCTACGGCTGGACGGGGCGCGGCGTCGCCATGCGCGCCCGCGGCATGGGCGCCCACGTGATCGTCACCGAGGTCGAGCCCGTGCGGGCGCTCGAGGCGCTGATGGACGGCTACGAAGTGATGTCGATGGAGCGCGCGGCCGAGGTCGGCGACGTCTTCTGCACGGCGACCGGGGACAAGAACGTCATCGGCCGCGGCGCGATCGAGCGCCTCAAGGACGGGGCCATCCTCGCCAACACCGGGCACTTCAACGTGGAGATCGAGATCCCGGCGCTCCGCGACCTCGCCGTCGCCACCCGCGAGGCGCGCCCGGACGTCGAGGAGTTCGAGTTTGCCGACGGGCGCAAGGTCTACCTCATCGGGGAAGGCCGCCTGGTCAACCTCGCCACGGCGGAGGGACATCCTGCCGCCGTCATGGACATGAGCTTTGCGAACCAGGCCCTCTCGGCCGAGCACGTGGTTGCCCACGCCGGTGAGCTCGAGCGCCGGGTCTACGTCGTCCCGGAGGAGATCGATCGCGAGATCGCGCGCCTCAAGCTCGAGAGCATGGGCGTCGAGATCGACCAGCTCACCGAGGAGCAGGCGAGGTATCTGGCGTCCTGGGACGAGGGCACGTAGCACCGGAAAATGCTGCGCATTTTCCGGTGAGAGACCTCACGCCTGACGAGATCGTCCGCCTCGAAACCGAGGCGGTCGTGCTTTTGGACCAGCGTCGGCTGCCGGACGACGTCGCGTATCTCGAGTGCCGGTCGGCCGGTGACGTGGCCGAGGCCATTCGCACCCTGGCCGTGCGCGGCGCGCCCGCGATCGGCGTCGCCGCGGCGTATGGCTACGCGCTGGCCGCAACGCGCGGGGAGGATCTCGACGAGGCCGCGGCCGTGCTCCTCGCCTCCCGCCCCACCGCCGTGAACCTGCCCTGGGCGATCGCCGAGATGCGTGCGGGCGACCAGGACGCGGCTGCGCTCGCCGCGCGGGCGCGGGAGATCCACGAGGCCGAGGTCGAGCGCTGTCGGCGCATGGCCGAGCACGGGGCCGCGCTCATCGCCCCGGGCTCGCGGCCCCTGACGCACTGCAACACCGGGCCCCTCGCGACCGGAGGCGTGGGCACCGCTCTCGGTGCGATCTGCGAGGCCCACGCGCGGGGGCTCGTCGAGCACGTGCTCGTAGACGAGACGCGGCCGCTCCTCCAGGGCGCGCGTCTCACCGCCTGGGAGCTGGAACGGGCGGGCGTGCCGGCCAGCGTCGTTGCCGACGCCGCGGCGGGCTCGCTCATCGCCCGCGGCGAGGTGGACGTCGTCCTGACCGGCGCCGACCGCATCGCGGCCAACGGAGACACGGCCAACAAGATCGGCACGTATCCCCTCGCCGTGCTCGCGGCGCACCACGAGATCCCGTTCTACGTCGTCGCGCCGAGCTCGACCGTCGACCTGGCGGCCGCGAGCGGCGCCGACATCCCGATCGAGGAGCGCGACCCCGCCGAGGTGAGCAGCCGCTTCGCGGCGCGCAACCCGGCGTTCGACGTGACACCGGCGGCGCTGGTGACCGCGATCGTTACCGAGGAGGGCGTGCACCGTCCACCCTACGAGGAGTCTCTCGCCGCGCTGCGGCCCGAAGCGACGGAGGTGGCGCGATGAAGGCGATGGTGATGGCGGCAGGCCTGGGCACGCGCCTGCGGCCGCTGACGGACTTCCTGCCCAAGCCGATGATGCCGGTGGCCAACCGGCCCGTGCTCCACCACCTGCTCAACCTCCTGAACCGCCACGACGTCAAGGACGTCGGGATCAACCTCCACGCCTTCCCGGAGATGATCCAGCGCTACTTCGGCGACGGCTCCGCGCTCGGCATGAACATCCGCTGGTCGCACGAGCCGGAGCTCCTCGGTACCGCGGGCGGGACGAAGAAGCTCCAGGACCACTGGGGCGACGAGGCGATCCTCATCACCTCGGGCGACGGCCTCCACGACGTGGACATCACCGCCCTGCTCGGCCACCACCAGCGAACGGGGGCGCTCGCGACGCTGACCGTGAAGCCCGTCAGCGACCCGTCCTCGTACGGCGTGGTCATCCTCGACCGCGACACGCGCGTGCGCGGGTTCCAGGAGAAACCCCGCCGGGACGAGGCCCGCAGCGACCTTGCCAACTGCGGCATCTACGTGATCGAGCCCGAGCTCCTCGAGCGCATCCCGCCCGACACGTTCTACGACTTCGGCGAGGACGTCTGGCCCAACCTCGTCGCCGCCGGCGAGGAGGTCTACGCCTACACGACGATGGCCTACTGGAACGACGTCGGCGACCTGGACGAGCTCCGCAACACGATCCTCGACGCGGTCCTGGGGCACGTCCGCGTAGACATCCCCGGCACGGAGATCTCGCCGGGCGTCTGGGCCGAGGACGGGTGCAGGATCGACGCCACGTCGACCATCGACGGTCCCGTCGTCCTGGGGCCGAACGTGACGGTCGAGGCCGCCGCCCAGATCCGCGGCCCGGCGGCGATCGGCGCCGACTGCCACGTCGGCCAGGCGGCGGCCATCCGCCGCGCCGCGCTTCTCCCGGGCAGCGTCGTGCCTGACGAGGGCCTCGCGATCGCGGGCATCTTCGGCGACGCGTCGAAGCTCGCCGACAGCATCCTGCGCTATCCGTCCGCGTCGGCGGACTAGCGGACGGCGCCCGAGCGCAGCGGCGCCAGCCCCGCGGAACGGAGCCGGTCCGTGTCCGCGATCACGACGGCGAGGGCGCCCAGCACCTCGGCCCGCTCGCCGAGCACGCCCGGCTTCACCTCGACGGCATGCGCGGCACCCGGCAGCGCGTAGCGGTCGATCGACGCGCGGATCCCCTCGAGAAGCGGCTCCCCGGCTCCGCTGAGGTCGCCGCCGACGACGATGGCGGCCGGGTTGAGGTGGTTGCAGAGGTCGGCGAGCGTGCGTCCGACCGCACGGCCGGCGTCGTTGACGACGCGCGTCGCGGCCAGGTCGCCGTCGGCCACCAGCTCGATCACGCCGCGCAGCGTCAGCTGGTCCCCGTGGGCCGGGCGGAGAAGCTCGACGATCGCCTCCGTCGAGGCCACCGTCTCGAGGCAGCCGCGGTTCCCACAGCGGCAGACCGCGCCGTCGACTCGCACCTGCACGTGCCCGAGCTCGCCCGCGATGCCGGTCGACCCGTGGTGGAGGCGCCCGCCGAGGACGAGCCCCGCGCCGACGCCCGCCGACATCATCACGTAGATCACGTCCGCGAGCCCGCGGCCCGCGCCGAAGGAGACCTCTGCAAGCGCGCCGAGGTTGGCGTCGTTGTCCACCTCGACCTGGACGCCGAGCCGCCGCGAGAGCTCCTCGCCGGCGTTGACGCCGGCCCAGCCGGGCACCACCGTGGAGGCGACGGTCCCCGTGTCGCGGTCGATCGGCCCCGAGAGCGCCATGCCGGCGCCGATCAGGCGGGTGCGGTCGATCCCGGCCTCGGCGAGCACCTCCGCGGCGAGGTCGGCGGCGGCGTCGAGCGCCGTCGCGGCGTCGTCGTCCACCTCGAGCGCGATGATGCGCTCCGCCAGCACCGTGGAGGAGAGGTCTGCGACGGCCACGCGGACGTGCCGGTGGCCGAAGTCGATGCCGAGCGCGGCGCCGACGGAGGCGTCGAGCCTCAGGAGGACGGGCGGGCGGCCGCGGCCCGACGGGCCCGTGCGGCCTGCTTCCTGCTCGGCGATCATCCCGCGCCCCTGGAGATCGGCCACGAGCGTGGTCACGGTCGTGCGCGAGAGCCCGGTCAGGCGGGCGAGCTCGCTCCTGCTCGCCGTGCCCTGGCGGCGCAGCGCGTCCACGACGCGGAGCCGATTCAGCTCCCTGAGGCTGCCAAAAGTCCCTGGTTCCACGGTCATTCCCAACACTTTCGCAGGATCCCGGTCGAATTTCACCCGCTCTGCTGCGAATTAAGACAGGACTCGACAAAAAGAATGCGGTTGCGAACTGGTGGACATTGGGTGCCCGCTCCTCCCAAGTCGGCTTGAAATCGGCCCCTGCGCCCCGTAGGGTCTCCGCGTCAAGCCTGCGGGGGTCAGTCTCAAGGGAGGCGTAGCGTGAGGAGAATTTCGTACAAGGCCAACGATTCGATGACGAAGAGATTTCTGCTTCTCCTGCTCGTCCTCGTCTCCGCGCTGGCGCTGGTCGCCGCGGGATGCGGGGGTGACGACGACGACGACGACGGTGGAGGAGGAGGCGAGACCGCTGCCGAAGGCGACGGCGGCGGGGAAGGCGAGGGCAGCATCTGGGTTCTCTTGCCTGACAGCGCCAGCTCGCCGCGCTGGGAGACGGACGATCGCCGCTACTTCGAGGAAGCTTTCGAGGCAGCGGGCGTCGACTACAACATCGTGAACGCCGAGAACGACGCCGCGCAGCAGCAGTCGCAGGCCGAGCAGGCGATCGCGGACGGCGCCAGCGTCATCCTGCTCGTCAGCATCGACACAGGCTCCGGCGCCACCATCATCGACCTGGCCAAGGACGCCGGCGTCAAGGTGGTCGAATACGACCGGTTCAACACCGGCGGGTCGGGAGGCGACGCTTACGTGAGCTTCGACAACGTCGCGGTCGGTGCCGCCATGGCCGAGGTGCTCGAGCCCGTCATCGACGAGCTCGACGCCGATCCGAAGCGCGTCGTCATGCTGAACGGCGGCGAGGAGGACAACAACTCCTTCCTCTTCCGCCAGGGCTACGCGGAGACTGTCGAGGCCAAGGCCGAGGCCGGCGAGTGGGAGATCGTCGCCGACCAGCACGTCCCGGGCTGGGACAACCAGCAGGCCCAGACGATCATGGAGCAGATCCTGACCGACGCGAACAACGACGTGGACGCCGTGTTCGCGGCGAACGACGGCCTGGGCAACTCGGCCGCCAACGCGCTCGAGGCCGCCGGCATCGAAGGCGCGCCCGTCAGCGGCCAGGACGCGACCGTGGCCGGCATCCAGAACATCGCGCTCGGCCGGCAGACGATGAGCGTCTACAAGCCGATCGCGGCCGAGGCCGAGGTCGCCGCGGCTGTCGCCCTCGCCCTGCGAAACGGCGAGGACCCGACTGCGATCGACACCGAGGCGGAGTTCGAGATCATCGGGATCCAGGCGGAGGACGGCCAGCCGGCCGACTCGGCGGAAGGCGAAGGCGTCGTGCCGTACTACGCGCTGGTGCCGATCCCCGTCACCGTCGACAACATCATGGACACGGTCATCGCCGACGGCTTCCGGACGATCGAGGAGATCTGCACCGGAGACGTCGCGCAGACCGACTTCTGCCAGGAGAACAGCTGACCCGCTGAGCGGACCCAAAGGGAGGGGCGCGCGCCCGGTCGCCCCTTCCTTCCGCTCGCACGAACGAGCATGGCCGTCGCCGCCCCGCTCCTCGAATGCCGGCAGGTCTCGAAGGCCTTCGGCGCCGTGCAGGCGCTCTCGAACGTCGACTTCGAGATCCGCTCCGGTGAGGTCATGGCGCTCGTCGGCGACAACGGCGCCGGCAAGTCGACGCTGATCAAGGGCATCGCCGGGATCTATCCATTCGACGCGGGCGAGGTCTACGTCGAGGGCCAGCGGGTGACCATCCACGGCCCGCGCGAGGCCGCGAAGCTGGGCATCGAGATCGTGTACCAGGATCTCGCGCTCGCGGACAACCTCGACGTCGTCGCGAACATGTTCCTCGGCCGGGAGCGCACGCGCACGGCCGTCGTCCTCGACGAGTCGAGCATGGAGCGCTCGGCTCGCGAAACCCTCGACGGGCTCTCCGTCACCACGCTCCAGTCGGTCCGTCAGGCGGTCGCCGGCCTCTCCGGCGGCCAGCGTCAGTCCGTCGCGGTCGCCAAGGCCGTGATGTGGAACTCGCGCGTGGTCATCCTCGACGAGCCCACCGCAGCCCTCGGCGTGGCGCAGACGCGCCAGGTGCTGAACCTCGTCAAGCGCCTCGCCGAGCGGGAGCTCGGGGTCGCGATCATCACGCACAACCTGCACGACGTCTTCGAGGTCGCCGACCGCATCACCGTGCTGCGCCTCGGCCAGCGCGTCGCGCTCTTCGAGCGCGAGAAGACGACGCAGCAGGAGGTCGTCCACGCCATCACGGCCGGCACGCTCGAACACGTGCCCGGTATGGAGGCCGCCGAGGTCGAGCGATGAGCACCGCGCCACCCTCCGAGCCGCCTCCGCCTCCCGAGCCCGACGAGAGCATCGATCCGACGGCCGCCCAGGCGCAGTTCGTCCCCGCAGGCCCGACCTTGGACGAGACCGGAGAGTCGCAGACCCTCTCCGGCTACCTGCGCCTCTGGTGGCAGGGCGTGCGCGCCGGCGAGCTCGGCTCGCTGCCGATCATCCTCGGGCTGGTCGTCATCTTCATCACGTTCGGGATCCTCGACGACAACTTCCTCACCGAGCGGAACTTCACGAACCTGATCCTCCAGATGGCCGCCGTCGCGACGATCGCGATCGGCGTCGTCTTCGTCCTCCTGATCGGCGAGATCGACCTCTCCGTCGCCTACGTCAGCGCGGTGGGCGGCGTGGTGATGACGCTGCTCCTGCGCCCCGACGATCCGGGGTGGCCGTGGTGGCTGTCGATCGTGTTCGCGCTCCTGGTCACGACCACGATCGGCTTCCTGCAGGCGATCGTGATCACGAAGGCCGGCGTGCCCTCTTTCGTCGTCACGTTGGCCGGGTTCCTGATCTGGTCCGGCGTCGTCCTCATCCTCACGACCCAGTACTCGACGGCCGGAACGATCCGGATCCAGGACGGCACCGTCGTCGGGATCGCGAACGACTTCCTCAGTGAGCTCTGGGGCTGGATCCTCGGGATCCTCGTGATCGCCTCGTACGCGTTCTTCCAGCTGCGCACGGCGCTCTCCCGTCGCGCCGGCGGCCTGGCCGCGAAGCCCGTCACGCTCGTCGCGATCCAGACCGCGCTCCTCGCGGTGGCGACGTTCGCGGCCGTGTGGTTCCTGAACAAGGATCGCGGCGTGCCGAAGGTCGCGGTCATCCTCGGCATCCTCCTCGCCTTCTGGACGTTCGTCGCCTCGCGCACGCGCTTCGGCCGGCACGTCTACGCCGTCGGCGGCAGCGCGGAGGCCGCCCGCCGCGCCGGCATCAACGTCGACCGCGTCCGCATCGCGGTCTTCATGATCAGCGGCTTCATGGCCGGCGTCGGCGGGATCATGCTCGCCTCGCGGCTGCGCTCCGTCGCCACGAACACGGGCGGCGGGAACCTCCTCCTGCTCATCATCGCGGCGGCGGTCATCGGCGGGACGAGTCTCTTCGGCGGCACGGGCCGCGTGATCTCGGCCCTGCTCGGAGCCCTCGTCATCGCCTCGATCCAGAACGGCATGGACCTGCTCGGCCTGGCGTCCGGGACGAAGTTCGTCATCACCGGCCTCGTCCTGTTGGCGGCGGTCCTCGTCGACGCCTTCTCGAAGCGCCGCCGGGCCGCGCGCGGCGGCGTGTGACGACCCGCGAGACCATCGGCGTCGGCATGCTCGGATATGCCTTCATGGGCAAGGCCCACACGCGCGCGTTCCGGGAAGCCGACGCCTTCCACGCGCCGCTTTCGTCGCAGCTCGTCTCCCTCTCGGGCCGCACCGCCGACAAGGTCGAGGCTGCGCGCGAGGAGCTGGGGTGGGCCGAGGCGGTCACGGACTGGCGCGAGCAGGTCGCCGACGAGCGGATCGGCCTCTTCGACAACGGCGGCCCGAACGCGCTCCACGCCGAGCCGACCATCGCCGCGGCCCGGAACGGCAAGCACGTCCTGTGCGAGAAGCCGCTCGGGCGAACGGCCGAGGAGTCGCACGAGATCTGGCGCGAAGCCGAGCGGGCAGGCGTCGTGCACATGTGCGGCTTCAACTACCGCTTCGTCCCTGCCGTGCGCCTCGCCCGCGAGATGCTCGAGTCAGGCGACCTCGGCGACCTCTTTCACTTCCGCGCACGCTACCTCCAGTCCTGGGGCGTCGACGCCCCGCCGAGCTGGCGCTTCGACCACGAGATCGCCGGCTCGGGCGCGCTCGGCGACCTCGGCGCGCACATCGTCGACCTCGCCCGCTACCTCGTGGGCGAGCCGGTCGGCGTCACGGCGGTCGTCAAGACGTTCATCGCAGGGCACGGGGTTGACGACACGTTCGCGGCCACCGTCGAGTTCGAGAACGGCGTCGTCGGGACGCTCGAGGCCTCGCGGCTCGCGCGCGGGCGGATCAACTCGAACGCCTTCGAGGTCAACGGCTCGAAGGGCTCGGTCGCCTTCGACGTGGAGAGGCTCAACGAGCTCCAGGTCGCCGACACGCGCGACTTCCGGCGGGTGCTCGTCACGGAGCCCGAGCACCCGTTCATGTCCTTCTGGTGGCCGCCCGGGCACATCGTCGGCTGGGGCGACACCTTCACACACGAGGTCCACCACCTCCTGACCGCGATCGCGGGGGAGGGCACCGTCGCGCCGCACGGGGCGACGTTCGAGGACGGCTACCGCTGCGCCGAGATCTGCGACGCGATCGTGCGCTCCGCGGAGAGCGGCCGCCGCGAAGAGATCACCTACCGGGGAGTAGACGGATGAAGACGAGCCTGGGCATCTGGGCGCTGGGGCCGATGGTCACCCGCTTCGTGCCCGCCGGCTACCAGCCGGAGCACGCGGGCGAGTCGACCGCCGAGCGTGTGCGCCGCGCGGTCGACGGGCTCGGCGACCTTATCGACGACTACGAGTTTCACTACCCGCAGGAGCTCTCCGAAGAGAACCTGGACGAGGTTCGCGAGGCGCTCGGCGACCATGGCATCTACTGCATCGCGACCGGGCTGCACCTCGATCCGATGTTCGGCCGCGGCGGACTCGTCAACCCCGACCCGGAGCTCCGCGCCGAGGCGCGGCGTCGCACCGTCGCCGCAGCCGACATGGCCGGGTCCCTCGGCGCCCACTTCATCATCTGGCCTGGGATCGAGGGCTACAACTACCCGTTTCAGACACCGTACGCGGAGAGCTGGGAGTGGCTCGTCGACGGGGTCGGGGAGGCCGCGGAGCGCTGCGCCGAACACGGTGTGAACCTCTTCCTCGAGCACAAGAACTCCGAGCCCGCGATGAAGATCCTCATGCGCAACATCGGCATGACGCTGCACGTGATCCACAAGCTGCGCACGCGCGGCATCGAGAACGTCAAGGTCAACATGGACTGGCAGCACCTGCTCATGAACGGAGAGAGCCTGGGCGAGTACGCGGCCATGCTGGCCGCTGAGGGCCTGCTAGGCCACCAGCACGCGAACTCGGGCTGGGGCATCTTCGACGACGACAACATGGTCGGCGCCACGGCGTTCATGGAGACCCTCGAGCTCGCCGTCGAGCTGCGCCGCGCGGGGTACGGCGAGAACGGGGAGCGGCTGGGATTCGACCTCTACCCGTACACCGAGGATGCAATCGAGGCCGTCCGCCGGAGCGTCCTCCACTGGCGCTTCATCGACGGAGTCGCCGGGCGAATCGACGACGCGGCCCTGCGCGAGGCACAGCAGGCCAAGGACGCCGTGCGGGCGTACGAGCTCGTCTACGCGGCTCTGGGAGCATGAAGCTCGCGCAGGCGCAGGCGATCGTCGAGTCCGTGGTCTCGGGGGCGCCGGGCCCGGTGTCCGTGTTCGTCGCGGACACCCACGGCGAGCTCGTGGCCGCCGCCACCATGGACGGCGCCGCGCCCGACACGCGGCTGAACGCCCAGCGCAAGGCCTACACGGCCGCCCGCAGCGACGCGCGCTCGTCGGGTGAGCTGGGCGAGAAGGTGCGCGAGGACCCGGTCGAGCGCGCCAGCTTCGACCCCTTCTTCACGTTCTTCCGCGGCGGCGTCGCCGCGTTCGAGGACGGCATGCGCGCGGGCGCCGTCGGGGTCAGCGGGCTTCCCGGCGAGCAGGACGAGGCGCTCGCGCTCGCGGCGATCGCAGCCGCCGGGCTCGCGGTCGAGTGACCGCGCTCGTCGGGCTCGACGTCGGCACGAGCGGCGTCAAGGCGCTCGCCGTCGGGACGGACGGCGGGGTGCTCGGCCGTGCCGAGCGCGGCTATCCGCTCTCGACCCCGCAGCCCGGCTGGGCCGAGCAGGATCCGGCCGACTGGGCCACGGCGGCCGTGGAGGCGCTCGACGACCTGGCGGTCGACAACGTCGCCGGGATCGGGCTCTCCGGCCAGATGCACGGCCTGGTCGCCCTCGACGCCGACGAGCGGGTGCTTCGCCCGGCGATCCTCTGGAACGACCAGCGCACGGCTGCGGAGTGCGCCGAGATCGAGGAGCGGCTGGGGCTCGAGCGCCTCGTCGAGCTGACGCGCAATCGCGCCCTCACCGGCTTCACCGCGCCGAAGCTCCTCTGGCTCCGCCGCCACGAGCCCGACGTCTACGAGCGGATCGCGCACGTCCTGCTCCCCAAGGACTACGTCCGCCTGGCGCTCACGGGCGAGCGGGCGATCGACGTCGCCGACGCCTCCGGGACGCTCCTCTTCGATGTCGCCGCGCGCCGCTGGAGCCAAGAGGTGCTCACCGCGCTCGAGCTCCCGGCCGCGTGGCTCCCGCTTGCGCTCGAGTCGCCGGAGGTCTCGGGCCAGACGCGCGACGGGATCCCGGTGGCCGCGGGCGCCGGCGACCAGGCTGCCGGGGCGGTCGGAGTGGGCGTGCACGAGGAGGGCCCGGCATCCGTCGTCCTCGGCACCTCCGGCGTCGTCTTCGCCACGCTCCCCGAGCCTGCGCTCGACCCGGAGGCCCGCGCGCACGTCTTCTGCCACGCCGTGCCGGGGACCTGGCACGCGATGGGCGTGATGCTCTCCGCCGCCGGGTCGCTCGGCTGGTTCCGCGAGGCGGTGGCGCCCGGGGAGCCGTTCGACGCGCTCGTCGCCGGGGCGGAGCGCTGGGAGCCCGGTGCCGAGGGCCTCTCGTTCCTGCCCTACCTCGCAGGCGAGCGGACGCCGCACGCCGATCCCGATGCACGCGGCGCCTTCGTCGGCCTCTCGCTGCGTCACGACCGCGGCGCGCTCGTTCGGGCGGTGCTCGAGGGCGTCGCCTATGGGCTCCGCGACTGCCTGGAGGTCCTCCGGGCGCTCGGATGCACGGTCACCGTCGGCCGCGTCTCGGGTGGCGGCGCACGGAGCGAGCTCTGGCTCAGGATCGTCGCCTCTGTCCTCGGCGTGCCGCTCGAGCGCACCGCGGTCGAGGAGGGAGCGGCCTACGGGGCGGCGCTACTCGGCGGCGTCGCCGGCGGTGTCTTCGCCGACGTGCCCGAGGCGGTCGCCTCGTGCGTGCGCGTCCGCGAGACGATCGAGCCGGACCCCGAATGGGAGCGTTTCTATGCGGACGGGTACGCCCGGTTCCGCACCCTCTATCCGGCCCTACGAGCAACGGAGGTCTCATGATTACGAAGTGGGGGGTCATTTCGACGGCTCATATCAACCGCCTCGTCCTGGCGGGCGCGCGGGAGTCCGACCGCGTGGACGTCATCGCCGTGGCGAGCCGCGACCAGGCCCGTGTGGAGGCCTACGCCAAGGAGTGGGAGATCGAGCGCGCCTACGGGAGCTACGAGGCGATGCTCGCCGACCCCGACGTCGAGGCCGTGTACATCTCGCTCCCGAACTCGCTGCACGTCGAGTGGTCGATCCGCTCGCTCGAGGCCGGGAAGCACGTGCTCTGCGAGAAGCCGTTCGACCGCCGCGCGAGCGAGGTCGAGCGCGCGTTCGACGCGGCCGACGCGGCCGGGCGACTGCTCTCGGAGGCCTTCATGTGGCGGCACAACCCGCAGACCCGGCGCATCCGCGAGCTGCTCGACGAGGGCACGGTCGGCGAGGTCAGGCTCGTGCGCTCGGCGTTCTGCTTCAAGCTCGAGGAGCTCGGCAACGTACGGCTTGCGGCTGACCTCGACGGCGGTGCGCTCATGGATGTGGGGTGTTACTGCGTAAGCGGCTCGCGCTTCGTCGCCGGCGAGCCGGAGGTCGTCTACGGGCAGCAGGTTGTGGGCGAGTCCGGGGTGGACGTGCTCTTCGCCGGGACGATGCGGTTCGCCGGGGACGTCGTGGCCCAGTTCGACTGCAGCTTCGTCTCGCCGGACCGGGACGAGCTCGAGATCGTCGGCGACGAGGGCTCGCTCTTCCTCGACGACCCGTGGCACGCGCGCGTGCCGGTGATCGAGGTGCGCCGCGGCGAGTTCCGCGAGGAGATCGTCCTCACGCCCGAGGACTCCTACCGGCTCGAGCTCGAGAACGTGAGCGACGCGATCGGCGGGAAGGCCGAGCTGCTGCTCGGCCGCGAGGACGCCGTCGCCCAGGCGCGCGCGATCGAGGCGCTGTACCGCTCTGCCGACGAGGGGAAGCCGGTCATACTCGGTGGCTGACACGCTTCCGGCACCGTCCCGTCGCGCCCGCGCGCGCCTGAGGGCGCTATCCAGGTGCGATGGGCGCGATCCTCGACCTGCTCCTCCCGCAGCGCTGCGTCGCCTGCGGCCGTGAGGGCGACCTTCTCTGCGAGGGGTGCCGCGCGCAGCTCGTCCTCCTGCGCGGCACGGTGTGCTCGCGCTGCGGGTATCCGACCGCCTGGCCGGTCGAGCGCTGCGGCGAGTGCGCCGGCCGCCGGATCTCGTTTGCCTCGGCCAGGGCCGCAGTGGCCTATAACGAGGTAGCCAGGGCACTCGTCGGAGCCTGGAAGGAGCGCGGCCTCCGCCGGTTGGCCGAGCTCGCCGCCGACCTCGTGGACGACGTCGTCCCGCGGCCGCGAGCCTCGGTGCTCGCGCATGTCCCCGGCGAGCCCGACCGTGTGGGGTGGCGCGGTGTCGACGCCGCTCGCGAGCTCGCCGCCGCCCTCGGCACGCGGTGGGAGCTGCCCGTCGAGCCGCTGCTCGCGCGCACGCGCCATGTACCGCGCCAGCGTGGGCTCTCTCGGAGAGAGCGCCGGGCGAACGTGCGCGAGGCGTTCCGCGCCCGCGGCAGGGTGCCCGGGCCGCTCGCGCTGGTCGACGACGTGCACACGACCGGCGCCACCGCGCTGGCCGCTGCGACCGAGCTGCGGCGGGCGGGCGCGAGCGAGGTCCATGTCGTCGCATTCGCCCGTGTCGTGCGGCGTTGAGGGTCGTTCGGCGGTTGCACGCTCGCCGACGAGCGGCGTATAGTTGACCACTCGGAATCGCGGGACGGGGCAGGCACTTCGGCCGGCGATGACCAGGTTCTACTAGGGGGAACTGCGACCGCAATCACGAGGTGTTCCAGCCCGGGGAGGTCTCAGGCCCACGCACGTGCGCGCACGACCTGATCAGGTGCGCATGATGGCGGTCATCCCATCGGGTAATCCGGGCACCGGGCGCCCGGACACATTGAGCGAAGGAGAGGGGATTTGAGGACATCACGCTCCAGTTTCGGGCCGCCGGCGGACCTCCGGTGAGCGCGCGGCGGAAGGCCGAGCGTTCCCCCGGATCCGTCTGGCGTGGACGCAGCATCATCGCGACGCTCTCGCTCGTGATTCTGCTTGCGGCCGGGATCGCTCCCGTGGGCGCGCAGTCCCCGGTGCTCGACCCGATCGACTCGCAGCTCTGGGTCGACCAGGGCGTCCTGACCTGGGAGGACTACCTCCCGGTGCCGGACTCCAAGCCGGCGTTCTACGACGTCGACTCGGTCGGCAGCCAGGTGCAGTACAAGACGGCGATCATCCTGGTCGACTATCCCGACCAGCCGTTCCTGATCACCCAGCCGCCTGGCTCGCACCCCTTCGGCAACCCGCAGCCGGGCTGGACGCCCGTCGCGCAGGAGGACGTCAACGAGTGGATGTACGACTACTACGCCGTCCCGAACCAGTACAACGGCTTCAAGACGCTCCACTCGTACTGGATGGAGGACACGCACGGCCGCATCGGCATCGACGTCGAGGTCTTCGGTCCCTACCGGATGCCGGCAAAGTCGTTCGAGTACGGCCTCGCGACGGACTTCAACGGCGCCGTGGGCAACCAGGCCAACTCGAGCTGCCCCGCAGGCCACACATGCTCGCGTGACATCCGCCAGGCCGGCCTGGCTGCGTGGCAGGCCGCCACCGGCTGCACCACCCTCGCCTCCTGCGGCTTCAACAACGGCTTCTACGTGACCGCCGGTCACGACGAGTCGTCCACGTGGCAGGAGTTCGGCGAGATGCTCTGGGTCAACCGCGAAGACGTGCCGGCGACCTTCGGGCCTCCCGGCGCGACGAGCGGTCCGGTGTTGAACAACGCCGGCAACCCGATCCCGAACTGGGCCCCCACGCGCTACGTGCCGTGGACGTCCTGGCGGGCGGCGGCCAATCACTGGCCGAACGCCGGCGGCGGCACCTCGACGCAGGCCGAGAGCTCCGGGCAGAGCGTGTTCGCCCACGAGTTCAGCCACCTGCGCGGGCTGCCGGACAACTACAACAACCCGTTCGCGGACAACCAGCGGGCGTACACCGGCTACTGGGAGATGATGAGCCGCGGCACGTTCAACGGCCCCGGCGGAACCCACAACCGGTGGCAGATCCCGAACGCCGGCGGCTCGGCGCTCGGCCCGCACCACATGCTCCACTACAAGAACCAGCTCGGTGTCCTCCTGGCCGACGAGCAGGTGACGGTGCAGCGCGACGACCTGGCAGGCCAGGGCGCCGCGGTGGCGCGCGTCCTCGCCCGCGAGTCCGCGCCCGAGGGCTCGGACGTCGCCGGGATCACCGTCCAGTGGGGCAGCCCGACCATCACCGGTCAGGTCACGAGCCCTTCCGCATTGACGCTGAACCCGACGTACTTCACGAGCTCGCTGTTCCTGAACGGCACGCTCACAGCAGAGGCGATCAACGCCGGCAACGGCTCGACCGCCGAGTTCGCTGCAATCGACGCCACGGGCAAGATCGCCTTCATGCGGCGTGAGGCCACGGGCGGTCTCACCCCGGCGCAGAAGGTGGCGAACGCCTTCGCCGACGGCGCCGCCGCGGCGATCGTCTACAACAACACGACCGGCACGTTCACCGCCACGGTCGGGGAGAGCATCCCCGCGTTCTCGCTCTCGCAGGCACAGGGCGACGCGGTCATCGCCCTCCTCGCCTCGGGCCCCGTGACCATCCAGCTCGTCGGTCGCGGCGGCGACCTCGCCGGCAGCTGTGCCAGGCAGGGCCTCGACGCGTTCAACTGCTTCGGGACCGGCTACCTCAACTACCGCATGGAAGTCGTCGACCGGGTCGGCAACGACTCGTACGCACCCGGCCACGGAGTCCTGCTCGGGAAGAGCCGCAACAGCGGCACGCCGTCGATGTTCATCCTCGATCCGAACCCGCAGGACATCGGGATGATCGACTTCTACCGGCCGGACGGCACGCCGGTGGCGGTCGTCCGCGGCGACCCGCGTCAGATCAACGACGCCTCGTTCCACGCAGGTACGCGCTCGGACAGCGAGTACGAGTACGTGGACAACTTCAACCGGCTGCACTTCTACGTCATCGACAAGTTCCGCGATGCGGACGGAGTGCTGTACTACGATCTCGGAGTCCGGCGGCTCGACGGCGCCGGCCCGTTCGCGCGCGGCGTCGATCTGGGCACCGCGGTGAAGTCGACGTCCCAGCCGGACGCGGTTGCCTCGTGCACGTTCCCGCTGACGAACACGGGCCAGGCCGGGACCGGCGTCTTCGACTCCGACATCTACCGCCTCTCGGCGACCTCGTCGAGCGGCGACTGGGAGATCACGCTTCCCAACGCCCTCGCCACGGCGAAGGCGGGCGCGACGACCCAGGTCGAGGTGCATGCGACCCGGACCTCCGGTAGCGGCGGAACGACGCTGAGCCTCACCGCGAAGTCGGAGACCGACTCGTCCAAGACGGACACGGCGACGTGTGCCCTGTCCGCCGCGGACGGCGCGCCGGTCCACCGGCGGGCGCAGGCCAACGGCCAGCTCGTCCTCGGGTCGTCGATCGGCACCTACGCCGGCGACGACGGGACGCGCCTCTACTCGAACGTCGACGTGCGGTCCACCGGCCTCGACGGCGGCGACGATCCCCACGGGACGATCGAGTTCGCGTTCACCTCGGGCGGCAAGTCGTACCGGCTCGAGAGCGACGACATCGCCTCGCTGCGTGTCGCGCTCGACGAGTCGAGCGACAAGGTCTGCCGCGGAGCGAGGCCGAGCCAGGCACCGGCGAACTGGTGCACGGGCACGGCCGACATCCAGGCCGCGGCAACGCTCTTCGACGACTCGAA
>DASSCF010000033.1:0-25239 GCA_035698025.1 Gaiellaceae bacterium
CCGCCTTCGCCCTCGGCGAGGCGCCGGAAGGCGACGCTCGCATCCCGCTGCACCTTCGAGTCGAGGGCGATCGACACGGTCAGTACAGCCCCAGCGTGCCGAGCCGGCGCTCGCGCCGGAGCGCCTGGCGGAAGGCGAAGACCCCGGCGAGCAGCGAGACGATGGCGAGCGGCACGAGGACGAGGACCGCGTCGACGGTCTGCGACCACGAGGCGGTCCCGAGCAGCGGCTCGCGCATGCCTTCGATCGCGATCGCCATGGGGTTGAGGACGGCAAGGGCCGAGAGCCACCCGGGCAGGAGCTCGAGTGGGAAGTACGCACCGGACGCCAGCGTCATGATCGCGACCGCGAAACCGACGCCTGCCGAGCCGCCGCGGAACGTGATGGTTCCTGCGGCGCTGATGAGGCCGAGGCCCCAGACGAAGGGCACGAAGGCGACGAGGACGATCAGCGCCGGGAGGAGGCCGTCGAGGTTGAAGTGGAGCCCGAAGCCGATCGCGATCGCCACGAGGTAGATGGCTGTCCGGAGCGGGACGTAGATCAGGTCGTACACGACGGAACCGAGCTGGATCGTGGCCGGCGACGTCGGCGTCAAGAGGATCGCCTCGAGCGTTCCGATCATCTGCTCCTGGCGCATGGCGGCCGAGATCCTGCCGAGCCCGATCTGGACGAAGGCGGCGAGCGCGATGCCGACCGCCACGAACTCCATGTAGGACACCTGCGAGCCTCCATACTCCGGGAGCTTGCTGTCATCGACGAGCAGGCCGACGAAGTAGAAGAGGAACGCCTGGAGGACGAGGGAGAAAGCGTCCGAGAAGAAGGCGAACCGGTAGCTCCAGGCGACGATCATGTCCCGGCGAGCGAACGCCGGCAGCTTGATCGCCTCGCCCAGGAGGATCGAGAGACGTCCTTCCTCCGCCGGCACGTCGATCACGATCCCTCCTCCCGGGTCAAGGCGAGGAACGCCTCCTCGACTTCGGAGCGCTCGTCGCGGCACGAGAGGAGCTGGAAGCCGGCGGCGTGGACGGCGGCGAGCGCGTCGCCGAGGACTGCGTCGTCCTCCAGTGACATGACAAAGTGGGTCGCGTCCTCTGACGTCCGTTCGATCGAGCCGAGCCCGGCGAGGGCCGCGGCGAGCACCGGGTCCGGTGCGGCGCCGTTCCCGCGTGCATCGAGCAGGCGGAGCAGGTACCTGCGCGGGAGCGCGTGCGCCATCAGCTCCGGCACGCTGCCGCTGAAGCGGACCTGGCCCTGCGCGAGGAGCGTCACGGCATCCGCGAAGCCCCTGATCTCGTCCACGCGCTGCGTCGTCCAGATGACCGCCGTTCCTCGTGCCGCCAGGTCTTGCACGAGCCCGCGCACCGTGGCAGCCGCCTCGGGGTCGAGGTCGTGCGTCGCCTCGTCGACGAGCAGGACTACTGGGTCGACGAGGAGCGCGCGCGCCACCGAAAGACGCTTCTGCATCCCGTGCGAGTAGACGCCGACCGACGTCCGGGCGGCGTCCTGGAGCCCGACCGCCTCCAGCACCTCGTAGGCTCGGCGGGTCGCGGCGCGCCGGCGAAGCCCCTGCAGCCGAGCAAAGAAGACGAGGTTCTCGAGCCCCGAGACGCGGAGGTAGAGCGAACGGTCGCCCGACGGCACCGTCCCGACACGCGACCGCAGCGCGCGGCCGCTCTGGGCCGGATCGCAGCCCGCGACGCGAACGTGCCCGCTGTCGGCGTCCACGAGGCCGGTGAGCACACGGAGGAGCGTCGTTTTCCCGGCGCCGTTCGGCCCGAGGAGGCCGTGGATCTCTCCGGCGCGGACGAGGAGCGACACGCGGTCGAGCGCAACCACAGCGCCGAATGTCCGCGACACCTCGCGAACCTCGACACGGTCGTCGCGCGCCGAGGCGGCCACGTCGCCGGTGTCCTTCAGCTGCTCCTCGGAGCCGATCAAAGCCACGCGCCGCCTACCTTCCAGGAAGGCCGCGTCTCGGTGCACGCCGCATCAACGTGGTCACATCTGCCGTCCGAAGTCCCGCCGCGCCGGCCGCGGCGCGATCACTCTGCCTTCACAGGGTAGACGGTCGCAGGCGAAACGCGAACCGGCGGCTCGGAACGCATCGGCATGGCTGCCGCTCTTCAGCGGAGGAGCCTCACCCTTCCACCCAGGCCCGTGTAGGCGTACCCGACCCGAAACGGCTGCCCCCGCACGAGCCGAGCCGGCTGTGGGGCGAGCCAGACCGGCAGGCCCCAGGAATTCGGAGGAGCATCGAGCGCCGGGCTCGTCGAGATCGTCACGCCGGGGCTCAGGTCCGCTTCGAAGAACGCCATGACGCCGGTCGCGTCCCCTGACGCGGTCGCCGTCGCCTCGACGACGCTCTCGATGATCGGGGACTCGAGCGTGGCGAGGTCGACCTCGGCCAGGAGCACCGGCTCGCTGAGAGCCGGCCAATCCCGCACGTCCTCGATGCCGACGGTCAGCCGCTGCCACAGGCGCGCCGTGTAGTCGGTCAGCCCGCCCAGCTCGAGCCCGTACCAGTCGCTCCAACGCTCGGTGTTCGCAGGCGTGAAGGTGAGGTGCTCCAGCCGCTCCTGTGGGACGGCGAGCGGCACTCCGAAAATTCGGATCCTCGCCGGCACGAGGCGCGCGTCGTCCGCCAGCAGGCGCTTTCGTGCGTCGAGCAGCACCGGGAGAGCCCTCTCTTCGAGCGCGTCGCTCCCCAGGATCTCGGCCACCGCGAGGGTGCCGCGCTCGGGAAGGTCAACGCGCGTCGACCAGCCCTCGACGACGGTGACGCGTTCGCCGAGGCCGTTCGCCTCGACGACCTCACGAGCCTGGCGGCCGAGCGGCGTCGCCTCGATGGCGTAGACGTGCCGCGCGCCCGCTCGGGCGGCGGCCATGGCGAGGATGCTCGTTCCGGTGCCGATGTCCACGACGACGTCGTCCGGCTGGACGAGCTCTTCGAGGGCCTGGATGAACGCGGATGTCCGCACACGATCCTCGAGCATCGAGACGTGGGCGCTCGGCGAGTCGAAGGTCGCCTCGACGACGCGGTCCGGCTCGGCCTCCGGCTCGTCCGCGGGGCGGAGGACGCCGGCCGACGCGAGGCGGAGGACCGCCGCGCTCAGGTCGATCCAGTCCTGCCCGCCGCCCGTCCGGGCAGCGAGCGTCTCCAGCGCCTCGGCGAGCGTCGTCGGCTCCGCGAAGAGGTCGATGATGGCGAGGCAGTGGGGGCCGCCGCTGACCATCCCGCGATCCGTGACGACGACGACGTCGCCGGCCGCCGTGATCCGGATCTCGAGCTCCGCCGCGCGGGTCAGCACCGTCGCGGGGCTCAGCGCTATCATTCGATGATCCTAGCGCCCTCCCGGCTGCGATCACGACGCCGGTTAGAGATTCCTTCAGCGGGAATTCGAGAGGGGTAGGAAGCGTTGTAAGGGTAGGAGCCGAGCGGCATCTAGAGCCGCGCCGCCGAGGAAACTGCTGCTCGCTCCGAGCCAACACACGAAGGAAAGGAACGTCCCATCAACACTCTTCTGGAGCACCATGACCTTGACCTGCTGCTCGAGGACGACCTCGAGGAGCAGACCGACGAGCCGTTCGAGCTCGACGAGGCGCTCCTCGAGCCGGCCGCTGCGACCGGCGTCGACTCGCTGCAGCTCTTCCTCACCGAGGTGGGCCGGCACCGCCTGCTCACCGCACCCGAGGAGGTCGCGCTGGCGAAGCGCGTCGAGCGCGGCGATCTCGAGGCGAAGGAGCGGATGGTCAACGCGAACCTCCGTCTCGTCGTCTCGATCGCCAAGCGCTACCGCGGCAACGGCGTGCCGTTCATGGACCTGATCCAGGACGGCGTCTTCGGGCTCACCCGGGCGGTGGAGAAGTTCGATTACCGCAAGGGCTTCAAGTTCTCGACGTATGCGACCTGGTGGATTCGCCAGGCAGTCCAGCGCTCGATCTCCGGTCAGGCGCGGACGATTCGTGTCCCGACGCACGTGCACGAGCGCCGGAACACCCTCAGGCGCCATTCCCGGCGCCTCGAGGTCGAGCTCGGCCGCGAGCCGACCCCGGAGGAGCTGGCCGAGGCCAGCGGCATCGAGCTGAAGCACGTCGAGGAGGCTCTCGCCATCGTCGAGGCCCGGGTCTCGCTGAACCAGCGGATCGGGGGCGACGACAACGCGGAGCTGGGTGAGCTGTTCGCCGACGACGGCGCCGACGATCCGAGCGAGGCTGCCGGTGCCGCCATGCAGCGGCGCGAGCTGCGCGAGGCGCTGGCCGAGCTGCCCGAGCGCGAGCGCCGCGTGCTGGAGCTGCGCTACGGCCTCGACGGCGAGCCCCATTCGCTGGAGGCGATCGGCGCCGAGATGCACGTCTCGCGGGAGCGGATCCGGCAGCTCGAGAGCGCCGGGCTGGCCAGGCTCGGGCGGGCGCTGGGTGGGGGAGACCTCGCCCTGTCCGCCTAGGAACGGCAAGAAAGGACACAACGTGAAAACCGGAATCCATCCGGAGACCATGGTCGCGACCGTCACGTGCACCACGTGCGGCACGACCTTCGAGACACGGACGACGCAGGCCTCGATCCAGGTCGAGGCCTGTTCGGCCTGCCACCCCGCGTACACCGGGGTGGAGCGGGCCGCGCCGCGCGGCGGCCGGATCGAGCGCTTCGAGCGCCGCCGGGCGGCCGCCACGCGCAGGTAGCCCTCTTACGCAGGGGTGCTCAGCGGTACACGCCGATGAGCACCCCGCCGGCTACCACCAGCAGGGCCCCGAGCACCAGGCGCAGACCGACGAGCTCGCTGCTGCGCAGGAAGATGGCCGCGAGCAGGACGCCCCACAGGGACTCCGTCGCGACGAGCGGCGAGACGACCGTGAGCTTCCCGCGGTAGACCGCCGCGAAGAGGAGCACGTAGGAGAGCCCGAAGAAGAAGCCCGGAACCGCGAAGCGCAGGAGCGCGGGGCTCGCGAAAGCCGTGACGAGGGCGCCGCGGCGCTCGAACGCCGCCCAGGCGAGCATCACCAGGGCGCCGGCCCCGAGCGCAGCGGCGGCCGCCTCGACCGACCCCAGCGCCGCATCCTCCGAGTACCAGCGCACGACGACGTCCCGCGAGGTGAAGAGGGAGGTCGCGAGGAGCGCGTACCCGATCCCGATCAGGCGGAAGTCGAGCGCCCGCTTCGTGTCCCCGACCAGTAGCGCGCCGGCGCCGACGATGAGCACCGCGCCGATCGCGAGCGGCCACTGGAACGGCTCGTCCAGGAGCAGGATCGCGAGCGTCGCCGCGAAGAGCGGGGCGCTCCCGGCGATCACCGACGTGCGCGAGGCGCCGACCTCCTTGACCGCCAGGGTGAAGAAGATCTGCGAGACACCGGGCGCGAGCAGACCGGCGAGGGCGAAGACGGCCAGCTCCTTCGAGCTGACGGGCTCGCCGCCGCCTCGCTCGAAGGCAATCGCGACAACCGCCACGAGCGCGGCGACGACGGTGCTCGCCACGGCGCCCACATCCGGCTCTGGATGCCGCTTCAGGGCCGCGCGCAGCGAGACGGTCATCGCGCCGAACGACACGGCCGACGCCAGGGCGAGAAGGATCGCGCTCACGAGTGAACCGAGTGAACCGTGGCGGTCAACCCCGGATGGGTGAGGCAGTCAACTCCCTCAGAGGGGGGCCGGTTGCCGTCGCAGGGCCGAAACTCTTGGCATAGCGGAAATCCCCTGGGGCCCCGATGCGGCGGGGGCAATCCGGGCAGAGATTTCCACCCAAGGAAACGGGGTCTGCGGCGGCCCCGTTTTCCGTTTCCAGGGAGGTTCTCTCTACTCCCCGACGACCTGGACGAGCCAGCGGCGGTCTCGGGAACGGTCGAGCTCGAGGAAGAGGACGCGCTGCCAGGTGCCGAGGCAGAGCTCGCCGTCGCGCACGGGAATCGACTCGCCGGCAGGGCCGAGCAGCATGGCCATGCAATGGGAGTGGCCGTTCCCGAACTCCATGTCCTCGGGGCAGATGTTCTCGGTGCGCCGGTCCCAGTCGTCGTGGGCGTAGTACTTCTCGCTCGGGACGAGGCGGCGCAGCATGCGGATGAAGTCCTCGAGGAAGCCCGTCTCGAACTCGTTCACGCGCACCATGCAGGTCGTGTGCGGCGAGTAGACGCACGCGATGCCGTCCATGACGCCGCTCTCGGCGACGAACTCACGGACCTCCTCGGTGATGTCGCGGATCTCGAGGCCGCCGCTCGTCCGCAGGCTCCGCTCGGCCTGGTAGACCTTCACGCGTCGGCCCTCGCTCTCGTACGGCCCGCAGACGGCTCGTTCGACGGGGACATTCGGGCCTATTCTTACCATCCGCGCCGCAGCGCGGGGAGCAGACCCAGCGGCCCGAGCGGAGCTAAGCTCGGACACGAGCGCGGCGGGCCCGTAGCTCAGTTGGTTAGAGCAGCGGACTCATAATCCGTTGGTCCCTGGTTCGAGTCCAGGCGGGCCCATTCTCCTCCGCCCAGGCGGGCTCCACTCGACTCGTAGTCTGTTGGTGCGCCGGGAGGCGTTAGCTCGCGACGCTCAGCACGACCTTGCCGTGCTTGCCGCGTTCGGCGACGCGGGCGAAGGCCGCGTCGGCCTCCTCCAGCGGGAAGACCGAATCGATCGCCGGTCTGAGCTGACCGGCATCGGCGAGGCGCGCGAGCTCCACGAGCTGTTCGGCATTCGGCTCGACGACGAAGTATGTCGCGCCCTCCGCCTCCGCGGCAACGGAGACGACCCGACCGGCGGAGTGGACGGAGCGACCGAGCTCCTCGCCGCCGACGGTGTCGAAGACGAGGTCGCACGGCTCGTCCGCATCGGCCAGCCGGTCCCGTGCGAGCTGCACCGCGAGGTGGCCGACGCCGCCGGCCACCCCCAGCACACGGACGCGCTCACCTTCGCGCAAGCCGCCGCGCTCGAAGAGACCCTGCCAGGCGGTGAGCCCCGCGAGCGGCAGCGCCGCGCTCTCGACGTGCGTGAGTGTCCCCGGCCGCGGCGCGAGAGTGGTCACGGGGACGACGGCGTAGTCGGCGGCGACGCCGTCACGGTCGAACGGCGTGAGCGCAAAGACCTCGTCGCCGGCCGCCACGTGATCGCCGGGATCGACCTCCTCGACCACGCCCGAGAGCTCGTAGGACGGTATCGCCGGCAGACGGTCGACCGGCCACGTCAGCTCGTCGCGCGTGATGCCGGCGGCGTGGACGCGAACAAGCGCTTCACCCGCCTGCCGGGCCGGCACCTCGACGTCCTCGACGGACAGCCCATCAGCGCGCAGGAGAACGGCTCGCATCGCTCGGGATCATGCCGGAATCCCCACCGCGTGGGGCGCACACCGTCGTCCGGCGCCTGCCCCGATCCGGCACGCGGACGCTAGTCTCAACTGACGATGAGCCGTTTCCTCGAACGCCTGGGCGAGGGTCGCGTCGTCGTCGCCGACGGCGGCACCGGCGCGCTCCTGACGACGCTCGTCCCTCGGCTGCGCGCCCCCGAGGAGGCGAACCTCAAGTCGCCCGAGTCGGTCATCGCCGTGCACACGGGTTTCATCCGCGCGGGCGCGGAGCTGATCGAGACGAACACGTTCGGCGCCAACCGCCGCAAGCTCTCGGCGCAGTTCCTGGACGACCAGCTCGAGGACATCGTCGAGCGCGGGGTCAAGCTCGCGCGCGAAGCGCGGGAAGTGTCGGGCGCCCCGGTGCTGATCGGCGGCTCGATCGGTCCTCTGGGCGACCTGGAGCACTCGACCGGGGCGGAGGATGCGTACGCGGTCTTCCACGAGCAAGCGCGGCTCCTCGAGGGGCGTGGGGTCGACCTCTTCCTCGTGGAGACGTTCTACGAGCTCGACGAGCTCGAAACCGCCATCCACGCGGTGCAGGATGTCTCGTCGCTTCCGATCGTCGCGCAGCTCACCTTCGACGAGGACGCGCAGACGCTCGCCGGCGTGCATGCCCACGACGCGGTCGCGCGGCTGACGGCGCTCGGCGTGGCCGCGATCGGCGCCAACTGCGGGCTCGGCCCCCAGGCCGCGCTCGCCGCGCTGGCGGAGATGAGCGAGAAGGCGAACGGCGTCCCGCTCACGGCTCAGCCGAATGTCGGGCTGCCCGCCCGCTCCGGCGGCCGCCTGGTGTATCCGAACGCGACGCCCGACTACTTCGCCGAGTTCGCGGCGCAGGCGCGGAGCCTCGGCGCGGGCATCATCGGCGGCTGCTGCGGCACCTCGCCCGCGCAGATCAGCGCGATCCGCGCAGCCCTGGAGGAGGGGCGCGAGCCGCGTGTGGCCCTGCACGTCATCGAGCGCGACGTCGTGGCGACCGCGGTTCCGGCCGCCACCCAGACGCTGCTCCAGAACCGGCTCGAGGCCGGCGAGTGGGTCGTCTCGGTCGAGCTCGACCCGCCGAAGGGCACGAACATGGAGTCGATGCTCGGCGTCTCCGCGCGCCTCCAGGCCTCGGGCGCCGTGCACGTCGTCGACCTGAACGACAACCCGATGGCGCGGGCGCGCCTGTCGGCGCTGATGGCCGCGGTCGCGATCGAGCGGACGGTCGGGCTCGAGACGATCCCGCACGTGACGCCGCGCGACTCGTCCGTCATGGGCCTCCAGTCACAGCTCCTCGGCGCGCACGCCGAGGGCATCCGCAACATCCTCGCGGTCACCGGCGACCCGCCGCACGTTGGCGACTACCCGGGCTCCAGCGGCGTCTACGACGTGGATGCGATCGGCCTCACCAACCTGGTCTCACACCTGAACCGCGGCGAGGACTTCACGGGGAAGGCGATCGACGCCCCGACCTCGTTCTACGTCGGAGTGGCGGTGAACCCGTCTGCGGACGACCTCGACCTCGAGATCGACCGGTTCCGCCAGAAGGTCGACGCCGGCGCGCGCTTCGCGATGACGCAGGCGCTGTTCGACCTCACGTTCCTCGACCGCTTCCTGGACCGGATCGGCGACCCGCCGATTCCCCTGCTCGTGGGGGTCTGGCCGCTGACGAGCTACCAGCTTGCGTTCCGCATCCACAACGAGGTGCCGGGAATCATCATCCCCGAGCCGATCCAGCAGCGGCTCGCCGACGCGGGCGCCGGCGCACGGGCGGTCGGGTTCGAGCTGGCGCGCGAGCTCATCGAGGGCTCACGGTCGCGCGCGGCCGGGATCTACGTCATCCCGCCGTTCAAGGAGCCCGATGCGGCCCTTGAGCTCTTGCGCACCTAGATAGACTTTCACGCGATGACCGAGCTCGGAACCATGCGCGTCAAGAGCGGTCTCGCCGAGATGCTCAAGGGCGGCGTCATCATGGACGTGACCACCGCGGAGCAGGCGGCGATCGCCGAGGAGGCGGGAGCCGTGGCCGTGATGGCGCTCGAGCGCGTACCCGCGGACATCCGCGCCGAGGGCGGGGTCGCTCGCATGGCCGACCCGACGAAGATCAAGGAGATCCAGGACGCCGTGACCATCCCGGTCATGGCCAAGGCGCGGATCGGCCACTTCGTCGAAGCGCAGGTGCTCGAGGCGCTCGAGGTCGACTACATCGACGAGAGCGAGGTGCTCACGCCCGCCGACGAGCGCCACCACATCGACAAGTGGGCGTTCCGCGTGCCGTTCGTGTGCGGCTGCCGCAATCTCGGGGAGGCGCTGCGTCGACTGAGCGAGGGCGCGGCGATGATCCGCACGAAGGGCGAGGCCGGCACGGGCGACATCGTCAACGCCGTGCGCCATATGCGTGCCGTGTTCGGCGACATCCGCCGGCTTCAGACGCTCTCCGCCGACGAGCTCTACACGGAGGCGAAGGAGTTCCAGGCGCCCCTCGAGCTCGTGCGCTGGGTGGCCGAGAACGGGCGCCTTCCGGTGGTGACGTTCACCGCGGGCGGGATCGCCACTCCGGCCGACGCCGCGCTCTGCATGCAGCTCGGCGCCGACGGCGTTTTCGTGGGCTCCGGGATCTTCAAGTCGGCCGACCCGATGCCGCGTGCGAAGGCGATCGTCGAGGCGACGACGCACTTCTCCGACCCCGAGATCCTTGCGCGCGTCTCCACGGGCCTCGGCGAGCCCATGCGCGGCCTCGACGCCGCGGCGCTCGCCCCCGAAGAGCTCCTCGAGACCCGCGGCTGGTAGCCGCGGAAAGTTGGCACGGCCGCGTCCCGGACGCGTGACGTTTGCACGCGTATGCTCGAAAGCGGGGGCCAGGGGCCGAAGGCCCCGGGGGTACGATTAGACGCGAGATGGCGGCCACTCTGCGCATCGGCGTCCTGGCGCTTCAGGGCAACTTCCGCGAGCACGTCGCCATGCTGCGCCGGCTCGGCGCGGAGCCGGTCGAGGTGCGTAAGCCCGAGCAGCTCGACGGGATCGACGGGCTGATCGTCCCCGGAGGCGAGTCGACCGCGATTCGGCGGCTCATGCGCGTCTACGGGTTGGAGGAGCCCCTTGCCGCCTTCGAAGGGCCGCTTTTCGGCACCTGCGCCGGGATGATCCTGTTCGACCGGGAGCACCTCGGGCTCCTCGACGTCAAGGTCCTCCGGAACGGCTACGGCCGCCAGGTGGCGAGCTTCGAGGCGGACGTCGACCTCGAGGGCGAGGACGAGCCGGTGCGCGGCGTCTTCATCCGCGCTCCGCGCGTCGAGGAGGTTGGCGACGACGTCGATGTCGTCGGCAGGCTCGGCGAGCAGCCCGTGCTCGTCCGCGAGGGGCGGATCCTCGCGGCCTCGTTCCATCCTGAGCTGACCGACGACACACGGATTCACGAGCGCTTTCTCGAGCTGGTGCGGGAGGAGAGACATGTCCGGGCATAGCAAGTGGTCGAGCATCAAGCACAAGAAGGGCGCCGCGGACGCCAAGCGCGGCAAGCTCTTCTCCAAGCTCTCGCGCGCGATCATCGTCGCGGCGCGGGAGGGCGGGGCGGACCCGGACGGGAACGCGAGCCTCGCGACGGCCATCCAGAAGGCGCGCGACGCGTCCATGCCGAAGGACAACATCGAGCGCGCCATCGCCCGAGGCGCGGGCACCGCCACCGACGGAGAGGTCTACGAGACGGTCACCTACGAGGGCTACGGGCCCGAGGGCGTGGCCGTCTACGTCGAGGCGCTCACGGACAACCGCAACCGGACCGCAGCCGACGTGCGCCACGCCTTCGACAAGCACGAGGGCAACCTGGGCACCAGCGGCGCGGTCGCCTGGCTCTTCGAGCGCAAGGGCGTGCTGATCGTCCCGGCCGACGGCGTGGACGAGGACGAGTTGATGCTCGTCGCGGCCGACGGCGGCGCAGAGGACGTCGACCTCGACGGCTCGAGCTTCCAGGTCATCTCCGCGCCCGACGACCTCGCGGCCGTGCGCGCCGCGCTCGACGCGGCGGGCATCGCCTACGAGTCCGCGGACCTGACGATGCTCCCGAAGACGACGGTCTCCGTCGAGGACGAGTCGGCGGCGAAGAAACTCGTCCGTCTCATGGACGCCCTGGAGGACAACGACGACATCCAGGCCGTCTACGCGAACTTCGACATCCCAGAAGGCATCCTCGAGCGCGTCGCGGCCTGACGCCGCTCTCAGGCAGCGACCCTGCGCTGCCGATACTTCCCAGGTATGCAACTCGAGATCAGTGACCCTGCCTTCGTCCAGTCCCTGCGCGCGTACCTCCAGAGCCAGGGCTGCCCCAGCGAGCCGCGCAGCGCGGACGTCGTCGAGGTGGTCGTCTTCTCGCCGGGCGTCACACTCGACGAGGCCCAGGCCCGCATGAAGGTCTTCGGGCACCTGCGCGAATGGTGCGCGGACAACCCGGGCGTCAAGGTCGACTTCGTCACCTAGGACCCCGCCGGCGCCGGGCAGGAACGTCCGGAGCGCCGCCTAACCTCCAGTCGTGAAGGTCCTCGGTATCGACCCGGGCACTGCAGCATGCGGATTCGGCATCGTCCATGCAAGAGGAGGCCGTCTGCGAGCGGTCGAGTACGGCTGGTGGGAGACTTCCCCGCGGGACGCCCCGGCTGCGCGCCTGAAGCGGATCCACGACGAGGTAGCGGAGCTCATAGCCCGGCACGAGCCGGAGGCGGTCGCGCTCGAGGAGTCCTACGTCGGCGCCGACGCCCGCATCGCGCTCTTCGTCGGGCAGGCGCGCGGCGCCGCGCTCGTCGCCTGCGCCGGCGCGGGAGTCGACTGCGCTGAGTACCCACCGGCCACCGTCAAGCAGGCCGTCTGCGGCTACGGCCGCGCGGAGAAGGACCAGATGCAGCGGATGGTGCGCTCCGTGCTCGGCCTGACCGAGATCCCCAAGCCGCATCACGCGGCCGACGCGCTGGCGGTCGCGATCTGCCACGCGCTCGCGCCGCCGCTGATGGCGGCCGCGGGGGGCCGTCGGTGATCGCGCGCCTCCGCGGGAAGCCCGTGGTCCGCGACGCCCAGGGCCTCGTCCTCGACGTGAACGGCGTCGGCTATCGAGTGCTGGCCACGCCCTCGGCGATCCAGAAGGCCGACGGCGCGGACGAGGTCGTCGTCGAGACGCACCTCCACGTCCGCGAGGACGCCATGCAGCTTTTCGGGTTCGCGAACGCGGAGGAGCGGGAGCTCTTCGAGCAGCTCCTCGCGGTCTCGGGCGTCGGGCCCAAGGTCGCTCTCGCCATCGTGTCCGGTTACTCGCCGGGCGAGCTCCGGCGGGCGATCGTCCGTGAGGACGCCGAGCTCTTCCAGACGATCCCGGGCATCGGCAAGAAGACGGCGCAGCGGGTCGTGCTCGAGCTGCGGGAGCGCATCACGCCGCTCGCCGTCGTCGAGGAGCCGCATCTCGGGTCCGGCGACGGGCATGTCGTCGCGCGCGACGCGCTCGTCGAGCTCGGGTACTCGGTCGCCGAGGCGGAGAAGCGCCTCGCCGAGACCGACCCGGACCTCTCGCCGGCGGAACGCGTGCGCGAGGCGCTGCGCGCCGCCTGACACCGCGTGCGCTACATGGTCGTCGAACGGTTCCTGGAAGGGCCTCGACCCGTCTACGAGCGCGCCGAACGCGAGGGGAGGATGCTCCCGGAGGGCCTCACCTACGTGGACAGCTGGATCGACGAGCGCCTCGACCGCTGCTTCCAGCTCATGGAGACCGATGACCCGAGCCTCTTCGACGCGTGGATCGCGCGCTGGGCCGACCTGGCCGAGTTCGAGGTCGTGCCGGTCCTGACCTCCGCCGAGGCATCCGTGCGAGCGCTCGCAGGATCGTCCGGGTCGGCGCCTAATCTCGAAGGGTGAGCGAACGCGTCACCACTGCCGTCATGGTCCCCGACGAGGAGGAGCTCGACTCCTCGCTCCGCCCGCGTTCGCTCGACGAGTTCGTGGGGCAGGAGCGGGTCAAGGAGCAGCTCTCCGTCGCGCTCGAGGCTGCGAAGGGGCGTGGGGAGGCCCTCGATCACGTCCTGCTCGCAGGCCCCCCGGGCCTCGGGAAGACCAGCCTCGCCTACATCGTGCGCGAGGAAATGGGGGTCGGCCTGCGCGTGGTCGCCGGCCCCGCGCTCGAGCGCAAGGGAGACATCGCCGCCATCCTCACGACGCTGGAGGAGCGCGACGTGCTCTTCGTCGACGAGATCCACCGGCTCAACCGGGCCGTTGAGGAGATCCTCTACCCGGCCCTCGAGGACTTCCGGCTCGACATCATCGTGGGGCAGGGGCCTGCAGCCCGCACCCTGACGCTCGACCTGCCGCCGTTCACGCTCATCGGCGCCACCACCCGCACCGGCCTGCTCACCACACCGTTGCGCGACCGCTTTGGCCTGACCTACCGCCTCGACCACTACTCGCCGGAGGAGCTCGGCCGCATAGTCGTTCGCTCAGCCCGGATCCTCGGCGTCGAAATCGCCGGCGAGGCTGCCGAGGAGATCGCCCGCCGCGCCCGGGGCACGCCGCGCGTGGCGAACCGGATCCTCCGGCGCGTCCGCGACGTCGCGCAGGTGCGCCACGACGGGGCCGTCACGCTCGACGTGACGCGGGAGGCGCTGGAGCTGCTCGAGGTGGACGAGCACGGCCTCGAGCGGGCCGACCGGGAGCTTCTGGCGGCGATCGCGCACAAGTTCGACGGTGGCCCGGTGGGGCTCTCGACACTCGCGGTCGCGCTCAGCGAAGAGCCAGACACGATCGAAGACGTCTACGAGCCGTACCTGCTCAAGCTCGGCCTCATCCAGCGCACGCCCCGCGGCCGGATCGTCACGGATGCGGGCCGCAAGCAGGCCGGCTCATCCGCGGCGGCGGACGCGCTCTTCTAGGCCGGATCCCGGCGCTTCGCACATCCCGTGGCGTCTGCTACATTCGGGCGCCTGTACTTGGGAACGTCTCCGGTGGCCGTACGGCGACACTGACGAGGAGGGAGACGTGAAGGGGAGAACCATGCGATCGCTGGCCGTGGCATGCCTGCTTGCGGCAGGGCTGCTGACGGCGGGCGCGACGGCGGCGGTGCCCGACCGCACGCCTCGGATGGGAGGCGGCGACGTGGCAGGCATGCAGCACGGCATGCCGGAAGGCCATCTGCCGGGCTCGAGCGCCAACGTTCGGCTCATCGGGGAGCTCGAGCCGACGGATGAGTTCGGGCCTATCGCGGAGGGCCAGATCGCCGACCTGGCGGTCTTCAAGAACTTCGCTTACCTGAACTCGTGGAGCGAGCCGACCTGCACCAAGGGCGGCGTCTACGTGGTCGACATCCGGAATCCCCGGGCGCCCGTAGAGGTCGACTTCATTCCTGCGGTGCCTGGCAACTTCCACGGCGAGGGCGCACAGGTCATCAGCGTGAATACGAAGTCGTTCACCGGCGACATCCTGGCTGTGAACAACGAGAAGTGCTCGGACACCGAAGCAGGCGGCGGCTTTGACCTGTACGACGTGACGAATCCGCGCAACCCTCGAACGCTGATCCAGGGCGCGGGTGACCGCGGGGGCGAAGGGCGCATGAACGGCACCCAGATCCCCAACACCTACCACAGCGTGTTCATGTGGAAGGACGACGGCAAGGCGTACCTCGTTGCCACCGACAACGAGGAATTCCATGACGTCGACATCTTCGACATCTCGAACCCCCGTGCTCCGAAGCCTGTCGCGGAGTACGACCTGCTGGAAAAGTTCCCGCAGATCTCCCAGACCGCCGAGCATCCGCGGCTGGCGGAGATCTTCCAGCACGACATGGTGACGAAGGTGATCGACGGTCGCGACGTCCTGCTCAACTCGTACTGGGACGCCGGCTACGTCATGCTGGACGTCGAGAACCCGGCGAAGGCGTTCTACATCGGCGACTCGGACTTCGAGAACGAGGATCCGCTCGTTCCGGGGATCTCGCCGCCGGAGGGCAACGCCCACGAGGCCGAGTTCTCGCACGACAGCAAGTACTTCCTGGGAGCCGACGAGGACTTCAACCCGTATCGCTCGGACAAGTTCTTCGTCGACAACATCGAGCGGCCGGCCGTGGAGGTTGGAGGCGGACTCTCGCCTGCATCCCTTCCGGATCAGACGCTCAGCGGCAAGGTCGTCTACGGCGGCTACGGCTGTCCGGCGGATCCGACCGTGCTGCCGCAAGCGGACGACTACGACGCCGCCGAGCTCGGGCTGCAGCCTGGGGACGAGAAGATCCTCCTCATGCAGCGTGGGCCGAGCGATGACCCGAGTGCCGACTACAACGGGAACGGCGATCTGACGGACGACGCCTGCTTCCCGGGTGAGAAGGCTGCCAAGGCCTTCGACGCCGGCTGGGACGCGATCGTCCTCGTCGACCGCCACTTCGGCGTGGACGACACCAACGGGGTGCCGTTCTGCGGCTCGGGAGCCTTCGAGCCCGGCAAGCCGATGGTGACGATCTGCAGCACGCACGCGGCGTACCACGAGCTGTTCGGCACCACGCCGATGTTCACCGTGCCGTACAACCCCGCCGACGCGCCGGCCATCGGCGCTATCAGCGTCAAGCGCGTGCGGGCGACCTCGAAGTTCGACGGTTGGGGATACGTCAGCCTGTTCCGCCGCGAGGCGGGCAAGGTCGAGCGGATCGACTCGTACGCGATTCCGGAGGCTCTTGACCCGGCCTTTGCGTTCGGGTTCGGCGACCTCTCGATCCACGAGATCGCGATGGATCCCGGCCAGAACCTCGCCTACAGCTCGTACTACGCGGGCGGTATGCGCGTATTCAGGTTCGGCGAAGCCGGAATCCAGGAAGTCGGTCACTACATCCACGAGGACGGCAACAACTTCTGGGGCGTCGAGACCTTCGTCCCGAGCAACGCTGCAGCCGGCCCGCTGGAAGGGAAGCGCCTGTTCGCGGGCTCCGACCGCGACCACGGCATCTTCATCTTCAAGTACACCGGCTAAGGCCAGAAGACCGGAAGGTCACGAGGGGCCGGCGAGAGCCGGCCCCTCTTCGTTCGGCCTCGGCAACCGGTGTGCTACGGTCGCCGCAGACAAGGGGCCGGCCGGTCGGCCGTCAGGACCGGTCCGTAGCAACAGTCACAGAGACAAGGGGGCATCTCTTGCCGAGGAAACTCCTGCTGCTCGCAGCAGCTGTAATCGCGTTGGCTCTGCCGACGCTCAGTTCGACCGCGGTCGGGCCGGACACGACGGCGCTTCGGAACGCCGTCACCGTCGCGGGCGTCATGGAGCACGAGCAAGCGCTCCAGGCCATCGCCAACGCCAACGGCGGCACGCGCGCCTCGGGCACGCCCGGCTACGCCGCTTCCGTCGACTACGTCGCCGACCTCCTCACCGAGGCGGGCTACGAGGTCACGATCCAGAACTTCACCTACGACCAGTTCATCCTCAACTCGAGCGCGTTCCAGCGCGTCTCGCCCGACCCCAAGACCTACGTCGAAGGGCTCGACGGCGAGTACTCGCCCATGGACTACTCCGGTTCGGGCGACTTCACGGCTCCGCTCGCTCTCGCCGGCGGGATCACCATCCCCTCGCCGGGCGGTTCGGCGAGCGGCTGCACCGCGGCCGACTACGCCGGGTTCCCGGCGGGCGCGATCGCGCTCGTCCAGCGCGGAACCTGCACCTTCCGTGAGAAGGCCGAGGCCGCCCAGGCAGCAGGCGCTGTCGCGGTCATCATCTTCAACGAGGGGAACGACGACCCGAACGACGACCGGATCGGCGTCATCGCCGGCACGCTCGACCCGCCGCAGGACGACATCCCGGTCATCGGGACCTCGTTCGCGGTCGGCCAGGAGCTCTACGACCGGATCACGGGCGGCCAGACGGTGACCGTGCGGGTCGCCGTGGACGCCGAGACCGTCACGACCGCAACGGCGAACGTGCTCGCCGACACTCCGACCGGCCGCGAGGACCGGACCGTGGTCGTCGGTGCCCACCTCGACTCCGTCGACGAGGGCCCCGGCATCAACGACAACGGCTCCGGCACCTCGACGATCCTCGAGACGGCCCTGCAGATGGCCGAGCTCGACATCCAGCCGGTCAACCGCGTGCGCTTCGCATTCTGGGGCGCCGAGGAGGACGGGCTGATCGGCTCGCAGTACTACGTCGACCACCTGCCGAAGCGCGAGCTCAAGGACATCGCGCTGAACCTCAACCACGACATGGTCGGATCGACGAACTTCGTCCGCTTCGTCTACGACGGCGACGGCTCGGCGTTCGGCGTCGACGGGCCGAGCGGCTCGGGCCGGATCGAGGACGTCTTCGTCGACTACTTCGCCTCGCAGGGGCTCGCGACCGAGCCGACGGAGTTCGACGGACGCTCCGACTACGACGCGTTCATCAACGCGGGCATCCCCGCCGGCGGGCTCTTCACCGGCGCGGAGGGCATCAAGACGGCTGCCCAGGCAGCGGTCTACGGTGGGACCGCCGGCGTCGCGTACGACCCGTGCTACCACCAGGCCTGCGACACGATCGCGAACCTGAGCTCGACCGCGCTCGACCAGATGTCGGACGCGATCGCGCACTCGACGCTCGTCTTCGCACTGACCAAGTCGTCGGTCAGCGGCACGGACAAGGCGTCGAACACTGCCAAGGACAACATGCAGTTCAAGGGCTCGAAGCTCGAGCGCTAGCCCTCGAACCTCAGTCGCAAGGAGCGGAGGGTCGGCGGGAGCCGGCCCTTCGCGTTCTAGCGCCGAAACTGAAGGTCGTGCCAGGAGGGCACGGGCGCGAGCTCGAGGAGCGCGCGGCCGCCGTCCGGCTCGCGGTAGCCGAAGTCCGCGGTCTCCTCGTCCCAGTCGACCTCGAGGAGGTTCTCCTTCACTCGCTGGTCGAGCCAGGCGCCGCGGAAGATGAGCTTTCGCAGCCAGTAGACGAGCGACTCGTCGTTGACGAGGGCAAGGCGCTCCCAGTGGCGCACGAGATAGTCGCCGAGCCCTGACCGCGGGTCGTCGATGCGCCCGTGGGCAGTCAGCTCGACGAGGTCGGCGGTTTCCTCCTCCTCGAGCTCGCCGGGCGCGACGAGGCCGAGCCGGACGGCTGCCGCGTTGACGCGCTGCTCGAAGTCGATCGCGTTGAAGCTGAAGCGATAGCCGAGAAACTCGACGACGAAGTCGTCGCCCGAGACGTAATTCGAGTCGCTCACCCCGCCTGAGGATAGCCAGGGGCCCAAAGCGCTGTCCGTCCGACGCGCTGCCTACCTTGGAACGCGATGTACGAGGGCACGTGGATGCTGCGTCCGTGCCCCCGCCAGGAAGTCCGGGAGCTCGCCCAGGCGCTCGGGCTCAGCGAGACGACGGCAAGCGTCCTCGTCCGGCGGGGCTACGGCGACCCCGAGAAGGCGAAGGCCTTCCTCGCCGCCGAGCCGCCGGACCACGACCCGCGCCTGCTCGGGAACGTCGACGAAGCGTGCGCGCTCATACGCGAGACGATCGCGGCCGGCGGACGCATCTGCGTCCACGGGGACTACGACGTCGACGGCATCTGCGCGACCGCACTGGCCGTCACGGCGCTTCGCTCGCTGGGGGCCGAGGTCGACTGGCACCTGCCGAGCCGCTTCGAGGAGGGCTACGGCGTTTCGCGGGAAACCCTGGCGCGCCTGGCGCGCGAGGAGTGCGCGCTGCTCCTCACGGTCGACTGCGGGATCACGGCGGTGGAGGAGGTCGCAGAAGCGCGGGCCGCGGGCCTCCAGGTCGTCGTCACCGACCACCACCGGCCCGGAGAGACGCTGCCCGACTGCCCGGTCGTCGCCACGCGTCCGTCGGAGTACCCGTTCCCCGAGCTGTGCGGGACGGGTGTCGTCTACAAGCTCCTCGTCGCGCTCGGAGCCGAAGATCTCGACCGGCACCTGGACCTGGTCGCGCTGGCCACCGTCGCCGACGTCGTGCCGCTGCTGGACGAAAATCGCGCGCTCGTGACCGCGGGCATGCGGCGCCTAGCCCGGACGGACAAGCCTGGGCTGCAGGCGCTCATGCGGGCCGCCGGCGTCGACCCGGCAACCGTGGACACGGGCCAGATCGCCTTCCGCCTCGCGCCGCGGATCAACGCCGCGGGGAGGCTCGGCCATCCGCGCGCAGCGCTCGACCTGCTGCTCACCCACGACGAGCGCGAGGCCAAGGCCCTCGCCGGCGAGCTCGAGGACCTCAACCGGGACAGGCAGGCCGTGGAGGACAGGATCCTCCGCGACGCCATTCGGCAGGTCGAGGAGTGGCCGGAGCCCCTCCAGCGGCGGCTCGGCTACGTCATCGCGGGTGAGGACTGGCACCGCGGCGTCATCGGGATCGTCGCTTCGCGGCTCGTGGAGCGCTTCAGACGCCCCGTCGTCCTCATCGCCGGCGCCGAGCCCGGAGAGGAGTGGACGGGCTCGGGCCGCTCGATCCCGAGCTTCGACCTGCACGGCGCGCTCGGTGCGTGCGCGTCGCACCTCTCGCGCTGGGGCGGGCATCGCGCGGCCGCCGGCCTGTCGATCAACCCGGACGAGGTCGAGGCGTTCGCCGAGGCGTTCGCCGCCCACGCCGCCGGGGTGCTGACGGCGGAGGACCTGCGGCCCGTCACGCCCGTGGACGCAGTCGTCCAGGGCAGAGAGCTCACGCTTGCGCTCTGCGAGGAGCTCGAGCGTCTGGAGCCGTTCGGGCTCGGGAACCCGAACGTGACGCTGCTCGCGGTCGGCTGCGAGCTCTCGGAGCTCGGGGCCGTGGGGGAGGGGAAGCACCTGCGGCTGGCGGTCACGGCCGCAGGCGCGCGGTCCGGGGCAATCGCGTTCGGGCGCGGCTCGTCGCTCGACCGCTACCGGCGTCCGGGGCGCTTCGACGTCGCGTTCAAGCTGGCCGCGAACCGCTGGAACGGGACCGTCGCGCCGCAACTCGTCGTGCGCGAGATCTTCGACACTCCGGCGCGCTACGAGGAGCTCCGGCTGGCCCTCCTGGCCGAGTGGAAGGCGGGAGAGGACGCCTGGACGCCTCGCGCGCGCGAGATCTTCACGGAGCTCGGCCTGACCGGCGATGCGCCGGCCTGGCGGCCCCTGGTCGAGTCGCCGACGTTCCTCGCGGCGCTGCACGACCAGCCGGAAGCCGCTGCGGCGTGAGTAGAAGCGCCTAGCCCGTTCGGGGGCGGGAGCGCCCGACCCCGGGAGCTAAGATGAGGTCATGGCGGGTCAGGTGCTCACCGCGTCCGCCGAGCGGCATCACGAGCTGTTCGACCAGCTCCTTGCCGAGGTGGCGGCCTACAACCCCGATCTCGATCGGGATCTGCTGGAGCGCGCCTACCGGTTCGCGTCGGCGGCGCACGCCGACCAGCAGCGCCGCAGCGGCGAGGACTTCATCCTGCACCCGCTCGGTGTCGCGCAGATCCTCGCCGAGCTGCGCCGCACCGACCAGACGATCGCCGCCGCGCTCATGCACGACGTCGTCGAGGACACCGACGCCACCATCGAGCAGGTGCGCGAGGAGTTCGGCGACGAGGTCGCTCGGCTCGTCGAGGGCGTCACCAAGCTGACCCGGATCCGGTTCCAGAGCCGCGAGCAGGCCCAGGCCGAGAACTACCGCAAGATGATCGTGGCGATGGCGCAGGACCCGGACGTCATCCTCATCAAGCTCGCCGACCGTCTGCACAACATGCGGACGATCGAGTACCTGGGGAAGCAGAAGCAGCTCCAGAAGGCCCGGGAGACACTCGAGGTCTACGCGCCGCTCGCCCACCGGCTCGGTATCCACACGATCAAGTGGGAGCTCGAGGACCTCGCGGTCCAGACGCTGCACCCCCGCAAGTACGTCGAGATCCAGGCGATGGTCAACCAGCGCCGGG
Source organism: Gaiellaceae bacterium (assembly GCA_035698025.1). GTDB lineage: Bacteria > Actinomycetota > Thermoleophilia > Gaiellales > Gaiellaceae > JAIBJN01. The sequence goes on from DASSCF010000033.1 coordinate 21,138, forward strand.
CCGAGCGCGAGAAGTACGTCGAGGCGGCGGGGATGACCCTCGAGCGGGAGCTCCAGAAGGTCGGGATCCCGGCCGAGATCGCCTCGCGCGCGAAGCACTTCTACTCCATCTACGAGAAGATGGTGAAGCGCGGCAAGGAGTTCAACGAGATCTACGACCTCACCGCGATGCGCGTCCTCGTTGAGCGGGACGGCAAGGAGGGCGAGCGCGACTGCTACGGCGCGCTGGGCGTCATCCATTCCCTCTGGAAGCCGATGCCGGGTCGCTTCAAGGACTACGTCGCCATGCCCAAGTTCAACATGTACCGCTCGTTGCACACGACGGTGATCGGACCGGAGGGCAAGCCCCTCGAGATCCAGGTCCGCACGCGCGAGATGCACGAGACGGCCGAGAAGGGCATCGCCGCGCACTGGCTCTACAAGGGCGCCAAGGGCAAGAAGGCGGCCGACGCCGAGCTCGCCTGGATGCAGCAGCTCGCCGACTGGCAGCAGGAGGAGACCGACTCGCGCGAGCTGCGCCGTGCCTTCCCGGAGCTGGCCCTCGACGAGGTCTACGTCTTCACGCCGAAGGGCGAGGTCAAGACGCTGCCGGCGGGCGCGACGCCGATCGACTTCGCGTACTCCGTGCACACGGACGTCGGCCACCGCACCGTCGGCGCCAAGGTCAACGGGCGCATCGTCCCGCTCCACTACCGGATGCGCAGCGGCGACTTTGTCGAGATCCTGACGTCGAAGCAGGCGAGCCGCGGCCCGTCACGGGACTGGCTCTCGCTTGCGGTCTCCTCGCGCGCGCGCAACAAGATCCGGCAGTGGTTCAGCCGCGAGACGCGCGAGGTCGCCGAGCAGCGCGGCCGCGACGCGCTCGAGAACGCGCTCAAGCAGCACAACCTCCCGTACAAGAAGCTGTCCGGCTCGCCGCTCCTCGCCGAGATCATCCGCGAGATGGGCTTCAAGAAGGCCGAGGACTTCTACCTCGCCCTCGGCTCCGGGAAGCTCCAGGTCTCGCAGGTCGCGAACAAGGTCCTCCACCGCCTCAAGACCGACCAGGTCGTCGAGGAGGAGACGCTCCCGCGCAAGCCCAAGGAGCGCGAGGCGGTCGCCTCCCAGAACTTCGGGATCCACGTGCCGGGCGTCGAGGACGTCCTCGTGCGGCTCGCCAAGTGCTGCACGCCGGTGCCCGGGGACGAGATCGCCGGCTACATCTCCCTCGGCAAGGGCATCACCATCCATCGCCTCGACTGCCCGAACGTCAAGGCGCTCATGCGCAACCCCGAGCGCTTCACGCCGGTCGAGTGGGACGGGGGCGCCTCGCAGAGCTTCCGCGTCCAGATCGCGGTCGTCTCCTGGGACCGCCCGCGGCTGCTCGAGGACGTCGCGCGGACGTTCGCCGAGCACGGCACCAACATCGTCGAGTACGGCGGCCACGTCGAGGACCAGATGGCGAAGAACTGGTACACGGCGGAGGTCGGCGACATCAAGGCGCTGCGCGCGCTCCTCGGCTCCCTCCGCAACCTCGAGTCTGTCTTCGACGCGTACCGCGTCACGCCGTCCTGATGCCTGACCGGCGGCTCGCGATCCTCGAGGATCTCGAGCGCTCGGAGGACGAGGTCGCTGCGGAGCTGGCCGAGATCGACGAGCTCTACGCCTCCGGCGAGCAGATCCGCCTGGCGGCGCACGACCTGGTCGACTTCCTCGCGAAGCTCCCGGAGGGGCGCGAGGCGGCCGCGCGCGAGATCGAGGAGTCCGCTCGGGCCCTGGAGGAGGCCGGGGCCGTGTTCGAGAGCGCCGAGCAGGACCTCGCGGCGGCGGAAAAGACCGGCGACCAGGAAGTTCTGGCGGCCGCGCGGCGCTTCCACGTCAGGACGCGCGACACCCTGCACCTTGCCGAGCGGCGGGCCCGGGCGGCCGAGAACCATGCCGCGGAGCTCGAAGCCGCCGCGACAGCCGCCGAGGGGCACGTCAAGGAGTTGAACGCGCGCGCCCAGGAGCTCGCGCGGGTACTCGGCCGGCGGCCCCGGGTCGCCCTGGAGACCCAGACCGCCGCCGACGCGACCCCTGCGCAGGTCGCGGAGTGGGGGACGCAGGTCCGCGCGGCGCTGCTCGTCGCCCGCAGCCAGGTCGCAGTCGAGCGCGACGCGCTCGTGCGCCAGGCGAACGAGCTTGCGTCGAACGTCGTCGGCGAGCCGGTCGCGGCGATGAGCGCCGCCGGCGCCGCCGATCTCCTCCGCCGCACGCTCGATCAGAGCTAGGCATCCCTCGTTCGAGGGACGTTCTCACCCTTTCGGGTCACTCGAACGGGTGAGAGGTAACCCGTTCGGGGGATGGAATCGCTTTCCGGCCGGCCGACGAACGGTGCGAGGCGTCGATGCCCCACGTCCAGAACTCCCCTGCGCACAGGCTCGGCCGCGAGGCTGCGGGCCTCGAGCTCGTGCTCGTCCTCGCCACGGTCACGCTCATGGCCAAGCTCGGCCCGCCGACTCCCGTGGAACGGGGCGACTGGGTCGACTTCGCGATCCTCCTGCCGCTCGTCGCGATCGCCCACATGCTCGGCGCCGACCGGGCCAAGCACCAGGGCTCACAGCTCTCGCTGGCGCCGTTCTTCACGGCCGTCCTCGTGCTGCCGCCCTCGCTCTTCGTCCTGCTCATGGCGGTCGCCTTCGTCCCTGAGTGGATCCGGACCCGCAGCGACTGGTACATCGCGCTCTTCAACCTCTGCAACTACGTCGCGCCCGCGCTTCTCGCCCGGGCGGTGTTCGACGCCGTCGGCGGCGGCTCGACAGCGGGCTGGACGCTCGGCGCCGTCGCCGCGATCGCCTCGTTCCTCCTCCTGCACTACGGCCTGCTCGCCGCGGTGCTGAGGCTCGCCCGTGGCGTCGGCCTGCGGGAAACGGTGCGCTTCGACTGCGTCCTCGTCGACGCGGGGCTCCTCTCGCTCGGCGCGATCGGAGCCGCACTCTGGGCGGACTCCCCCGGGCTCGCAGCGCTGACGCTCCTGCCCATGGCGCTCGCGTATCGGTCGCTCGCGATCCCCGCGCTCGTCGAGGCCACCCGCATCGAGCCCAAGACCGGTCTCTACAACGTCCGCCACCTCAAGTCCGCCGTGGCCCAGGAGCTGGGGCGCGCCGCGCGGTTCGACCGCCCGGTGGCGCTGCTGATGGTGGACGTCGATCACCTGAGGGAGATCAACACCGCCCGCGGGCACCTCGCCGGCGACCGCGCGCTCGCGAGCGTCGCCTCGGCCCTCAGGGACTCGACCCGCGCGTACGACGTCGCGGCCCGCTTCGGCGGCGACGAGTTCTGCGTTCTTCTCCCGGAGACAAACATGGAGGGCGCCATGATCGTCGCCGAGCGAATGCGCTCCAAAGTGGAGGAAGTCACGCGCGCCGACGACATCCCGGTGACGATCTCGATCGGCGTCGTGTCCCACCAGGGAGCCGGCCCGAGCGTCGAAGGCCTCATCCTCGCCGCGGACACCGCCGCCTACCAGGCGAAGGCCAGCGGGCGCAACGCCATCGCCGCGGCCGAGCTCGCCGATCCGGTGCGCGAGGCCGAGCGGGTCCTTCGCGACTCGCTCGCCGTCGACTAGCCGCCGAGCTCGTACTCCTTCCCGCTAGGCAGCACCAGGCGGGTGAAGCCGAGCCCACGAAGGACCTCGAGATGCTCGTCGATGGGCAACTCGGGCTCGCCGCCACCGATCAAGCCCGCGGTGCCGACGACCCGGACGGCATCGCCGTCGGGGTGGAACTGCGTCGTATGCACTCCCGTCAGCATGCCGCGCGACCGGATCACGAACGTCCCGCCGGGACCGGGCACGAGGTCACAGCCGGCGATCGACAACGGCAGCTCCCGGGAACGGATGAAGTCCTCGGCCGACATGTCCTAGGGGACGTACAGGATCTCGAGCTTCAGGCCGTCGGGGTCGTAGAAGAAGACGGCGTAGTAGCCCGGGCGGTAGTCGTACTCCTCGGGCCCGCTCTCGATCTCGGCGCCCTGCGCGCGCAGCCATGCGGCGCGCTCGTCGACGATCTCACGCGACTCGACCTCGAAGGCGACGTGGTGGACGCCGACGCCGTAGCGGTCGTAGGGCGTCGGATGGGCGTCGG
>DASSCF010000034.1:0-8240 GCA_035698025.1 Gaiellaceae bacterium
CTCGCAGGCGAAGCCGATCTCCGGGCTCTCGCTCTTCTTCGGCAGCCTTGGGCGCCGCATCAGGCGCCTCTTCGGAAGGAGGTCGTCGCAGTGAAAACGGTCGGGATCACCGTCAACGGAGAGAGCCACTCGGCCGAGGTCGAGCCGAGGCAGCTCCTCGTCTACTTCCTGCGCGAGCAGCTCGGGCTGACCGGCACGGTGGTCGGCTGCGACACGTCCTCGTGCGGCTCGTGCACCGTGCTCGTGGACGGCGAGTCGGTGAAGTCCTGCACGATGCTGGCCGTCCAGGCCGACGGGCACGAGGTCACGACGATCGAGGGCATCGGCTCGCCCGGCGACCTCCACCCGGTGCAGCAGGCCTTCCACGAGCAGCACGGCCTCCAGTGCGGCTTCTGCACGCCTGGGATGGTGATGGCCACCATCAGTCTTCTCGAGGAGAGCCCGAGCCCGAGCAACGAGGAGATCCGCCACGCCCTCGAGGGCAACCTCTGCCGCTGCACGGGCTACGTCAACATCGTCAAGGCGGTCAAGGCCGCCGCGACCGCCTGAGGGGAGGGGAGATGGCAACCACCGAGGCCGAGACCTACATCGGCAAGCCCGTCCCCCGCAAGGAGGACGCGAAGCTCCTCACCGGCCAGTCCAGGTTCATCGACGACATGCAGGTGATGGGGATGGTGTGGGCGTCGATCGTCCGCAGCCCCTACGCGCACGCCAAGATCAACCGCGTCGACGTCACCGCTGCCCGCGAGTCCGAGGGCGTCGTCGCCGCGTTCTCCGGCGCCGACCTCGCCGACGACTGGGCGGCCACGCTCCCGTGCGTCTGGCTCGTCACCGAGGACACCAAGCAGCCGATGCACCGCCCGCTCGCCACCGACAAGGTGCGCTACCAGGGCGACGGCGTCGCGGTCGTGATCGCCGAGTCGCGTGCGCAGGCGAAGGACGCGGCCGAGCTCGTCGAGGTCGACTACGAAGAGCTTCCCGCCGTGATCGACCCCGAGGCGGCGCTGGCCGACGACGCGCCGATCCTCCACGACGACCTCGGCACCAACCACTGCTTCACATGGAAGCTCGAGGGCGGCGACGTCGAGGGCGTCTTCGGAAGCGCGCCCGTCACCGTGAAGGAGCGCTACCGCCAGCAGCGCCTGATCCCGAACGCGATCGAGCCGCGAGGCGTCATCGCGACGTACGAGCCGGCGCTCGACGAGTACACGCTCTGGTCGGCGACCCAGATCCCGCACATCCTGCGCTTCTGGCTCGCGATCGTCCTGGGCGTCCCGGAGGCGCGGCTGCGCGTCGTCGCGCCGGACGTCGGCGGCGGGTTCGGCTCCAAGCTGAACGTCTACGCCGAGGAGGCGCTCGCCCTCGTGCTGGCCAAGCGCATCGGCCGGCCCGTCAAGTGGACGGAGGAACGCTCGGAGGGCTATCTCGCCACCATTCACGGCCGCGACCAGTGGCAGGAGATGGAGTACGCGGCCGACGAGGACGGGAAGATCCGCGGCGTCCGCGCGAAGCTCGTCGTCGGGCTGGGCGCGTACCTCCAGCTCGTCACGGCCGGCACGCCGATTCTCGGCGGCTGGGTCTACGGCGGGCCGTACGACGTCGAGGCCTACTCGCTGGAGGTGATCGGGGCGTTCACGACGGCCACGCCGACCGACGCCTACCGCGGTGCGGGGCGGCCGGAGGCCACGTTCCTGATCGAGCGCACGATGGACGCGCTCGCACGGAAGCTCGAGATGGATCCCGCCGAGCTCCGGCGGAAGAACTTCATCACCGAGTTCCCGTACACGCTCGCCTCCGGGCTCACGATCGACTCCGGCGACTTCGTCGGCGCGCTCGACCGTGCCCTCGAGATGGCGGGCTACGAGGAGCTCCGCAAGGAACAGGCCGAGCGCCGTGCTGCCGGCGACACGAAGGAGCTCGGGATCGGCTTCTCGACGTACACCGAGATGTGCGGCCTGGCGCCGTCGCGAATTCTCGGCGCCATCCTGTACGCCGCCGGCGGCTGGGACGCCGCCACGGTGCGCTGCCTCCCGACGGGGAGCGTCGAGGTGTTCATAGGCACCTCGCCGCACGGACAGGGGCACGTGACGACGTTCTCGCAGATCGTCGCCGAACGGCTCGGCGTCCCGATCGACCAGGTCGAGGTGATCCACGGCGACACGACCGCCATGCAGCTCGGCCTCGACACGTACGGGAGCCGGAGCCTCGCGGTCGGCGGGATCGCGCTCTACAACGCCGCCGAGAAGGTGATCGCCAAGGCGCGTGACGTCGTCGCGCACAAGCTCGAGGTCTCGGGAGACGACCTGGAGTACGACAACGGGACGTTCAAGGTCGCGGGCACGGACAAGGCGATGACAGTCCGGGACGCGGCCCTGCACGCCTTCACCGCCCACGACCTCCCCGACGGCATGGAGCCCGGGCTCGAGGCGACCTTCGTCTACGACCCGCCCAACTTCAGCTGGCCCGGCGGCGCGCACATCTGCGTCGTCGAGGTCGACACGGAGACGGGCGCGATCGACCTCCGCCAGTACGTCGCGGTGGACGAGATCGGCAACGTCATCAACCCGACGATCGTCGACGGCCAGATTCACGGGGGCATCACCCAGGGCATCGCGCAGGCGCTCTGGGAGGAGGCGATCTACGACGAGGACGGCAACCTGACCACCGGTTCGATGCTCTCGTACCTCGTCCCCAGCGCCGCCGAGACGATCGACTACGAGCTCGACCGCGTCAACGCCCCCAGCCCCACGAACCCGCTCGGGGTCAAGGGCGTGGGCGAGACCGGGACGATCGCCTCGACGCCGGCCGTCATCAACGCGGTCGTCGACGCGCTCTCGCCGTACGGCGTCACCGACGTGACCATGCCGGCCAAGCCCGAGAACGTTTGGCGTGCGCTGCAGGAAGGAGGTGCGAAGTGATCCCCGCAACCTTCGACTACGAGCTCGCCGAGTCCGTCGACCACGCGATCGAGCTCCTCGGCGACGGCCGCGACGCGAAGCTCCTCGCGGGCGGGCACTCACTCCTCCCGCTCATGCGGTTGCGGATGGCCCGCCCGGAGCTGCTCGTGGACATCGGGCGCCTCTCCGACCTCTCCTACGTGCGGGAGGACGGCGACACGATCGCCATCGGGGCGCTCACCCGCTACCACGACCTCCAGCACGACGAGCTCCTGCGCTCGGCGTGCCCGATCCTCGCCGAGGTCATCGGCACGATCGGCGACCCGCAGGTGAGGCACCGCGGCACGATCGGCGGCTCGGTCGCGCACACCGACCCGGCTTCCGACGCGCCCACGATCCTGCTGGCGCTGGACGCCGAGCTCGTCGCGCGCGGACCCGGCGGCGAGCGCACGCTGCCGATTGCCGAGAGCTTCGCCGGCTTCCTCCAGACCGCGCTCGACCCGCAGGAGGTGCTGACGGAGATCCGCGTGCCGAAGACGAGCGGCGGCGCGTACCAGAAGTTCACTCGACGGGCCCAGGACTGGGCCACGGTCGGCGTGTGCGCCGTGCAGGTCAACGGCGGCGTCCACGTCGGGCTCACGAACATGGGCGCGACCGCCCTGCGCGCGAGCGGGGTGGAGGAGGCGCTGGCGTCCGGGGCGGATCCCGCCGCGGCCGCCGAGCGCGCAGCCGAGGGCACGAGCCCGCCGAGCGACCACAACGGCAGCGCCGAGTACCGCGAGCACCTCGTCAAGGTGCTGACGAAGCGGGCGCTCGAGGAGGCGCAGAGCTAGAGGAGCTAATCCAGCAGGTGCTGTCGGGCGAGCGCTGCGTAGGCCAACGGGCTGTTGCGCGCTTCGCCTGGGCCACGCACGGCTGCTTGGGCCGTGTAAGCGGCGTTCGCGAGCCCGGGCAGACCTGCTGCCGCGATCGGCAGAGCGCCGGTGGCGGCCGCAACGCCGACCGGAATCGCTGCGCCCAGGACGCTGCAAAGCGTCCCGAAGACGAGCTTCGTCCATCTCGGTCGCATGAGCCCTTGGATCTCGGCGACCTGATCCTGCAACTCGGAGGTCAAGATGTCACGCTTGGCCGCCCGAACGTCGGCGTCGGGAATCACCGCAAGATCGAGCAGCTGGGACTCGAGGTGGCGTCGGAAGCGCGCGAGGAGTTCGCCGTGCCGCTCCTTGAAGCGGATCAAGGTGGACACTGAGATGCTGCTGGAGGGTCCGGGTAGCACGGACTCGAGCACGCCCATTCGCAAGTCGGCTGCGAGTTGCAGGGGGCCCTTCGGCTGGGCCTGACTGAATGCCGTGAGGGAGCCGAGCGTGTCGGTGATCGGATCCAGCTCGACATCCTCTATCGCGCCGAGCGTGGTCGAGAGGTAGGCCATGTACGCGGTCGCAGTCCGCGACTCCACCTCGAGCCAGTCGCGACCGGGCCGGGCACCGCCCGCCGGTCGTGCCAGGCCGCGATTTTCCAGCTCGCTGGCCAGGATGTAGCTGAACTTACCGCGATGGATCCGAAACGCTGTGCCGGGCTCAGATCCTCCGCGCGTCGGTGCCTGAGGACCGAAGCCGGCCTTCGCTCGAGCAAGGATCTCCGGATCGGAGTCGACGAAGTCGAGGAACGGCTGCACCGCTCTCATCAGGTGGTAGTCGTAGCGCTCGGGAACGATCGGGAGCACAAGGCCGGCCTCGACCAGGTCCCGCATGAACCCGGACACGTTGCCGAGATCGTCGGCATGTCGTTCCGGGACGATGGAGCCCACCTGGTCCCAATAGAGGAGAACGCGGGTGAACCAGGCATTCCGAGGAACGCTGATGTACGGAAAGTAGAGAACGCCGTTGGCCATCGAGCCGTTTCCTAACGGACAGCGGGTGCATTTGCAACCATCGTTACGAGTAAGTCCAGGTGAGTGAGCCGACGTACTTCGTGCAGATCGCCGATCCGGAGGACCCGGACCGGTGGCACACGGTCGCCCGCGTCGAGGGAAAGGCGCTGGCCGACGAGGTCGTCCGGCTCGCTGAGGGCTCGTACATGCGGACGACCGTGATGGCCGAGGGCCACTACCAGGCACGGGCGCTCTCCCGTTCCCGCCTGCGGCAGGACAAGCGGCTCGCGCACGCCGAGTGGGAGCTCGGGATGGGCGAGTACCGCCACTACGGCCGCGCCTTGGTCGAACGGGCCCGGACGAACGTCTCGCGGGGGTAGCCTCAATCTCGACCTTCGAGGGTCGCGGCTTCACGGGACGAAGCCGAAACTAGTAGGACGGGATGAACAGGGGTCTACTCAGAACTGCAGGGCTGGCGCTCGCGTGCGCCGTCCTCGCCCTGGCCGGAAGCGTTGTCGCGCTGCGCGCTGCGGCGCCGGAGTCGCGCGAGGTCACGCTCGGGACGGTCGACGTCCACGTCGTGCCGGCGCGGAGCGGGGCGGTGGACGTCTACGTGCCGGTCGTGGACTGGGGCGTGCGTGCTGAGCCGTACCGAGCACCGGTCTCCGTCGAGCTCGAGTTCCGCTCGCTGGACCGCGGCGCCGCGCTCTCCGCACTGCGTTCGGGCGGAAGCGCGGACGCGAGCCTGACGACGCTCGAGGGCGAGCTGCGGGACGCGGTGTCCGACGGGTTGCGGCGGGCGGCGCTCTTCGCGCTGCTCGGCGGGGTCGTCGGTGGACTGCTCGGCGGCGGCGTGGCCGGCGCGTTCGGGCGGCGGCGGTGGCTTGTGCTGGGGCCGGTGACCGGCGCCGCGGTCACGCTGGCCGCGATTGCCGTGGTTGCCGGCGGCGTGAGCCGCTTCGACTACTCGGCTCTCCGCGAGCCGACGTTCTACGCACACGGCGAGGAGCTCCCGCGCCTGCTGGAGTTCTCGGAGCGCCTGCTGGCCGACGGCGAGGGCTACGAGGGCTCGTACGGCGACGCGGTCGCCGGGCTCACGCAGCTGATCGCGGTCGCGGGCGAGCAGCGCGGCGACCCGCCGGCGCTCGACCGTGCGGTTGTCGTCGCGTCCGACCTGCACTCCAACGGCCTCGTCCTCCCGGCGCTGGAGCAGTTCACGGCCGGGAAGCCGGTCTTCATGGTCGGCGACCTCACGCAGCGCGGCACGCGCTACGAGACGGCGATCGTGCCCGGCGTCGCCCGCCTCGGCTCGCCTGTGGTCGCAGTCTCGGGCAACCACGACTCGCGGCCGCTCATGCTGGCCGCGGCGCGTGCCGGTGTGATCGTGCTCACGAGGCACGGCCGCCTGCTGGAGGACGGCTCCACGACCGGCGACCCGGTCGTCACGGTGGACGACCTCCAGGTGGCGGGCTACGAGGATCCGCTCGAGAGCGCCTCGGGCACGTTTCGGGGCCGGCTGGTCGAGCTGAAGGAGAACGACTTCCTCGACGCGCGCCGCCGTTTCCTGGACTGGTTCGCGACGCTGCCGGAGCGGCCCGACATCGTGCTCGTGCACCGTCATGGTCTCGCGCACGCGCTTCTCGACCGGCTCGCCGAGGACGGCGGCCCGCCGGTGCTGATCCTCACCGGCCACGACCATCACCAGCACGTCGACACCGAGGGCGCCCACGTCCTGGTGGACGGCGGCTCCGTGGGCGCAGGCGGCGCGTTCGGTGTCGGCGAGGACCTCTCCGGCTTCGCGCTCGTCCATTTGGACGCCGACGAGCAGGCGCGAGCGGTCGACCTCGTGGAGGTCGAGCCGGCCTCCGGCGCCGCGAGCGCGCACCGGGTCGTCATCCCGGAGCTCGAGCCGGCCGACGCAGCCGGCAGGCCCTAGCCTCCTCGCAGTCGGGCGCGTGGACTACGCTCCACGCGTGGACGTTCTGACGCCGCATTCGCTCGAGGAAGCGCTTGCGCTCAAGGCGGAGCATCCCGACGCTGTGCCCATTCAAGGCGGTACCGACCTCATGGTCGAGCTCAACTTCGACCGCGCACGGCCGGAGACGATCCTCAACCTGAACGAGGTCGCCGAGCTGCGCGGCTGGACGCGTGAGAACGGCACCCTGCGTCTCTGCTCCGGCCTCACGTACGCGGAGGCGATGGAGCCTGAGCTGGCCGGCTTGCTTCCTGCCTTGGCCGAGGCGTCGCGCACCGTCGGGTCGCCGCAGATCCGCATGCGCGGGACGATCGGCGGCAACCTCGGCACGGCCTCGCCCGCCGGGGACGCGCTGCCGCCGCTCCTCGTCGAGGACGCGGAGGTCGAGCTGGCGAACGCCGGCGGGACGCGAACGCTGCCCGTCTCGGAGTTCCTCGTCGGCCCGAAGAAGAGCGCGCTCGCGGACGACGAGTTGATCGTCGCCGTGCGCGTCATGCCGTCGAAGGCGCGGCAGACGTTCATGAAAGTCGGGCCGCGGAACGCGATGGTGATCGCGGTGTGCTCGCTGGCGCTGTCGGCCGACCGCGAGCGCGAGGAGCTGCGCGCGGCTTTCGGCTCCGCCGGGCCCGTGCCGGCGCTGGTGACGGCGTCCCTGTCGGAGGCCGAGGCGTTCCCCGAGCAGGTCGCCGCGGCCTCGTCGCCAATCGACGACGTGCGCGGCACCGCGGCGTATCGCCGCCACGCCCTGAAGGTGCTCACGGCCCGCGCCCTGGAGCGTGTCCTGACGTGAAGATCGACCTGACCGTCAACGGCGAGAAGCGCGACGCCGACGTGTGGGCGGGCGAGAGCCTGCTGTACACGTTGCGCGAGCAACTAGGCCTGCCGGGCTCGAAGAACGCCTGCGAGCAAGGCGAGTGCGGCTCCTGCTCTGTGCTCCTCGATGGCAAGCTCGTCTGCGCATGCCTCGTGCTCGCCGCGCAGGCCGACGGGCACGAGGTCGTGACAGTGGAGGGCCTGGGGGAGGAGGGGGAGCTCCACCGTGTCCAGGAGGCGTTCGCCGAAACGGGCGCGGTGCAGTGCGGCTTCTGCACGCCCGGCCTGATCGTTGCGACGGTGGCGCTCCTGGAGGAGAAGCCCGACCCGACGGACGACGAGGTCCGTGAGGCCCTTTCCGGCAACCTCTGCCGCTGCACGGGCTATGCCAAGATCTTCGACGCGGTCCGCACCGCCGCGGCAGCCGGTGCCGAGACCAGCGCCGGCGCCGAGACCGACGCCGGGGCCGGCGGCGAGGCAGCCGAGAACGGAGCCTCCTACTCATGAGGGGCCACCCCGGGCCACCACCCGCTTTGGACGCTAACGCCGAAATCCGCATCGGTGGCGCGCGGACCGAACCAGAACTCGCATGAGCCACGAGCGAATGAGCACACCCACGCCCGAAACGGCCCAGGCACCGGCACGCAAGCTCGAGATCGGCCGCGTCGGCGAGAGCGCCCGCCGC
>DASSCF010000035.1:0-26182 GCA_035698025.1 Gaiellaceae bacterium
AGCTCGTCGATGAACAGGATGATGTCGCCGCGCTGGGTGATCTCCTTCATCACCTTCTTGAGGCGCTCCTCGAACTCGCCGCGGTACTTCGAGCCCGCCACGAGCGCGGCCAGGTCGAGCGTGTAGATCTGCTTGTTCTTCAGGAGCTCGGGAACCTGGTTGGACGAGATGCGCGCGGCGAGGCCCTCGACGACGGCCGTCTTGCCGACGCCCGGCTCGCCGATCAGGACCGGGTTGTTCTTCGTGCGGCGCGACAGGATCTGCATCACGCGCTCGATCTCGGTCTGGCGCCCGACGACGGGGTCGAGCTTGGACTCCGCGGCGAGCTTCGTCAGGTTGCGGCCGAACTGGTCGAGGAGCTTGGAGCTCTTCGCCTTCTCGCCGGAGGCGGCGCCGCCGCCCTGCTGCCGCCGGCCGGGGCCGGAGAGCATGCGGATGATCTCGTTGCGAATCTTATCGGCGTCGGCGTCGAAGTCTAGCAGTATGCGCGCCGCGACGCCCTCGTTCTCGCGCACGAGGCCGAGCAGGATGTGCTCGGTGCCGATGTAGTTGTGACCCAGCGAGAGCGCCTCGCGCAGCGCGAGCTCGAGCACCTTCTTCGCGCGCGGCGTGAACGGGATCTGGCCGGTGGTCACCTCGTCGCCCTGGCCAACGATCCGCGCCACCTGCGCGCGGACCTCCTCGACGGTGATGTCGAGGCTCTCGAGCACCCGGGCGGCCAGGCCTTCCTCCTCGCGAAGGAGCCCGAGCAGGATGTGCTCTGTGCCGATGTAGTTGTGCTTCAGCGCCCTGGCCTCGTCCTGAGCAAGGACGACGACCTGGCGGGCCCTCTCGGTGAAGCGTTCGAACAAGCTTCAGCGTCCTTTCCGGTCGACAGCCGGACCTATGGTACCGAACCGGTCGGGACTCCCCGAACGCGCCATGGGGTCCGTATCGGCTCTGCGACGAACCCTTTTGAGACCGAATTTCATCCGGCGCGAACGGTGCATTGGGGGTGGCTCCTTTGGGGGAGGCAGAAGTCCTGGAAAGGGCCGATCTTTCGTGTATGGGAGGGAAGGTTCTCACTGCGGCTGCTGTCGCCCTTGCCGTGCTCTCGCTCGCCCCTGCGGCGGGCGCCGTCACGGTCACCGAGCGGAACCCGCTCGAGCCGAGCGTCGTCCAGCGCATCAACTCGATCCGGAACGCCCACGGCCTCCGCTCTCTCACGGTGGCGAAGCGCCTCACCGACGCCGCCAACCGCCACGCTCGCTCGATGGGCGCCGCGAGCTACTTCCGCCACGAGCTCTACACGCCGCAGCGGGACCAGGCATGGACATCGTTCTCGGCCTGGATCCGCTGGTACTGGCCCGGCCCGGGCTACCGCGCGTGGAGCGCCGGCGAGAACCTCGCCTGGGGCGCGCCGGACATCTCGGCGAGCCGCACCGTTACGAACTGGATGAACAGCCCCGGCCACCGCGCGAACATCCTCAACCCGCTGTGGCGCTACATCGGGGTGGCCGCCGTACACGTCGACGACCCCGCCGGGTACTACCGGTCGTGGGACGACGTGACGATCGTCGCGGCCGAGTTCGGCTGGCGTAGCTGACGCCGGCCCGCGGTCTCGTTAGGCTCGCGGGGTGCCGCTCGAGACGACGATCACACCCCTCCCGCCCTACTCGCTCGCGCTCTCGGCGCGGATGAGGAGCGACATGACGCGGCGCCTCCGCGACGGGGTTCTGACCGTCGCTCTCGAGGCCGAGGGGCAACCCGCGCTCGCCCGCGTCCACCAGCGGCCGGACGGGACGCTCGCCGTCCGGATCGACGGCGATGAGCCCGAGGCGGCGCTCGCCAAGCTCCGCTTCGTGCTGGCGGTCGACGACGACCACCGGGCGTTCCTGCGCCGCTTCGTCGACGACCCGCTCATCGGGCGCGCCGTACGCCGGCTCCGCGGCATGCGGCCGCTGCGGACCGCCACCGTCACCCACGCCCTCCTCAAGGCCGTGTGCGGCCAGCTGATCCAGGCCCGCGCCGCGCGCGACCTGGAGGCGAGGCTCCTGCGACGGTCGGCGACGCCCTTCCACGACCTCTTCCTCCCTCCGACGCGCGAGACCTTCCGCGGGACGTCCCCGTCTCATCTCGCACGCGAGGGGCTCGTGGCCCGCAAGGCCAACGCCCTGGTCCGGCTCTCGCGCGAATGGGACGTCGAGCGGCTGCACGGCGTCGAGACGCACGCCGCAGTCGCCCGCATCGAGCGCGAGCGCGGGCTCGGGCCGTGGTCGGCCGGCGTCGTCTGCCTCCAGGGCCTCGGCCGGTACGAGCACGGCCTCGTCGGCGACCTCGGCCTGGTCAAGCTCTGCACGTCGCTGCTCGGCCGGAGGGCCGAGCCGCAAGACACGCGCACGTTGCTCGAGCCCTACGGCGAGTGGGCCGGCCTGGCGAGCATCTACATGCTCGCGCGCGCGGGCTAGGCCCGAAAGCCCACGGAGGGGGACGCCACCCGAGCCGTCGGTGACGCCCCCCAACCGTGACGACTCGCCCGACCCCAGCAAGACGGGCGAGCGCGTGGGCGTCGTCGCGCAGTGACGCGCGGAGCCCACGCTTCCTGCGAGCTGGGGCGCGCCGGCACAACCGGCGCAACGGCTATGTCGCACGTCGCGGCCAGCACCACGGTTCGAGCGATTCCCCTCATTGCCTCCCCTTGCCGCAGGTCGTGCTTTTCACGAAAGCGCCATGTACCCCTTTTGGGTACTGACCGAAGGGTTAGACCCGAACCAGGACGAACGCCCCGGCCACCACGTAGCACCTTGTTGCTGGAGCGCTACTCGGCCTGCGAGGGCCGCACGATCGCGATGATCGTGAGCAGGAGGATCTTCACGTCGAGCCAGAGGGACCAGTTCTCGATGTAGTAGTTGTCCCACTCGACGCGATCCGAGAGCGAGGTCTGGCCGCGGAGGCCGTGGACCTGCGCCCAGCCGGTGATGCCGGCCTTGACGCGATGACGCTCGCCGTAGCGGTCGATCTGGTCGCTGAACAGGTCGACGTACTCGGGCCGCTCGGGCCGCGGGCCGACCAGGCTCATCTCGCCGCGCAGCACGTTCCAGAGCTGCGGGAGCTCGTCGATCGACGTCCGGCGGAGGAACGTCCCCACGCGCGTGCGACGGTCGACGCCCTCGACCCCGCCGGGCGCCATCCCGGGCGCCAGCGCGCCGGCGTCGTCGGCCGCGCACGGCGGGCGCATGGAGCGGAACTTGAGGATCTCGAACACGCGCCCGTCGAGCCCTGCGCGCCTCTGACGGAAGAAGATGGGCCGGCCCATGCTCGCCAGGACGGCTGCCGAGGCCACGACCAGCACCGGCGAGACGATCACCAGGAGAAGCAGGGCGACGAGCCGGTCGACCGCGTACTTGATCGCGAACTGCCAGCTGCGCGGGTTCGTCGGCTGCGCGGTCATGAGCGGGATGCCGCCCAGGTACTCGATGCCGATGTGGCCGACGACCTTCTCGTAGAAGCGCGGCACCATCGAGACCTCGACGCCGAGCTCCTGGCAGCGCTTGAGGACGCCGAGCATGACGCTGCGAGGCGCGGTCGAGAACGAGAGGACGACGTGCCGGACCCCGTGTTCCTTGACGACGCGGTCGAGGTCCCAGCTCGCGCCGAGCACCGGCAGGCCGTTGTCGTTGGCCACGGTGCGCGGCTCCTTGTCGAGGAAGCCGACGGGGCGAAGGCCGAGCTCGGGGTGGTCGAGCAGGCGCTTGGCGGTCAGCCGGCCGACGTGCCCGGCGCCGACGACGAGCGTCGGCCTGACGGACTCCCCGCGGCGCCGCGCGCGGAGCTCGCCCCACGAGAGGACGATGCGCCCCGCCAGGAGATAGACGGTGGCGAACGCCCAGATGCGCGCCGTCTGCGCCGCGACCCACGGGTCGTCGTGGGCGAGGACGCGCATCGAGAGCACGATCATGGCCGCGAGGGCCGTCGCCGTGACGGCGATGCGCAGATCGTCGAGCACGCGCAGGAAGACCCGCGGCCGGTACATGCCGCGGATCGCCATGAAGACGAAGGTCAGGATCGGGAACGCCAACAGCCAGAACGCAGGCGTCGAGGGGACGCCGGCCCGGGGGGCGCCGAGATCCGCCACGAGAACCGCGGCGAAGAGCATGAGGGCGTCGACTCCCAGGCAGGCACGGGTCCAGCCCTGGATCCGCCGTGTGCGTGCAACGGCGCTCCGGGCACGGGCCCGGACCGGGAGAGAACGAGCCTCCACGCGGGAGCCTTCAAGCAACGCGCGGGCCTTCGGTTAGGTCTTCGCCCGCCCTACTCGCCTGAGCGTGAGTCCAGCCGCAAGCAGCAGGACGCCCGCTCCCACGAGGAGCAGCAGATCGAGACCGGTAAACGGTAGGGAACCGCCCCCCTCGACGTCGCCCTGGATGTTGCCTCCGGTGCCGCCGTACCCGCTCTGCGTCGGCTGTTGTGCCAGCGCGACGGACGCCATGACCAGATACGCGATCACCCCGCTTGCTAGTGCCGCAAGACGCTTCACTTCATCCTCCCTTTTCCTCGTCGTCCGCGCCGGGCGCACGGCGATAGCCGTCTCACCCGAACGAGGACTGTTGGCCGCAGGTTGTAACTCTTCCCTTTACCGCAATTCGAAACCTTGCCGAAGTGGCCGCAGCAAGGCTTCACCTCACAGTATCGGCGGTCTCCGGCGAGTGTCAACTTCATGCCATTCCGTCAGCTCGAGCGTTCCTCGACCCGCTGGAGAAAGATCCGGTCGATGACGTGAGGATCCACCTGGCCGCCCGAGCGAACCTCCTCACGGACGACGCCGACGGCCTCCTCGAGGGGATTGAGCTCCTCCGCGCGGTCGAGTCGGGACAGAGCCTCGTCGCGCCGGCCATCCCGGGCCGCCACGATCGCAAGCTCGAGCTCGGCGTACCAGTCGTCTCCCTTGCGTTCGAGCGCGCGCTCGAACGAATCCTCGGCGCGAGCGAAGTCCTCCTGTCGCATCGCGATCGCGCCGGCGACCAAGTCGGGGCGGGAGCTCAAGGGGTTGAGCGCACGCGCCCGCTCGAGGATCGAATACGCATCCTCGGGATCGGACCGCCACATGTCTGCGGCGCGTTCGATTTCACGCGCCGCTAGCCAGGGGAGCCCCAGAGAGACCACTGACGCCACGAGGGCCAGCGTATAACCCGCGGCGGCTGTCATAGAAATGCGATTTCCGGAATTTGCGGATGACACCGCAGCCGGGGCCGGCCGCTCGAGCCCGACGGCCAGTCCGAGCCAGGCGAACGCGGGTCCGGCAAGGCCCGGGAACTCCCAGAACCAGTCGATCGATCCGTGCAGCGCCCAGTAGGCGAAGGTGACCACGGCCGTCGCCGCGACGGCGTGCCCGAGCGGTGAGCGGCGCGACCGCGCGAGCCAGACGGCTGCGAGCGCGCAGCCGAGGAACCCGCCGAAGAGGAGCCCGCCGACCAGGCCGGTCTGCGAGAGCACCATCACCGGGAGGCTGTGCGGGTAGAGCGGTTCCTCGAGGCTCTCCCGCTCCCGCAGGTACGGGGTGGCGAAGTTGCCCGCGCCGATGCCCGCGACCGGCGCGTCGCGGAACTCGCCCATGGCGACGCGCCAGAAGTCGTAGCGGTTGCTGCCGAGGTTGGCGCCGAAGTACGAGGAGCTCTCCTCGAACTCCTGGCCCGCCGAGAACTCGTCCCACGCGTCCTGCGCCCTCGTGACCGGGTTGCCGTAGGCGACGAGCAGCACGAGGACGGCGATGAATGCCGCGAGACCGGTCGCGATCCCGAGGATCCACCGCCCCAGCCGCGCAAGATCCGAGGGCAGCGGCGCGTAGCGGTCGACCAGCCCGTAAATCGTACCCACGACGAGGAGGGCGGCCGCCGAGCCGATGAACGGCTCCTCCAGCGCCCCGAGCGCCTCCGGCAGGAAGTCGCCCCGGGCGGCCGAGTAGACATCGAGGAGCGGGCCGCGTACGAGCAGCGTCGCCAGGCACACCGGTCCCAGCGTGAGGAGCGACCGCGCACGCCCCGGGACGAGCGCCAGGTAGAGGACGGCGACGACCGGGAAGACGAAGAGCGAGCCCCGGCTCTGCGGCAGCACCGCCTGCTGGAGCAGGAAGCCGGCCGAGGCGAGGAAGAGGCCCCGGAGCCACCACGGCGTCTCACGGCGCGAGGCGAGGAAGACCGCCGGCCAGACGGCCGAGAGGAAGAGCGCGCAGTTCGCGTTGATGTAGCCGACGGGCTCCGAGTAGCGGCCGCCGATGAAGAACGCGTACGGGTCGGCCGAGTGCAGCGCCGCGACGAACGACACCGCCGCGATCCCGGCGACGCCGAGCGCGTAGGCGGCGAGGAGCATTGCGCCGTGGCGCGCGCGCCAGGGCCAGAGGAGGAAGATCGCGTAGACGACGAGGTAGAGAAGCGTCCTGTTGGCCGCGTCCCAGGCCTCGCCCTTGTCCCCGGCCCAGGCGATCGAGAGCCCGCTCCAGACCGTGTACGCGGCGAAGAGCGCGAGCCCGACGAGCGGCACGCGCGGCAGGGACCGGAGGAGCTGCGGCACGCCGAAGAGGAGCAGCGCGAGGAGCCCCACGAGCGCGAGGGCGCCCGGCATCCAGAGGGTCGGTGGGTAGCCGCCGTCGATCGCTCCCCAGAGGAGGAAGATCCCGAGAGGGATGCCGCCGACGAGGGCGGTCGAAGCCCGCGTTGCGATGCTCACGCCGGGCGAGTGTACGACCCGCGCTGGCGGTGATCAGTCTTGTTCGGCGGACGTCTGCTGCCCCTGCGAGGCGTACCGCCGGTGGAGCATCAGCACGTTGCCGTCCGGGTCATTGAAGAACGCCATCTGGCAGACGCCGGTGTCCACCGTCTCCCCGAGGAACTCGACGCCCTCGGCCTCCAAGACGCGGCGCGCGCTCGCCACGTCGGGGACCCGCAGCGCGATGCCCGCTCGGTTCGGCTCGAACGCGATCCCCTCGGCCTCGGGCCGCCAGGGGCAAAGGGTGAGATTCCCGGTCTCGATCTCACCGGAGGCCTCGTTCAGCCGCAGGCCGAGCGTCTCTACATAGAACCGCCGCTGACGGGCGAGATCCCTGGTCGGAACCGAGGCAAAATCGACTCGCTCCACCTCGATCATGCCGGATTATCGCCGCTCTACGCGCTAGCCGCGGACGACGACGCGCACCACGCTCGAGCGCACCCGCAGGCCCTCGTAGCGGGCGACCGCGCGGTAGCGCACGGAGCTCCCGCGCGCGACGACGCTGGCCCGGAAGGCACCGGTCGAGGTCGTGGGAACGCGGGCGACGACGACCCAGCCGCGGGGCGTCCGCCGCTGCACGAGGACGGTGCGCCGTGCGGCTCTCGCCGCGACGGTAACCCGCCACGCCACGCCGCGTGAGAGCGCGACACGACCGCGGAGCGTGACTCTGGCGGCTCCCCAGGCGATGTTGCGCTGGGCTCCCTTGCGGAGCACGACGCGGCCGGTGGCCGGCAGGTCGAGCGCGTGCGCCCGCAGCGCCCAGTAGCTCTGCTTGAGGCCCCAGCTCGTGGTGGCGAGGCCGAAGCGGGCCTCGTACTCGTCACGGTCTTCGTAGAACGGGCTGTTGCGCGCCGCGTACCAGAAGAGCGCCTGCACCCAGGGGAAGCGCTCGACGTAGCGGTAGGCCTTCGCGAGGAACTCCGCCTGCGTGGCGGCCGAGACGCCTCCGTCCTGCGTCGTCGTCGAGTAGCCGAACTCGGTCAGCCAGACGTCCTTCTCCCCGTCGCCGAAGGCGACCATGGAGCGCCTGACCTCCTGGATGGCCGGGAAGGCGTTGATCGAGATGCGGTCGGGGTCCTCCCAGTCGTGGACGCCGTTCCACAGGTCGGTCGGCCCGACGCCGTAGGTGTACGGCTGCACCGCGACCGCGTCGAAGTAGTCACCGCCGCCGGCACGGTAGACCGCTTCGAGGTAGTAGAAGTCGCTCTTCGAGAGGCCGCCGAGGAGCACGGTCGCCTCGGGGCTCGCGGCCTTCACGGCGTTGTAGCCCGCGCGCAGCATCGGCACGTAGGCGCTCGCGTCCGGGCCCGAGGGCCAGAAGCGCGGGTGGTTGGGCTCGTTCCAGATCATGTAGGTGAGGACGCCCTTCGGGGCGAAGTGGCCGACCACGAAACGGACGAAGTCGCCGTAGTCGGACATGCGCTGCGGCCGGTAGTTGACCTCCCAGCGCGGCGTTCCGCCGCCGTCGACGTACCTGGCCGGGTCTGCAGACGCCCAGTAGGGAACGCCGTCGGCGATCGGCATCAGCACCTGGAGCCCGGCCTCCTGCGCGCGGTCGATCGCGTAGTCGTACTCGGCAAGCAGCCACTCGTTGATCTCGCCCTTGCGATCGGGCTCGAGGCCCGCCCAGTTCACGTTCGCGCGGATCCAGCGGACGCCGGCCCGGCGGAGGAGCTCGATCTCGCGGTCGACGTCAGCCCGGGGTTGGCCCCACGTCACGTCCCCGACCACGCCGACCTCCGCCGCCTGGGAAGGCGTCGCGAGCACGAGCATGGCCAGCGCGGCTGCCAGGGCCGTGAGCGTGGCACGTACTGGAGCGTGCACGCGTGCTGATCGGCTGACCAACCCCCCTGCCTTCCAGTGGTCCACGATCTGGAAGATCGGCGGAAAGGGCCGCTACCTTGACCCTCCTGGTGCCAGTTGTCAAGTTCGGCGAAGCCGGGAGCCGCGGAGAACGCCCTCGAGAAAGCCCTGCATCTTGGCAACGTCGACCGCGAGACGGAGCGGCGGCACCCAGGCGAGCGCGGCGTCGGCGCCCAGCGAGCGCCGCGCCGAGAGGACGAACATCGTGAGGTACGCGGCAGCGCCGGCGGCGAGGAACGCGCCCGCGGTCCGCGACCCGAGCGCGAAGAGCACGGCGAGCACGACGCCGGCGCCGTAGATCCCGAAGGTGACGAGCTCGTTCTGGCGGTCGAGCCGCGCGAGCGCGTCGCCGCGGCCGTAGTTGCGGTATTGCCGGTAGATCTCCCTGAGCGAGCCGCGAGGCCGCCAGCGGACGACGGCCTCGGGGACGACGACGAGCTCGCAGCCGGCCCGGCGAAGCTCCCGCGCGAAGACCTTGTCCTCGCCCCAGGGAAGGTCCGGCGGGTAACCGCCCGCCCGCTCCCAGTCCGCGCGCGTGAAGCAGAGCCCGTTGCGGCCGGCCGGAAGGAGCTCACCCGCGATCGGTCCCGGGCGGTCGGGCGGCTTGAAGGCGCGCAGGGTGAACCAGCCGGAGGCGCGCTCGAAGGCCGTGCGGGCCTCGGGCTCGCTCACGCCGACCGCCACCCGGCCGTCGCCCGCCGCGGCCGCGAGCGCGGTCACGAACCCGCGGCCGACCCGGCTGCCGGCGTCGACCGTGACGACTCGCGTCGCAGAGGTCGCACGAACGCCTTCGTTCCGGCCCCGGCCCGGCGTCGCACCGGGCGCCTCGACGACGCGCAGGGACGGGAGCCGCTCCTGCTCGGCGCGCAGCAGGGCGAGTGTCCCGTCGGTCGAGCCGGCGTCGACGACGACGATCTCCTCGAGGGGCGGCTCCTGGGCGGCGAGGTCGGCCAGCAGGGCCGGCAAGCTCTCCGCTTCGTTCAGTACCGGGACGACGACGGCGAGGTCAGCCAACCGCGGCAGCCTCGATCGCGGCCTCCATCTCGTCGATGCGCCGCTCCCAGGAGTACGACCTCACACGCTCGACCCGCCGGTGCCTCGCGTCTTCGGAGTCGTCCCCGACGTAGCGCACGGCCTCGGCGAACCGCTCCGCGCTGCTCGCGAACGTGACCACGTCCGAGAACCCTTCTGCGGCGCGCATCGGCGTCGAGACGACCGGACGCCCCGCCGCGAGGTACTCGACGAGCTTGACCGGCACGAGCATGTCCGTGAACTCGTTCTGGCGGTATGGCACGAGCGCGACCCGCCCGCGCGCCAGGAGGCGCGGGAGCTCGTGGTGGTCGTAGCGGCCGGTCAGAACCACGTTCCGGTGGCCGCCGAGCGCCTTCTCGGCTTCGGGACCGGCGGGCCCGGCGAACAGGAAGGTCCAGTCCGGGAGCCTCCCGGCCACCTCCGAGGCCAGCTCCTCGTCGAAGCGGAAGCCCAGCTCGCCCGTGAAGACCGCCGTCTTGTCCTGCCCGGGGATCGCGGCGACGGGCTCGAGCTCCTCGAGGTCGACCGCGGCCGTGGCCAGGTGGACGTTCGGGTGGCGCACCGCGAGGGCGGCGCGGATCGGCTCCGACCAGGCGAAGACGACGTCGGCCCTCGCCAGGAGGCGCTCCTCCGCCTCGAGGAAGAGCTCGCGGAGGCGTTGGGTCATCCCGGGCCCGGCGGCGTGGTCGTCGACCGCCTCGTAGACGACGGCGCGCCACGGGCTGCCGACGGCGAGCGGGATGATCTCGGGCGTCGGAAAGCGGATCCAGAGGACGGCCTTGGCGGGATCCGAGACGTGCTTCCGCAGCTGCCTCGCGAGCCAGTGCCGGTTCACCCGTTCCACCCCGGGCGCGCGGCGCGGCGGGATGAGCTTCGGCGAGACGACGTCGAACGGCGCCTCGCGCGCCGGCCCGTTCGATCGTCTGAGCGCACGCAAGGCGTGTTTCGGCCGCGGGTTGCGGATCCCGAGCTGCTCGACGTAGGAGACGTTCCAGCCGCGCGCCGCGAAGCGGCTCATCTTCTCCTCGGCCTCCGTGTTGTGAAAGCCGAAGGGGAAGTCCGAGTAGAAAAGGAGGTCGCCCCTCACCCGGCCGGGGTCGCCCCGCGCTGGTCGATGCGGTGGAGCGCCGCTCCGACGCCCAGGATCGTCCAGGCGAGCATGGATGTCTTCGGGTCGACGAAGGTCACGTCGAAGAGGTTCGAGACGAGCAGGGCGATCCCCGCGCCAAGCATGCCAAGACCGAACCCCCTGATGCGCGGGTCGGCGGAGCGGCGCAGGGCGAGGATCATGCGGCCGGCCGCGAGGACGAGCAAGAAGAGGGCGGCGATTCCGACGAGGCCTTGCTCGGCCAGCGTGTTCAGGTACAGGTTGTGGGCCGTCTCCGGCGGCGCCAGGCTGCTCCCGGGGAGGAAGCTGCGGCCCGTCTGCTCGAGCTCGACGTAGGCGACGTCGAAGCTGTTCAACCCCACGCCGAGCACGGGCTTCTGCTGGAACATCTGGAGTGCCGCGTCCCAGAAGTCGAGGCGCGTGGCGATCTCCGGACGGTCGAGCCGGCCGACGTCGGCGACGCGGTCGTGCCAGGCGGCCGGCGCGAGCAGGACGACGAGCACGCCGGCCGCGAGGATCGCGGGCCACGCACGCTTGCTCCGCGCGAGGACGAGCACGAGGGCGACGAGCGCGACGAGGACGCCGCGCGAGTAGGTGAGGATGGCCGCCGGCAGCGCGAGCAGCGGCAGGAGCACGCACCCGGCCTTCGCGACCCTGCTCTCGAAGACGCCGTAGAGCCCGACGCTCAACGGGACGAAGAGGACGACGAAGCCCGCGAGCTGGTTCGGGTGCGGGAAGAACGAGGAGACGCGGTACTCGACCGCGCCGGTGGAGCTGATGAACCCGACGCGGGAGAGGTCTCCGGTCGTGTACTGCCACAGCGCGTGGGCGCTCACGATCAGGCCGACGAGGAGGAGCGCGCCGAAGATCGGCTTCAGCTTGTGCCAGTCGTCCAGGAAGAGGGCGATCAGGAGATAGATGAAGACCGAGCCGGCGAGCAGGAGGAACTTCGCCGAGGCGGCCTCCTCGGCCTGGGCGAACGGGACGGCCGCGAGCGCCGCGCCCATGAACGCCATAGCGCCGACGAAGACCGGCGGCGCGACGAGCTTGTGCCCCGCGACGACAGAGCGAACGGCCTGGATGCCGACCAGCAGCATCGCCCAGGCGACGAGCGCGACCCTGAGCCTCGCCTCCCCCGGCTCCGCGATCGGCGCGTTCTCGGCGAAGGGGGTCAGGACGATCAGCAGCGCGAGGCCGTACTCGAGGCGCCAGAGCCCGAGCGCGACCGCGATAAGGCCGGCGGCCGCGATCGGGAGAATGGTCGGGTCGTCGAGGCGGTAGGAGCCGAGGGCATAGACGGCGCCGGCGACCGCGGCTGCCGCGGCGGCTGCCGTGGCGAGCGCTCCGGCCACCGACCACTGGGGTAGGGCCGGCCGTGCCGAGCCTCCGACCATGGCTACGCGGGGGGCGGCGCGGTCGTCAGCTGTTCGGGGAGCGCGTCGGCGGGTGCGGCGTCCCCGTAGTAACGGTCGTAGTCCTCGGAGCCGGCGACCTCGTTGACGATCAGGCCGGCGATGTTCGCATCCGTCTGGCGGAGCTGGCGGATCGCCGCCGTCACCTTCGCGCGCGAGCCGCGGCGGTGGTTGACCACGAACATGACCGTGCCGACCTCGTGGGCGAGGATCGTCGCGTCGGCGCCGGCCGAGAGGGGCGGGCTGTCGACGATCACGAAGTCGGCCCACTCGGAGGCCTCGACGAGCAGGTGCTTGAGCGAGTCGGGGCGCAGGAGGGTCGACGGGTTGGGCGGAACGGCGCCCGCGGGCATGAGGAAGACGTTCGGGACCGGCGTCTCGTGCACGACCTCCTCGAAGCGCCAGCCGAGGGCGAGGTAGTGCGTCAAGCCCTTGAGGGCCGGGTCGGAGAGCTCGTACATGCGCGCGAGCGCGGGCCGGCGGAGATCGCCCTCGATGACGAGCACGCGCCGTCCCTGCTCCGCCATCACGCGCGCGAGCGCGAGCGAGCACGTGGACTTGCCCTCCGTCGCCTGGGCGCTGGCGACGACGACGCTCGAGAGCGGCTCCTGCGGCGAGAGGAAGGCGATGTTCGTGCGCAGGACGCGGAACGCCTCCAGGAAGCGCTGCTCGCGGCTCCGGGAGAGCCGGCGGCGCGCGATGCTCGGGACGCGGGCAAGGATGGGCACGTTCAGCTCGCGGGCGAGGTCGTCCTCGCTCCCGAGGCGCGTGTCGAGGCGGTCGCGCAGGAGCGCGAGGCCGGCGCCGAGGAAGAGGGCGAACACGAACATGACCGCCGCATAGAGCGTCGGCCGCGGCCTGACGGGCGCGGCGGGCGGCTGCGCCTCGTCGGCGACCGTGACCTCGCCGTTCGTCTCCGCGGAGAGCTCCGTGTCGGCGTACTCGACGAAGGTCGCCGCGTACGTGTTGGCGAGCTCGGCCGCCTCCTCGGGGGTGTCCCCTTCCGCGGAGACGACGAGCAGCTGCGTGTCGGAGATCGGGCTGAAGGACATCCGCTCGAGCAGCTCGGAGGCCGTCTCGTCGCCCGGGAGCTCCTCCGCGACCTGGGCGGCGACGTTGTCGCTCTGGATCAGCTCCGCGTACGTGCGCGCGAGGACCTGGGCGGACTGGATCGCCTCGAAGTCGTTCGCCGAGTTGCTCTGGTTGCCGACGAAGAGCGTCGCCTCGGCCTCGTAGACCTTGGGCAGGCCACGGCTGACCACGTAGGTGGCGAGGGTCGCGACGAGGACCGTCAGGATGACGATCCACTTCCGCCGCCAGAGGGTGATGAGGAGCTGATCCGCCGACAAGTGACGCCTTGCTCAGTCTACTCGGGGCCTTGCGAATGACCAGCCCTGGCGTCCATCTCGTGTCCTTCCTGGACGAGCCTCGCGCGCTCGCGGCGCCACGTCCACTGGAAGCGCGCGAAGGCGGCGAGCTGGCGCACGGCGATCCGGGACGCCGGCTTCGCCGCGGACGTGCGCCGGTACCCGTGGACGACGGTCGCGGCCGGGTGGTAGACGACCTGGAGCCCGGAGCGGCGGATCCGCAGGCACCAGTCGACGTCGTCGGGGCCGAAGAAGATGCGCGGGTCGATCTCCCCCGCCGCGGCCTGCGCCTCTGCCGTGAAGAGCTGACACGCGCCGAGGACGTACTCGACCTCGCGCGTGAGGTCGTGGCGGTCGTCGGCCATCAGGTGCCGGCGGACGGGCGCGCTGTCCTCGAAGAGCTTCCCGAGCGGCGGTCGGCGCATGAGCGGCAAGAGCCGCGGCGGGAACCGCCGTGCGGAAAGCTGGAGCGTGCCGTCTTCGTAGACGAGTTTCGGGCCGACGAGTCCGACCTCGGGGTGGGCGTCCATGTAGGCGACGAGCTCCGGCAGGGCGCCCGCGGTGAGCCGCGCGTCGCTGTCGAGGAACATGCGCAGGCGGCCGCGCGCACGGCGGAGCCCGGCGTTTCGCGCCGCGACGCCGACGTTCGCCGCCAGGGGGACGACCTCGGTCTTCGGGAACGACTCGGCCACCGCCTCGGCCGTGCCGTCGCGCGAGGCGTTGTCGACGAGCACGACCTCGGCCTTCACGGGTGCCGCGTGCTCCTCCACCGAGCCGAGACAGGCGAGCACCTCCTCGCGCACGTCGTGGGCGACGACGATGACGGTGACGTCGGGGGCCTTCGGGCTCACGACGGCGCCAGGGCCGCGCGGCCCACCATCCGCCGCGCCTGGCCGAGGGCGTGCCGGGGCAGCTGCGGGTCGACGAGCATGATCATGGCCAGGTACGCGCCGAGGCCGACGGCGAGCGGCGCGCAAAGCTGGATGACGCCGACGGCGTCGGCGGTCGCCTCGGCGACGGCGCGGCACGCGATCCACGCGACCGGGCAGGCGAACGCGACGCTCGCGAGCGCCTGCGATTGCCGGCCGAGCGACACACCCGCGCGCGTGCGCGCGAACCACGCGAGCACCGCCGTCGCCACGACGGACTCGCCCAGGACGACCCAGGCGACGTCCGTCACGCCGCCGTAGCGCGCGGCCGCCCAGACGGTCGGGACGAGCAGGACGAGCATGGCGAGCGAGATCCGTCCGAGAAGCGCCTGGTGACCGATGGAGTTGAGGAACCACGCGATCGTGCCCCGCACCGGCTTGACCGCCGCCCAGATGCCGAGCACGCCGAGCGGGCCGATCATCCCGGACCACTGCCCGCCGAAGACCACGAGCGTGATCGGCTCGGCGGCGCCCGAGAGGACGATCCCGAACGGGCAGGTGGCGAACGCGACCAGCTTCAGCGCCGAGACGAACGCCGGCCTCACGTCCTCGCCGCGGCTGCGCATGCGCGCGAAGCCGGGGAAGGTCACCTTCGAGACTGACTCCGCGATCACCCAGTTCGGCAGCTCGGAGAGCCGCAGCGCCATGGAGTAGTAGCCCAGGCGCGCCGCCCCGAGCACGCGGCCGACGACGACGATGTCCACGTTCTGGGCGGCGAAGCTCGTCACCACCTGGACGAGGAAGCCCTGCCCCTCCCGCACGCCGTGCGCGGCCGCGGCCCGGTCGAACGCAGGCCGGACGCGGTAGGGCGCCAGCCAGAGGAGCGCGACGGCGTACGCGGCCGCCGCGACGACCTGGCCGGCGACGAGGCTCCACACGCCCGCGCCGAGCGCGGCCAGGAGCACGCCGATCCCCGTGTAGGTGAACGCCTGCACCATCTGGGCCACGAAGCGGTTGCGGAACTCGAGCTCGCGCTGCATCAGCGCCTCGTAGAACCAGTTCAGCCCGCCGCTGAAGAAGACCATCACCGAGAGCGCGAGCACGATGTCGTCCAGGCGCGGCTCCTCGAAGAAGCGCGCGGCGAGCGGGGCAAGCGCCGCCATGACGACGGCGAACGCCGCCCCCATGACCAGGAACATCGTCAGGTACGTCCCCTTCTCGCGGTCGCTCAGGTCCTGCTCGACTACGAAGACGCCGCCGAGCCCCAGGCTGGCCACGAGCCCCAGGAAGATCGAGATCGCGAGCGCGAGCGCGACGAGGCCGAAGTCCTCGGGCACGAGCAGCCGCGCGAGGACGACGGTCCCCGCGATCTGGACGAGGCGGCTCCCCGCGAGCGTGAGGAACGTCCAGGGGATCCCGCGGATGGCCTTTTCTTCCATGTCGGTTCTATCCTGACTTCAGACGATGCCGGAGCCGCGTGCAAGCGTGATCGTCCGCGCCAAGAACGAGGCGCGCGGGATCGAGCGCACCTTCAAGGCGCTGCGGCGGCAGACCGTCCCGGTGGAGATCGTGGTCGTCGACTCGGGCTCGACGGACGGGACGGTCGAGATCGCCAGGCGCTGGTGCGACCGGCTCGTCGAGATCCCGGCCGAGAGCTTCACGTACGGCTACAGCCTCAACCGCGGCGCCGAGGTCGCGGCGGCGCCCTTCCACTTCTCGCTCTCGGCCCACTGCGCGCCGGAGGGCGACGACTGGGTCGAGCTCTCGCTGCGCCACTACGAGCGCGCGGACGTGGCAGCGACGAACGGGATCCAGACGCTCCCCGGCGGGAAGAGGGTCGAGGAGGTCTTCTACCAGGACGCCGCGCACGTACGAGCGCACCTGCTCTGGGGCTTCTCCAACCACGCGTCCTCGTGGCGCGCCGAGCTCTGGTGCGAGCATCCGTTCGCCGCGGAGCTGACCAGCTCCGAGGACCGCGAGTGGGCGATGTGGGTGACGGAGAACGGCTGGGTGATCGCGTACGACCCGGCGCTCTGGGTCGACCTCTCGCACCAGTGGGACGGCGGCGCGTTCTTCCAGTACCGGCGCAAGAAGCTCGAGACCCGCGGGCTCGCCGAGTTCGCCCCGCTCCCTCCCTACCGCGCGCGCGACGCGGTCGCGGAGTGGTGGCAGCCGCCCGACGAGCGCCATTCCGCGCTCTTCCACCGGCTCAACTACCGTCGGATGGCGGGGATCCTGGGGAAGTACCGGGGCCTGGCGGCGACTCGCGGCCGAGCTTCCTGAGCCCCTGCGCGAGGCCGCTCCACGTACCCGCGGTGCGGGCCGCAGCGACGCGCGCCCGGACCCGCGAGCGACGGCGCACGGCGCTGAGGACCATGCGGGCGTCCCCGCCCACCTGGACGAGCAGGAAGCGGAGCGGGCGCAGGTCGCCCGAGCGCAGGTGCTTGGCGCAGAAGGCGGCGCCGCCGAGGTTGTAGCCGTAGAAGAGCCTGGGGAGATCACCGGGCTCGCGCCACTGCTCGTGGACGATCTCGAACCCCGGTGTGGACGCGATCCGGTAGCCGGCCTTGAGGAGGCGGTAGCCGAGGTCCATGTCCTCGGCGCCCGGGAAATGCGAGCCGGGGCCGAGCCGGGTGTCGAAGCCGCCGGCCTCGAGGAAGACCTCGCGCCGGCAGACGAAGTTGGCCGCATAGCCGACCCGGTTCGGGTGGACGACGTCTTCCCACACGCGCGCCTCCTCGACGTGGAAGACGCTGACGGGCAGGTGCGTGCGGTCGGGCGCGAAGCCCTCGGGCGCGTGCACCTCGCCGAAGAGGGCGTCCGGCCGGCCGAGGTTGAGGATCTCCCGGATGAGGGCCGCGAGCCAGTCCGCGGTGATGTCCACGTCGTCGTCCAGGAAGGCCACGTACTCGCCGCGGGCGAGGCGGGCGCCCTTGTTGCGCGCGGCGGATGTCGACG
Organism: Gaiellaceae bacterium; assembly: GCA_035698025.1. Lineage (GTDB taxonomy): Bacteria > Actinomycetota > Thermoleophilia > Gaiellales > Gaiellaceae > JAIBJN01. The sequence goes on from DASSCF010000035.1 coordinate 17,351, forward strand.
GCGGCCTGAGTGGCACGTGGCGGACACGCTGGTCGCCGATCAGCTCGAGCGCGCGCTCGGTCGAGTCGTCCTCGCTCTGGTCGACGACGAGGATCTCGAGCGGCAGCGCGTCCCCGGCCAGGATCGCCCGGACGACGGCGGCGGTGCGGAAGGCCCGGTCGAGCGTCGGGACGACGACCGAGACCGTGGGCTCGGTGTCGCCAGCGGCCCTCATTCGTCGCGTGCCCGGAGCGCGGGAAAGAGGATCACGTCCCGGATCGTCTCGCGGCCCGTGAGGAGCATCGCCAGCCGGTCGATGCCCAGGCCGAGCCCGCCCGTCGGAGGCATTCCGTAGGAGAGCGCCTCGACGAAGTCCGGATCGCCCTGCACGCCGCCGATCTCGGCCGCTTGCTCGGCGAAGCGCTGCGCCTGCTCGTCCGGGTCGTTGAGCTCCGAGTACGCGTTCCCGAGCTCCATGCCGGCGGCGAAGTACTCGAACCGCTCGGTGAACGACGGGTCGTCGTCCATCGTCCGGGCGAACGGCGAGAGCTCAACCGGGTAGTCGTGGAGGATCGTCGGCTGGATCAGCTCGGGCTCGATGAAGTGGCTGAGCGCATGGTCGACGAGCTGCGACCACGACCGGTCGGCCGCGGTGTCGACTCCGCGCTCCTCGAGGCGGGCCCGCAGGTCGGCCTCGTCGCGCGTCCAGAGCCCGAGCTCCTCGAGCGCGTCGGCGAGCCTGAGCCGCTGCCACGGAGGCGCCAGGTTGACCTTGTGCCCGCGGAACTCGGCCTCCGTGGAGCCGAGCGTGTCCTCGGCCACCGCGGCCACCAGGTTCTCGATCCGCACCATCGTGTCGCTGTAGTCGGCATAGGCCTCGTACCACTCGAGCATCGTGAACTCGGGCTGGTGCTTGTAGGAGATGCCCTCGTTACGGAAGTCCTTGCCGATCTCGTAGACCCGCTCGAGCCCGCCGACGATCAGGCGCTTGAGGTAGAGCTCGGTGGCGATGCGGAGGTAGAGGTCGGCGTCGAGCTCGTTCGAGTGCGTGACGAACGGGTCGGCGAACGCGCCGCCGTAGCGCGGCTGGAGGACCGGCGTCTCGACCTCGACGAACCCCGCCTCGTCGAGGTGGCGCCGCAGCGACGCCACCATGCGGCTCCTCAGCACGAAGGCCCGCCGCGCGTCCTCGTTGACGAGCAGGTCGAGGTAGCGCTTGCGGTACCGCGTCTCCGCGTCTACGAGGCCGTGGTACGTGTCGGGGAGCGGACGCTTGATCCTGGCCAGGAGCACGAGCTCGTCGACGGCCAGCGAGGGCTCGCCGCGCCGGGTCTTCGCGGCCTTGCCGATCGCTCCGACGATGTCGCCCAGGTCGAGGTCGACCGGCCCGGTGCGGTCGGCCGAGCAGAGGAGCTGGATCTGCCCCGAGCGGTCGACGAGGTCGAGGAAGACGAGCTTCCCGTGCCCGCGCCTCCCGAGAATCCGGCCGGCGAGCCGTCGCGTCTCCGCGCCCTCCGCCCCGGCCTCGAGCGTCTCCGCCTCGGCACGGACGGACGCGACGTCGTCGCGGTCGGGAAAGCGCTTGGCCAGGGTCGTCGGAGCCGTCTTCGCCATGGCGGCGAGTCTAGATGCGCCCGCGGGCGTCCGAGCGCTTGTGTTCCCCAGTCACAAGGCTCTCTACTGTCTCGAAGAGCCGACTCCGTCCTGCCCGACCGGTTCGGCGAGCGGGTCGAGTGAGCTTGTGCGGGTGAAACACAAGCGCACGTCGGAGGCGCCCGTGGCGCGCGCGTTCGGCTGCTGGACGCTCGATCGAAAGCCGCGCGCCAGAGGCTACGCGGCCTTGATCTCCATGATCTTGTACTTGAGCTTCCCGCGGGGCGCGGCCACCTCGACGGTCTCGCCCTTCTTGCGACCGATGATGGCCCGGCCGACCGGGGACTCGTTCGAGAGCTTGAACTCCGCGGGGTTCGCCTCGGCCGAGCCGACGATCGTGTACTCGATCGTCTCCTTGGCGTCGACGTCGCGGAGACGCACGACCGTGCCCACGCTGACGACGTCCGTCGTGATCTCCTTCTTCTCGATCACGCGGGCGCTCTTCAGGCGCTCCTGGAGCATGGCGATCCGATGCTCCAGCATCGCCTGCTCGTTCTTGGCGTCGTCGTACTCGGAATTCTCTGCGATGTCGCCGAATTCGCGCGCCTGCTTGATGCGCTCGGCCACTTCGCGCCGCTTGACGGTCGAGAGATGCTCGATCTCTGCTTTTAGCTTCTTATGACCCTCAGGAGTGAGAATCACTTCCTTCACGACCATGTCCTCCAGGCCCCCAGACAGGGAAATGCGGCGCTACCGTGCGCCGCCGTGGGCGGCATTGTAGCCGCTCCGTCAAGCCTCAAACGTTCGGCGCCGGGCTACGATTTCCTCGTCATGGCCGTCGACATCCAGTCCCCGTGGCGCATCGGATCCGTCGAGATCCCGAGCCGCGTCGTGCTCGCGCCGATGGCGGGCGTGAGCGTCCAGGCGTTCCGCCGTCAGGGCCGCCGATTCGGCGCCGGGCTTGTGTGCTCGGAGATGGTCAGCTGCGCCGGCCTCAGCCACGGCAACGAGCGGACGCTCGGCTATCTGCGGCTCAGCCGCGAGGAAGCGCCGCTCGCCGTGCAGATCTTCGGCTCCGAGCCCGACGTGATGGTCGAGGCCGCGCGCATGGTCGAGGACGCCGGCGCCGACATCGTCGACATCAACTTCGGCTGCCCGGTGCGCAAGGTGACCAAGACCGGCGCGGGCGCGACGCTGCTCGAGGATCCGGAGCGCGCGGTGCGCATCGTGGGCGCCGTCGCCTCCGCGGTCTCGGTGCCTGTGACCGTGAAGATGCGCCGCGGCCTCGCAGACGGATCGCGCGCGGCACTCTCGGTCGGCCCGCAGCTCGTGGAGGCCGGAGCGGCCTCGCTCACCCTCCATCCCCGCTCCGCCAAGCAGATGTACACCGGCACCGCCGACCACTCCCTCACCGCCGAGCTCGTGGAGCTCGTCGACGTGCCGGTGATCGCCTCCGGCGACGTCACCTCGCGCGGGCGAGCGCAGCAGCTCCTCGACGAGACGGGCTGCGCCGCGGTCATGGTCGGGCGCGCGGCTCAGGGCAACCCGTGGGCGGTCGGCGAGATCGCCGGCACGCGCTCGGGCGAGCCCGCGCCGGAGGAGGTCGTCGCAGAGCTCGTCCTCTTCATGCGCGCGACCCGCCACGAGCTCGGCGAGCACCGCGCCACCGGCTTCCTGAAGAAGTTCTACGGCTGGTATCTCGGCCGCGGGCGCTTTCCGAAGCCGTTCAAGCAGGATCTCGTGCAGCTTGCGACCGTGGCCGAGGTCGAGGAGCGCCTGTTCGCGGCGGCTCCTCGCTCGGTCGAGGTGCTCGCGCGACTCGAGGGCGAGCTTCCGGCCGAGGAGGGCATCCTCCTGGATCTTCCAATCTCTGCCTACGGCGGCGGTTAGTTCCGAGCGTCACCCAGCTATAACTTCTCGTATGGCTGTGGCAACAGGCGAGCGGCGGATCGTCTCGGTTCTCGTCGCGGACGTCGTCGGCTCGACGGCGATCGCGGAGAAGCTCGGGCCCGAGCGCTCGAAGTTCCTGATCGACGAGGTCATGCGGATCATGACCGAGCAGGTCCGGCGCTTCGACGGGACCGTGGCGCAGCTCGTCGGCGACGAGATGCTGGCGTTCTTCGGCGTGCCCGTCTCGCACGAGGACGACGCCGAGCGGGCCCTGCGCGCGGCGCTGGCGATCCAGCGCGCGCTGGCGCAGTACTCGCAGGAGGTCGAGGCCGCCTACGGCGTCGAGCTCTCCGTCCGCATCGGCGTGAACACGGGCCCGGTCGTCGTCGGCGTCGAGGGCGACGGTGAGGACGGATACGACCCGCTGAACGCGCTCGGCGAGACCGTCAACGTCGCGTCCCGCCTCCAGCAGATCGCCGACCACGGCGGCGTCCTCATCGGCCCGACGACGAAGCGCCAGGTCGAGGCCGGGTTCGACCTCGAGGAGCTCGGCCCGCAGGACCTCAAGGGCGTGAGCCAGCCGCTCAACGTCTTCCGCGTCTCGCGCATCCGCGAGACCGAGGCGGCGGCGCCGACCCTGCCGATCGTCGGTCGCGACTTCGAGCTCACGGTCCTCGAGCGGACGATGGACGCGCTCGTCGAGGGGCGCGGCGCGATCGTCTCCATCATGGGCGAGCCCGGGATCGGCAAGACCCGGCTCGTGTGGGAGGTCCGCGACCGCTACCGCGACCGGGTGCGCTTCATCGAGGCCCGCGGCGTCTCCTACGCCCAGACCTTCCCGTACTGGCCCATCCGCGAGCTCCTGCGCGAGTGGCTCGGCGTCGGAGCCTCGACGCCCGAGGCCCGCGTCCGGCTCGAGCTGAAGGCCGAGCTGGCCCACCTCCTCGGCAAGGAGGAGGCCGACGAGTCGTACCCGTTCGTGGCCAACCTCGTCGGGCTCACGCTGGAGCCGGAGGCCCAGCAGGCCATCCGCGAGCTCAACCGCGAGAGCATCCAATCCCGCACGTTCGAGGTCTTCTCCGAGCTCGTCTGCCGGCTCGCCGACGAGGAGCCGCTCTGCCTCGTCTTCGAGGACCTGCACTGGGCCGACGACTCGACGCTCGAGCTCCTCGAGACGATCCTCGGCATGACCGACGAGACCTCGGTCGCGCTCTTCTTCGTCTATCGCCCCGAGCGCGAGCACGGCTCCTGGCGGCTCGGGGAGCTCGCCCGCCAGCGCTACCCGCACCGCTACCGCGAGGTCGAGGTGCGCCCGCTGCCGGCCGACTCCTCGCGGGTCCTCGTGGCCAACGCCGCCGACGGCGAGCTGCCCGAGGCCGTGTCCGAGCTGCTCGCCGAACGCTCGGGCGGCAATCCGTTCTTCCTCGAGGAGGCCTTCCGGGATCTCGTCGAGCGGGGCGTCCTGGAGCGCGTGAACGGCGGCTGGGAGCTGGCCGTCTCGGTCGACGAGCTCTCCATCCCCGCGGTCGTCCAGGGCACGCTGCAGGCTCGGCTCGACCGCCTCGACCGGCAGACCCGCGATGTCCTCTCGACCGCGGCGGTGATCGGGCGCACGTTCGGCCTCCCGCTGCTCGAGCGGCTGGTCGACCGCGACCGGCTCATGCAAGCGCTCAGCGAGCTCCAGCGCCTCGACCTGATCGTCGAGAAGCGCCGCCGGCCGAACCCGGAGTACCGCTTCCGCCACGGCCTCGTACAGGAGGTCGCCTACGCGAGCCTCGTCGACACGCAGCGCCGCAAGCTCCACAAGCGCGTGGGCGAGGCGCTCGAGGAGATCTACAAGGAGTCGCCGGAGGAGGCCTACGGGCTCCTGGCGCGCCACTTCGCGGAGGCGGAGGAGCCGGAGAAGGCCGTCGACTATCTCCTGAAGGCGGGCGACGCCGCCCGGGCGGTCTACGCGGACAAGGAGGCGCTCGAGCACTACCGCCGCGCCCGCGGATTCCTCGCCCACCTCGGCGACGAGCGGCGCGCACGCGACACGCTCTTCAAGATGGCGCTCGCCTATCACCTCGCATTCGACTTCGAGAGCGCCGAGGAGATGTACGACGAGGCCTTCTCGTGCCGGGTCGGCGAGGACCCCCGCCTGCCGGCGACCGAGCGGCTCGAGACGGCATCAAACCGCCCAGGCGAGCTGTCGCCCGGCGACGTGTACACGACCGAGGCCGGGTACTTCTCCGAGCTGCTCTTCCGCGGGCTCCTCATGGTCGACTCCGAGCTGAACGTCGTGCCCGCGATGGCCGACAACTTCCGCGTCTCCTCGGATGGGCTCACCTACCTTTTCCGCATCCGAGAGGGGGCCAAGTGGAGCGACGGCGAGCCGCTCACCGCCGACGACTACGCCTTCGCCTGGAATCAGATGCGCGAGCTGAAGACGCGCACTGCCTTCCTGATGGAGGACGTGGAGGCGGCCGAGGCGCTCGACGACCGCACGCTCGAAGTGCGCCTGCGCGAGCCGCGGAGCTACTTCCCCTACATCCTCTGCTCGCCGTGGGCCTTCCCGTGGCCGCGCCACCGCTGCGAGGTGCTGGGCGACGACTGGGCGAAGCCGGAGAACCTCGTGGGCAACGGCCCGTTCATGCTGGTCGAGTTCGACGAGGACCAGGCGCTGCTACGAGCGAACCCGCACTGGAGCGGCCCGCACGGGAACGTCGGGGAGATCCACTTCTCCTTCCACGCGAAGGGCGAGCAGATGGTCGAGGGCTGGCGCCAGGGGGACTTCGACCTCCTGCACGTCTACGACCCCGTGGACGAGACGGAGCCGGACACGATGGGCGACATCGTCCCGGAGCTCGGCCTGCAGTACATCGGCTTCTCGGCCAACCAGCCGCCCTTCTCCAACCAGCACGTGCGCAAGGCCTTCTCGCACGCGGTCGACCGCGAGGAGCTCCTGGCGACCTTCCCGACTCTCTCGCGGGCAGCGACCCGCGGGGGGGCGATCCCGCCGGCGATGCCGGCCCACTCGCACCGGACCGGCGCCGAGTACGACCTCGAGCAGGCGCGCGCGCTGCTCGCCGAGGCCGGCTACCCGGGCGGGAAGGGGCTCCCCGAGATCAGCCTCGTCGTCCCGCACTGGCTCCAGCCGGTCGACGAGATCGCCGAGCTGTGGAAGCCGCTCGGCGTCAAGGTCAACGTCACGCGCGTGCGCGAGCACGTCGACTGCGACGTGATCTCAGACGCACACATGTGGTGGAGCGGCTGGACGGCCGACTACCCGGATCCGGACGGGTTCTTCCGCGGCCTGCTCGAGCACGGCTGGCCCTTCTACTGCGACGACGACATCCTCGAGCTCCTCGCGCGCGGCCGCACGCTGCGCGACCAGGCCGAGCGGATGCGCGTCTACCACGAGGTCGACCACCTTTGGGTGGGCAAGCATGCGGCCATCCTCCCGATCGGCTACCCGCGCTCCATCCTCCTCCGGCGCCCGTGGATCGAGGGCCTGTGGGCGAGCCCGCTCTCCCGCGCGCACCTGGACACGGTCGTCGTCAGGGAGCGCAACGCCCCCGCGCCCGACGGCGAGTCGGCCTTCCGGGACTGAGCCCGTACGCTGCGGACCGCTTTGCGGCCATGGTGCCGCGGAGCTTGTGTCTAGCACCCTTGACAGCTTCTATGCTGTCCACTACGCTAGACACTGTGACGCCTCTCGATCCCGCCACACTCGGCGACGCCCGTGACTCGCGCGACCGGATGCTCGAGGCTCAGCACGAGCTCGAGCGCGCCCGTGCCGACTACGGCCACGCAATCCGGAAGCTCCACGCAGAGGGCGGCTCTTTGCGCGAGATCGCCGAGAGCCTCGGCCTCAGCCACCAGCGCGTTCACCAGATCGTCGAGGGCGACGAGGGCGGCCCGGCGCGCAAGCATCCGCGACGGCGCTTCGACTGGCCCTTCACCCGCTTCACGCGCCGCGCGCGGCAGGTGATCGTCCTGGCCCAGGAGGAGGCGGACGCGCTCGGGCACGTGCGCGTCGGGACCGAGCACATCCTGCTCGGGCTCGCCCGCGCGGAGGACGAGGCGACCGCCACCGCGCTGGCCGAGGCAGGCCTGACCGCGGACGCAATCCGCGAGCGCGTCGCCGCGCTGGAGGCATCCGGTACGCCCCGCCGGCGGCGGAGCTTCACCCGCGCAGCCAAGCGGGCGCTCGAGGGCAGCCTTCGCGAGGCCCAGGCGCTCGGGGACAACTACATCGGCACCGAGCACATCCTCCTCGCCCTGCTGTCGGACGAGCGCGCCGGCGCCCTTGCGATCGTGCGGGAGCTGGGGGCAGACCCAGAGGCGCTCCGCAGCGCCCTGAGCGCCAAGCGCTAGCCGTTCCGGTCCCAGACGAGCCGCAGGCCCTCGAGCGTCAGGAGCGGATCGACCTTGTCGATCGTCTCCGCGTGCGGGGCGATGAGCTCGGCGAGGCCGCCGGTCGCCACGACGGGGGCGTCGGCTCCGATCTCGGCACGGATGCGCTTGACGATGCCGTCCACCTGGCCCGCGAAGCCGTAGACCAGCCCTGACTGCAGGCCGGTCACCGTGGTCTTCCCGATCACCGAGGGCGGCGGCGCGAAGTCGATCTTGACCAGCCGCGCGGCGCGCGCGAAGAGCGCCTCCATGGAGACCTCGATCCCGGGGGCGAGCACGCCGCCGACGTACTCCCCGCCGGCGGAGACGATGTCGAAGTTCGTCGACGTGCCGAAGTCGACGACGATGCACGGCGCGCCGTAGCGCTCGCGCGCGGCGACGGCGTTGGCGATGCGGTCGGGGCCCACCTCGCGCGGGTCGTCGTAGGAGATCGGAATGCCGGTGCGCGTGCCAGGGCCGAGCACGAGCAGCGTGGCCTCCACGTAGTCGCGCGCGAACTCCTCGTAGGCGCGCACGAGCGGCGGCACGGTCGACGAGAGGCAGACGCCGCCGATGTCCTCGAAGCCGACGTCGCGGAGCTCGAGCAGGCGCCCGATGAGCACGCCGAGCTCGTCGCCGGTGCGCTCGGCCTCGGTGGTGACGCGCCAGTGCTCGGCCAGGCGCTCGCCGTCGTAGAGCCCGTAGACCGTCTGCGTGTTGCCGACGTCGACGGCGAGGAGCATGGATCGCGCGCCGGAGCGCTAGGAGATCTCTTCGTCCCCGCCGAGCGTCTCGCCGAGCTTCTGCGCGAGCGCTTCGGGGGTGAGCGCCGGCCCGTCGCCCTCGCCGCGGAGCTCCTCGATCGTCACGTCGCTGGACGTGTAGACCTCGGCGCGCGGGATGATCCGGGTCGGGCGGTTCTTGTCCCACACCCAGACGTCCTCCATCGTCAGATGGAAGAACGGGTAGGTGGTCTGCGGCAGGACCCTCAGC
>DASSCF010000036.1:0-2705 GCA_035698025.1 Gaiellaceae bacterium
CCGAGGCGCAGGCCGGCAAGGCGCCGATCCAGCGCCTCGTCGACCGCGTCTCCGGCGTCTTCGTGCCGATCGTGATCGCGCTCTCGCTCGCCACCCTCGCCGGCTGGCTGATCTTCAGCGGCGACGTCACGGAGGCCTTCACCGCGGCGGTGGCCGTGCTGATCATCGCGTGCCCCTGCGCGCTCGGGCTCGCCACGCCGACGGCGCTCATGGTCGGGACCGGACGGGGCGCACAGCTCGGGATCCTCATCAAGGGCCCCGAGGTGCTCGAGCAGACGAAGCGCGTGACGACGATCGTGCTCGACAAGACCGGGACGGTCACCGAGGGCCGCATGCAGCTGGTCGACGTCCACCCCGCCAACGGCGCCGTGCGCGCCGACGTCCTGCGGCTTGCGGGCGCCCTCGAGGATGCGAGCGAGCACCCGATCGCGCGCGCGGTCGCCGCCGCGGCGCGTGACGAGCTCGGCGCGCTTCCGGCCGCCGAGAGCTTTGCGAACACGCCGGGCGTCGGCGTCACGGGACGGGTCGACGGCCATGACGTCACCGTCGGGCGCGGCGACACCGGTATCGAGGTCTCCTGGGACGGCGAGCTGCGGGCCACGCTCGTCGTCGCCGACACAATCAAGCCGACGAGCGCCGAGGCCGTCGCCGAGCTGCGAGGGCTCGACCTCACTCCGGTCCTTCTCACCGGTGACCGGGCCGAGACCGCACGGGCGGTCGCCGCCGAGGTCGGCATCGAGAACGTCGTCGCCGAGGTGTTCCCCGGCGACAAGGCGGCCGAGGTGCGGCGACTTCAAGAGGCCGGCGAGGTCGTGGCCATGGTCGGCGACGGGCTCAACGACGCGCCCGCGCTCGCTCAGGCCGATCTCGGCATCGCGGTCGGCACCGGCACCGACGTGGCCATCGAGGCCAGCGACCTGACGCTCGTCTCCGGCGACCTCCGTGCGGCCGCCGACGCCATCCGCCTCTCGCGGCGCACCCTCTCCACCATCAAGGGAAATCTCTTCTGGGCGTTCGCGTATAACGTGGCCGCAGTGCCGCTCGCCGTTGCCGGTCTCCTGAACCCGATCGTGGCCGCCGCCGCCATGGCCTGCTCGAGTCTCTTCGTGGTCAGTAACTCGCTGCGGCTCCGCCGTTTCCGCAGTCCGCGGGAAGCGCGCGCGTAGGGCTTGCCCCGCTACCTCACGCTGGGCGCGGCCGCGCTCGCGCTCTGGGTGGCGATCGGCTCGCGGGAAGTCCTCACCGGCGTCCTCCCCGCACTCCTCGTGCTCGTGCTCGTCCTGGTCGACTACCGGCTCTGGGAGTCCCGCAACCGGCCGTGGCACGACTGGACGGTGATCCTGCTGCTCCTGCCCGCGATCCTTGCGTCCGTCTGGATCTGCGTCGGCGGCCTCGTCACGGGCGTCGAGCGCTCGGACGAGTCACGGCTGCTCTTCGAGGTCGGCCCGGGCGTCGCCCTTACGGGCCTCCTCTGCACCCTCATCTCGTACCACGGGCGCCACCACCCGGACGAGTAGCTACTTGGCGGGCTCGGGCTGCTCCTCGTGGCCCTCAACGTGGACGTCCGGGAGCCACGAGAGCCATGACGGCAGATACCAGTTCCAGCGGCCGAGGAGCGTCATCGTGGCCGGGACGACGACCGAGCGGATGATCGTGGCGTCGATCAGGAGCGCGATCGCGACCCCGAAGCCCATCTGCTGGAACATGACGAGGTCGCCGCGGGCGAAGCCGGCGAAGACGGCGATGATGATCAGCGCGGCGCCGGTGATGAGCCGTGCGGTCGAGCCCACGCCGAAGGACACCGCGTCCTCGTTGTCGCCGGTCTGCGAGAAGCGCTCGCGGATGCGGCTGAGCAGGAACACCTGGTAGTCCATCGAGAGCCCGAAGAGGACCGCGAACAGGAACAGCGGCACCCACGCCTCGATGATGTTCACCTGCTGGAAGCCGAAGAGCTCGTTCCCCACCCCCTTGACGAAGACCAGCACGAGCAGGCCGTACGCGGCGCCGACGGCGAGCAGGTTCATGGCGATCGCGGTTGCCGGGACGACGATCGAGCGGAACGCGATCGTGAGCAGGATGAAGCTGAGGCCGAGGACGAACGTGATCACGATCGGCAGCCACGTGTCCATGACGTCGTAGTAGTCGATGTCCTCCGCGGTGTCGCCGCCGACGAAGACCTTCGCATCGGAGCCCGCGAACGCCTCGGGGACCACGTTGTCGCGTAGGTCGCGGACCGCGGCCACCGCCTCGGCCGAGACGGAGTCGCCCGCCACCGGCACGGTCAGGAGGACGAGATCGTTGCCAGGTGCCGTCTCGACCGTCGGCTCGCCGAAGACCTGACGCTCGCCGAGAGCCCTGGTCAGCCGCTCCACGCCCGCCTGGACGTCCCCCGACTGGGCATCGCCGTCGACGGCGATGAGCACGGGATCGGTGGTCTGGCCCGGGAACTCGCGGTTGAGGAGCTCGAAGCCCTGCCGCGAATCGAAACGCTCCGGGAGCGTGCTGATCCCTGCCGTCCCCGTCTCGAGGGAGAGAAAGGGAATCGCAGCGGCGAGCAGAACCGCGACGGCTGCCACGAGGCTCACGACGGGGCGCCGCATGACGGCGCGCACGATCCTTCCCCAGAACCGGCTCTCGCCCCCGGACGACGCGCGGCTGAAGAACGGGATCGGAAGAGAGTCGATGCGGTCGCCGAGCAGGCTCAG
>DASSCF010000037.1:0-14026 GCA_035698025.1 Gaiellaceae bacterium
CGCTGGCCGCGGCGGGAGACGTGACCGCCGCCCGCGTCCAGCCGCTGGCCTGGGGCCTCACGGCTGCGCTCGCCGGTACGCTCGCCGCGAACGTCTTCTACCTCACCATGCAGATGTACTACTTCTTCGTCTTCCTGCTGCTCGCGGTGGCGGCGCCGGTGGTGTTCTCACGCCGATGAGGCTGCCGGCGTTCGGGCGGGTCAAGAACGAGTACGACCGCGCGTTCATGGAGCGGATGGCGCAGGCGTACGTCGACCAGACGCCGTGGACCGAGATCCGGCTGGCGGCGGTGCGGGACCTCGTCGAGCCGAAGCCGGGCGACCGGGTCGTCGACCTCGGCTGCGCCGCGGGCGCGATCACCCACTACCTCACCTCGTTCGGGTGCGAGGTCGTCGGCGTCGACAGCGAGCCGCTCGCCATCGAAGCCGCCACGGATCTCTTCCCCGACCTGCGCTTCGAGCTCGCCGACGTCACCCGGCTGCCGTTCGACGACGCATCGCTCGACAAGGCCGTCGCGGCCGACCTCGTCGAGCACCTCGACCACGCGACCTTCGCGGGCATGCTCGCCGAGGTGAAGCGCGTCCTCGTGCCCGGCGGGACGCTCTCGCTCTACACGCCGAACCCGCTCCACCTGGTCGAGCGGATGAAGGAGCACGACCTCGTGCTCGCGCAGAACCCGACGCACATCGGCCTCCGCAACGCGCGCGAGCTCACAGCGGGGCTCGAGCAGGCCGGCTACGAGATCGAGGTCAACTCCTGGCGGCCGAGCTTCGTCCGCGTCCTGCGAAGCGTCGAGCGCATCGCCGGGCCGCGCCTCCAGCTCTTCCGCTACCGGCTCTGCCTGCGGGCCCGCGTCCCGGAGCGATGAAGGTCGTCTTCCTCACGACCTCGTACCCGCGCGACGAGCGGGACCACGCCGGGCGCTTCGTCGCCGACCTCGCCGAGCGGCTACGCGGCAGAGGCGTCGAAGTCGATGTGGTCGCGCCGGGGACCTACAGGGACTTCGGGCTCGCCTACGGCGCCGGGCTGACGAAGAACGCGAAGCGAAAGCCGTGGGCGATCCCGCCGCTCCTCGCCTCGATGGCGCGGACGGTGCGGCGCGCCGCGCGCGGCGCCGACCTCGTGCACGCGCACTGGCTGCCGACGGTTGCTCCTGCGCTTGCCTCCGGCCGGCCGATCGTGACCACGCTGCACGGCTCCGACGTGGCGCTCCTCAGGCGCTTCCCGCCGCTTCTGCGGCTGCTCATCCGCCGCGTCCGCGTCGCCGTGGCGGTCTCGGACGCGGTCGCGGGCACGGTGCGCGACCTCGGGGCGACGAACGTGCGCGTGATCCGCAACGGAGTCGAGCTTCCGGCCGCGACGAGCGACGGCGAGGCCGAACCGCCCGAGCTTCTCTTCGTGGGCCGGCTCGTCCCGGAGAAGGGCATCGCGGAGCTCGTGCAGGCGACCGAGGGCCGCAACCTCGTCGTCGTGGGCGACGGGCCGCTGCGCCCGGAGGTCCCGGCCGCGCTCGGGTTCCTCTCGGGGGCGGAGCTCGAGGAGCGCTTCGCCCGGGCGGCGGTCGTCGTCTGCCCGTCGAGGCGCGAGGGCTTCGGGCTCGTGTGCGCCGAGGCGATGGCTCGCTCGCGCCCCGTCGTGGCCAGTGCGGTCGGGGGGCTCACGGAGCTCGTGGCCGACGGAGAGACGGGCCTGCTCGTCCCGCCGCAGGATCCTGCCGCGCTGCGAAGGGCGATCGACAGCCTGCTCGCCGACGAGGCGCTGCGGCGGCGCATGGGGGAGGCGGGCCGCAAGCGGATCGCCGAGCTCTGCGACTGGGACACGGTCGTGGACGCCTACCTCGAGGCCTACGAGGCGGCCCTCGCATGAGCGAGCGCCCCGCCGTCGTCTTCGGGCTCCTCCACGCGGGCCTCGCGATCGTCCGCGCGCTCGGCCGGGCGGGGGCGCCCGTCACCGGGATCGCCTGGCGCGGGAACGAGTTCGGGCGCTCGTCGCGCTACGTGAAGGAACGCGTCGTGCTCGGCGACAACGGTCTGCGGGAGCCGGGCGACGCCCTGCTCGAGAAGCTGCACCGCATCGGCGACGGCGGCCGCGTCGTGCTCTTCCCCGAGCGCGACGAGAACGTCGAGCTCGTCCTCGACCGCTGGGACGAGGTGCGCGAGGTCGCCGACGTCCCGCTGCCAGCCGACCCCGAGGTCGCCCGCCGGTTCCGCCGCAAGGAGATCCTCGTCCTCGAGGCGGAGAAGGCAGGCGTTCCCGCTCCGAAGACGGTGCTGGCGAGCGACGAGGAGGCGATCCGCGCCGCCGGCCTCCACGCTCCCTTCCTCGTCAAGCCCGCGGAGGGCCAGGAGTTCGCGGCCACCTTCGGGGAGAAGGCCGTGGTCGCGCAGAGCCTCGAGGGCGCGATCGCCGCGTGGGCCCGCGCGCGGGACCACGGGTTCGAGACGATCGTCCAGGAGCTCGTCCCGGACGCGACCGACCGGATCTACTCGCTCTTCACCTACGTCGGCCGCTCCGGCGAGCCGCTCGGCAGCGTCGTCGGCCGCAAGGTGCGCCAGAGCCCGATCGACTTCGGCACCTCGGCGGTCTTCGAGGTCGACTACGTCCCCGAGGTCGAGGAGCAGGGCCAGCGCCTGCTTCGCTCGGCCGGGTACACGGGGTTCGCGCACGTCGAGATGGCGCACGATCTCCGCGACGGCTCCTACAAGCTCATCGAGGTCAACACCCGCGCGCCGATCTGGGGCGGTCTCGTGATGACACGGGCGTTCGACCTCGCGGAGCTCGCGTACCGCGACCTGGCCGGTGAGGAGGTGGAGCCGTGCGGAACGTTCAAGGAGGACGCGCGCTGGATCTTCCTGGCCAAGGACGTCTGGGTCTCGTTCCAGCTCGCCCGGCGCAGGCGGATCGGCGTTCGCGAGTTCGCCGCGCCCTACGTGCGCGGCGGCAAGGTGCGCGCGAACTTCGCAGTGGACGACCTGCGGGGCGCGGTCGCCTCGCTCGTGTACCTGCGCAACCGGCTCTGATGCGCGTCGCGCTCGTCGACCCCGCGAGCTTCACGCCCCCGTACGACCACGGGCTCGCCTCGGCGCTGGCGCGGCGCGGGCTGGACGTCGACCTCGTCACCTCGCCGTTCGCCTACGACGATCCGCCCGCTCCGGACGGCTACCGCCGCCACGAGCTCTTCCTCCCGCTCTCGTCGAGGCTCACGCGCCGCTTCCCGCGCTCGCCCCTGCGCCTGCCCCTGAAGGCGCTCGAGTACGCCCCGAGCGTCCTCCGCTTCCGGGCCAAGGTCGCGTCGCTGAAGCCGGACGTCGTCCACCTCCAGTGGCTTCCCCGGCCGAGCGTCGACGCTCGTTGGGTGCGGAAGCTCGCGGCGAAACGGCGAACGGTGCTGACCGCCCACGACGTCGTCCCTCGCCGGGAGGGACAGCTGGACCCGTGGCTGGAGATCCTCCGTACGGTCGACCGCGTCGTCGTCCACTCGTCGCGCGCCGTGGAGCGCCTCGCCGGTCTCGGCGTGCCGCGCGAGCGGCTCGTCCGCATCGCACACCCGATCTTCGACGTCTCCGCCGAGCCGCTCGGCCCGCCGGAGGGCAGCACGCTCCTCTTCTTCGGCCTCCTGCGACGCTACAAGGGACTCGACGTGCTCGTCTCCGCCCTCCCGTCCGTCCTCGAACACGTGCCCGACGCGAGGCTCGTCGTCGCCGGCGACCCGTTCGACCCGGTCGAGCCCGTGCGCGAGCAGGCGGTGCGGCTCGGAGTGGACGAGGCGATCGACTGGCGGCTCCGGTACGTCCGGGACGAGGAGATCGCCGGCCTGATGGCCGAGGCGGCCGCGGTCGTGCTCCCGTACCGGGAGCTCGACTCGTCCGGCGTCCTGGCGACGGCGATCGGCTACGGCCGCCCGGCGATCGTCAGCGACGTGGGCTCGCTCGGCGAGACCGTGGCCGACTACGGCGCCGGCCTCGTCGTGCCGCCCGAGGACGTTGAGGCGCTCGCCCACGCGTGCGTCCGGCTGCTCACCGGGCACGGTGAGCTCAGGAAGGCGTACGACGGAACCGCCCGTGCGCGCGCCGGCCTGACCTGGGACGAGGCCGCGCGCGCCCACGAGGAGCTCTACCGGGAGATCCTCGCGTGAAGGCGGTCAAGTGGCTCGTCGACCGCGTCGGCGCCGCCGTGCTGCTCGTGCTGCTCTCGCCGCTCTTCGCGGCGCTCGCGATCTGGATCCTCGTCGAGACCGGCAGGCCCGTCTTCCTCGTCCAGCAGCGCGTCCGGCGCGGCGGACGGCCGTTCGGGCTCTTCAAGTTCCGGACGATGATCCAGGACGCGATCGAGGAGGGGAGGCGCATGGGCCTCGCCGACCCGTACGGGATCCTCCCGGACGACCCGCGCATCACGCGCAGCGGGCGGTGGCTCCGCCGCACGAGCCTCGACGAGCTGCCGCAGCTCGCCAACGTGCTCCTCGGCCAGATGTCGCTCGTCGGCCCGCGCCCGGATCTCGTGGAGCAGGCCGCCAACTACACGGAGCACGAGCGGCGGCGCCTCGAGGTGCCCCCGGGAATCACGGGCTGGTCGCAGGTGAACGGGCGCGACGAGATCGGCTGGCCGGAGCGGATCGAGCAGGACATCTGGTACGTGGACAACTGGTCGCTCCGGCTCGACCTGCGGATCCTCGCCATGACGGTACGACAGTTCGGGCGTCCCGAGCCGACGCCGGTCGAGGACACGACGAACATCGAGCGCGCGCGGGCGCGAAACGGCGAGCTACGGGAGGTCGACGCGGAGGAGTGGGACGCCCTCACCGCGGACGCCGACGTGTACTTCCGCCGCGCCTACGTCGAGGCCTCCGCGCTCCTCGACGACGGGAGCCCGCTCTTCCTGCACGCGCCGGCGGAGAACGTCGCCTTCGCCGCGATCCTGCGCGACGAGCCGGCCGACGTGACGAGCCCGTACGGCTACGGCGGCCCGCTGCCGTTGCGAGAGGGCGCCGACCTCGGCGCCTTCTGGGAGCGCTACGACGCCTGGTGCCGCGAGCAGGGCATCCCCGCGAGCTTCGTCCGCTTCCATCCGCTGCTCGGGAACGAGCGCGACGCCCGCGGCCTGCACGTCGAGATCCTCGGCCAGACGGTGGCCTGGCGTCTCGAGCCCGGGCGCGACCTCCTGGCCGGGATGGACAAGCACCACCGCCGCCTCGCGCGCAAGGCCGACCGCGAGGGGCTCGCCGCCACGGCCATCCGGGGCCCGGGCTCGCTGGACGGGTTCGTGGCGCTCTACGAGGAGACGATGCGGCGAAACGAGGCCTCGGCCTTCTACTTCTTCCCGCGGGCCTACTGGGAGGGCCTGGGGCGCCTCGGTGACGCGCTCGTTCTCGTGGAGGTGCGACGCGGCGAGGAGCTCGCCGCGAGCGTGCTCTGCCTCGCCGGCTCGCGGTGGCTCCACTACCACCTCGGCGGCGCGAGCGACGACGGGCGGCGGCTCGGCGCGAGCCACCTCGCGCTGCTCTCGGCCGCGCGCTGGGGCCAGGAGCTCGGTTTCGAGATGCTGCACCTCGGCGGGGGCGTCGGGGGGCAGGAGGACTCGCTCTTCGAGTACAA
This sequence comes from Gaiellaceae bacterium, assembly GCA_035698025.1. GTDB lineage: Bacteria > Actinomycetota > Thermoleophilia > Gaiellales > Gaiellaceae > JAIBJN01. Next base: position 5,592 of record DASSCF010000037.1, read on the forward strand.
GCGCCGCTTTGCCCCTGACGATCTCGTCACGGCGTCCGTCGGCAAGGCCGTGCACGACGAGGAGGCCTACCGGCGCCTGGCCGGCGTCACCGAGATCGCCTTCGACGGCTACTTCCCCGCGTACCGGGACCGCGCGCGGTCGCTAACGTCCTGACGTGCTCGTCAAGGGAGTCTTCTGGGGAACGCTGGGCGCGCTTGCCTGGACGCACGCCGGCTACCCGCTCGCGACCGCCGCTCTCGCGCGCGTGCGCGGCCGCGCGGTGCGCAAGGACGAGCAGACGCCGAAGACCGTGGTCGTCGTCCCGGCGCACAACGAAGACGCCGTCATAGAACGCCGCGTCGAGAACCTGCTCGCCCTCGACTACCCGGCCGAGCAGCTCGAGGTCGTCGTCGCCTCGGACGCGTCCGACGACCGCACGCACGAGATCGTCGAGGAAATCGCCGCCCGCGAGCCGCGCGTCAGCCTCTTGAAGGCGCCGCGCGAGGGAAAGCGGCCCGCTCTCGACCGCGCGGTGCGCGGGAGCGAGTCCGAGCTCGTCGCGTTCTCCGACGCCAACGCGACCTGGGCGCCTGACGCGCTGCGCAAGCTCGCTCGTAACTTCGCCGACCCCGACGTCGCCTACGTCTGCGGGCGGCTCCAGCTCGAGCAGCCTGACGGGACGAACCGCGAGGGCGCGTACTGGCGCTACGAGCTCTGGCAGCGCGAGTCGGAGTCGGCGCTCGGCTCCGTCACCGGCGGGAACGGCTCCATCTACGCGGTGCGCCGCAGCGACTACGTCGAGTACCCGCTCGGCCACGACCTCGGCTTCCCGTACCTCTTCACGTCGAAGGGCCGCCGTGCCGTCTACGAGCCCGAGGCGCTCGCGTTCGAGAAGCCCTCCCGCGACAACGAGGAGGAGTACCGGCGCAAGGTGCGGATGTTCGTCTGGTGCTGGCGGACGGTCTTCGAGGGCAGGATGCTCTCCGGCGTCCCGCCGCTCTACAAGCTCGAGCTGATCTCGCACCGCGTCCTGCGCTACGCGAGCGGCCTGCTCCACCTCAAGCTGCTCGCGGCGAGCTTCCTGCTCGCGCGCGAGGGCGGGATCTACCGCACGGCGCTCGTCGGCCAGCTCGCGTTCCTCGGCCTCGCCGCCGCCGGCCGCCTGCGCGTCCCGCTCCCGGGCGCGACGCTCGCCCACTACTACACGCTCGTGAGCTGGGCGACGGTGGTCGCGCTCGCCCGCTACCTGCAGCAGGGCGGCGTGTCGCCGACCTGGGAGAAGGCGGAGGGCACCCGCTAGGACCTAACTGGGGAGCCGCCCTCGGGGGCGGCAGTAGAGTTGCGCGGCCCCCGTGGAGACCGACTCCGTCATCCAGCTTGTAGCGCTCGGCGGGGCCGTGGGCACTGCGCTCGTCCTCCTCGCCCGCGAGCGGATCGCGCTCCTGGCCGGAATCGCCGTCCTCGCCGGGGCCGAGATCACGCTCGCCCTCGCTCTCGTGCCCGAGGACGACCTCGAGAAGTTCGTCGACGGGCCGCTTCGCATCGGCGCGCTGATCGTGGTCGTGGCGGCCGTCGGCGGGCTGGCGGTCGTCCTCACCCGCTACCCCACGGTGTGGCCGGTCGCTCTCCTCGCCGTGGCGCCGTTCCGCATCCAGCTGGACGTCGGCTCTCAGCGCGCGTTCTTGCTCGTGCCGCTCTACGGCGTGCTCTCCGCAGCGGGCCTTGCGCTTGCGGTGCGCGCGCTTCGCGACCGCGAGGTCCCGCGCATCACGCCGCTCCTCGCCGTGCCGGTCGTCGTCCTGATCGGCCTGGCCGGAGTCTCGTCACTCTGGTCGCTGGACGTCGACGCCAGCGCCGTCGATCTCCTTTTCTTCTACTTCCCGTTTGCCCTCCTGGTGGCGATCGTCGCGCGTGCGCCGCTCGCCTCGTGGCTCCCGGTCGCGCTTGGAGGAACCCTGGCCGGCATCGCCGTCCTGCTCGCGGTCGTCGGTCTCTGGGAGCGCACCACGCGGCAGCTCGTCCTCGCGCGGGACCTCGAGATCGGCAATGCCTACGAGAGCTTCTTCCGTACCGCGTCGCTCCTACGCGACCCGAGCATCTACGGGCGCAACCTCGCCGTCGCGATCCTCGTCATCCTCGTCGGCCTCTGGCTGACGCGCCTGAACCTGGCAGCGGCGGCCGCCGTCATCGCCCTCCTCGGGCTGGCGCTCTTCTTCACCTACTCGCAGTCGAGCATGGTCGCGCTCACGGTCGGCATCCTCTTCATCGCCGCCGTGGCCGGGCGGGGGCGGAGCAGGACGATCGTGCTCGTCGGGGCGCTCGCGCCGCTCCTCCTCGCGAGCGCCGTCCTGGCGGCCGTCGGGCAGGACGAGTCGCTCGGCCGGCTCACGGGTAGCAGGTCGGACCTCGCCGCCAACTCGACGGACATCATCCGCGAGCACCCGCTCGGCGGCGTCGGGATCGGGGCGGAGGAGAAGGTGAGCGAGGAGCTCGGCCAGAGTCGCGACCGGCTCGCCAAGTCCTCGCACACGGCGCCGCTCACGATCGCGGCAGAGCTCGGGGCGCTTGGGATCGCGGCCTACCTCGCCTTTCTCGCCGCGGCGATCCGGCTCTACTACCTCGCGTGGCTGCGCGACCGTGTCCTCGGCCTCGGGACCGCCGTCGTCTTCCTCGCGATCTTCGTCCACTCGCTCTTCTACAGCGGGTTCTTCGAGGACCCGCTCGTCTGGCTCTCGCTCGCCCTGGCGGCGGCGGTAGTGGCCGCAAGGCCGCTTCCCCACTGAGCTGGGGGCATCCACCGAGGCCGTTGGCATACTGGACCGCTCGGGGTTTTCATGCAGAAGAAGGTCCTCATCCTCGCGTTCGCGGTCGTTGCGCTGGTCCTGGCCGGCGTGGCGCTTGCCGCCTACCTGCGTGCGACCGACACACCCGACGCCGGCCTCGACACGGAGCTCGCGGGAGTCTCCGTGATGACGGCGACCGAGGAGCTTCCCACCACGGAGGAGCAGCCGACGACCGAACCGGTCGAGCAGCCGGAGCCGGAATCGAACGAAGGCCCCTGCTGGCTCTCCTTCGGCGGGAACCCGCAGCGAACGCTGTCCCGCGAGAACATCGATCTCGGCAGGCCGACACGCGCGCTCTGGGGCCGGGCCATCGGGTTCATGGAGTACCCGCCCACGTTCTGCGACGGGACCCTCTACGTCAACAACGAGAAGGGGTTCACGGCCGCGATCGACGCCGACACGGGTGAGCTCATCTGGCGGCGCAGGGTGGCGCGCCTCATGGCGTCCTCGCCGGCGATTGCAGGCCCGCGGCTGGTGGTCAGCTCACACGACGGCATCGTCAGCGGGCTCAACCGCGCAAACGGGAAGGTGCTGTGGCGCGTCCGGACGCCCGGGAAGGTCGAGTCGTCCCCGGTGGTGGTCGACAACACCGCGTTCTTCGGGTCGACCGACGGACGGCTATTCGCCGTGAACGCCGCCTCCGGAGCGGTTCGCTGGGCCTACGACACCGGGGGTCGGATCAACGCGAGCCCGTCCATCTGGGGTAACCGGGTCTGCATCTCGACGTATGCCGGCTCGGTCCTGTGCCTCCGGCGATCGGATGGCCGCGAGCTCTGGACGACGTACGTCAAGCGGGACCTGCTTCGCTACGAGAGCTTCTACGCGAGCGCCTCGACGGACGGGCAACGGCTGTACACGACATCGAGGGCCGGAAAGATCGTGGCCCTCAACATCCGCAGCGGCAGCATCGTCTGGACGCACTCGATGGGAACCACGGGCTACGCGACGCCGGCGATCGCCGACGGGCGCATCTTCGTCGGCGGCTTCGATAGCCAGCTACGCGCCCTCAGGGCGAACAACGGCCGCGTGCTCTGGTCGCGGAACGTGGGCGGCAAGGTGCTCTCGCCCGCGCTCGTCGTCGGGAACCTTGTCTTCGTGTCGACCCTTAACGGCAGGACAGTCGGCCTCCGGACCGCCGACGGGAAGATCGTCTGGCGCCACAAGCTCGGCGCCTACTCGCCCGGGATCGCCACCTCCAAGCGCTACTACTTCTCCCTGAACGGGTTCCTCGCCGCCTATAAGGGCAAGTTCAGCCCGCGGAACTAGCTCAGACGAGCGGCGGATGGCGACGTGCCCAGAAGGGCGAGCGCCGCACGAGGCTCCCGGTGCTCCGCCACGCCCGCGTCTTCGCGCGGTAGGCGGCGAGCTTCGCGCGCCCGCGCGGCGAAGGACCGGCACCCTGCGCAGGATCCGCGAGCTCGTAGCCGAGCGAGGCGAGAACGTCGCCGGCCAGGTCCTCAAACTCGACGACGTCGGCGGAGGACAGCTCCGTGCGCCAGTTGCGAAGCCCGCTGGTCGGCGGCCGCTTCAGGTTCTGCTGGTGCGGCCTCGCGCTGACATCGACCTCCTCCGCGTAGCCGAGCATCTCCGGCTCCCAGGGAAGCCCGGCGAACGAGCACACCTGCTCGAGGGCGTCTGTCGGCGAGTCGACGAGCTCCTCGTAGCGCAGCTCGCGATACCGCGCGGGACCGACGCGCCGGCCGAGCGCCTGCGCGCTCTCGACCTCCGTCCGCCACTGGCACGCGAACCCGCCCGCCGAGGTGGGATGCCCCCAGGACTCCGTCACGATCCCGGACGGCATCTGGAGATACGACGTCGCGGCGTCTCGCCCGTCGCGCACGAGGTGGAGGTAGAGCGCGGAGGGAAAGAGCCGCTCGAGGAGCGGAAGGTACTGCATGTACATCGGCGTCTTGTCACCCCAGCGCGGCTTGCCGCGGGCGGCCGCATACGTCTCGTAGACGGCGCAGACGGCCTCGCCCACGGGCATCCCGGGGCGGAGGCGGCCGCGGACGTCGTCCAGGTCGACCTCCCATTCGCGCACCGTTCCCATGCGGCTCAGGTCGTCCACGAACCTCTCGACCTCGATCCCGCCGCGGTGGCGGTCGGCCAGCTGCGGGACGAAGTACGACTCATCGGGAACAGCCAGCCGCGAGTTTCGGTCGAGCATGACCCGGAGCAGCGTCGTTCCCGAGCGCCGGACTCCGAGGACGATCAGCGGTGCGGTCGTCGGCTCCACGGGGGCACCATGCCAGAGGCGGTGGACTGGTACGCCTCTCAGGCCCCTCAGCTAGAGTCGAGGGCCGCGATGAGCGCGGACACGGAAACCCGCCCGCCCAGGAGCCGTGAGCTCCCGGACCTCGAGGCGGAACAGGAGATCGACCTCGGCAAGTACGGCCGCCGGCTGGCCCGGCGCTGGTGGCTGCTCGTCCTCGGCCTCGTCATCGGCGGGCTGATCGGCTGGATCTTCTCCTCGGCGGCCTCGAGCGACGTCAACCGGGCGGAGGCGACCATCTACCTCGGCCAGCCGCTCTCGGCCTCGGGAGGGTCGCAGGTGCCGAGCGTGCAGACGAACCCCGCCGCGGTGCGCGAGATCGCGCGCAGCGAGGAGGTCGTGGGCGAGGTGGCGGAGCAGGTCGGCGTCGACCCGCAACGGCTGCGCGCCGGGATCTCCACGAGCCAGGTCTCCGGCGCGGTCGCGCGCACGGGTCAGCCGAACCAGCTCTTCGACATCGCGGTGCGCGGGCCCTGGCCGCGGGCGACGGTGGCGGAAGCGGCCAATCTCCTGGCGGCGGAGGTCGTCGAGCGCACGTCGGCCTACGCCGACACGAAGATCACCGCCTACGAGGCGCGCCTCGAGGAGCTGGACGCCGATCTCGAGGCCGCCGAGGCGAGCATCGCGCGGCTCACGGAGGCGGCCACGGACGCAGGCGGCTCGTCGCAGGACAGGCTTACGGCCGTCACGCTCCTCGGCTTCGCGCGCGGCGACCGCTCGGACCTCTCGGAAGAGCGGCTGGACATCGAGCTCCTGCTCGCCCAGGCGCGCGACGTCGAGAAGGGCCAGGTCGTGACCGAGGCGCGGGCCTCGGCGGTGACGCCGCGCTCCAACCGCAGCTCGCTGGTCGTGGGGGCGCTCATCGGCCTGATCGTCGGGCTCATCGCCGCGCTGGCCTGGGACCCGGTCGTCGCCCGCCGCCGCCGCGCGGCCTAGCGTCCCCCGCCGCCCGCATACTTCCGGACGTGTACGAGGGGAAGTCCGTCGCCGTCGTCGTCCCGGCCCACAACGAGGAGGCGCTCGTCGGCTCGACCGTCGCGAGCATCCCCGCGTTCGTGGACCGGATCATCGTCGTCGACGACGCCTCGAAGGACGCGACCGCCGAGCGGGCCCGCGCGGGCGATCCGCGCGTCGAGGTCGTCACGCACGAGAGGAACAAGGGCGTCGGCGCCGCGATCGTCACCGGCTACAAGCGTGCGATCGCCGAGGAGATGGACGTCACCGCCGTCATGGCGGCGGACGGCCAGATGGACCCCGACGACCTCGAGATTCTCGTGCACGCGGTTGCGGTCGGCGAATGCGACTACGCGAAGGCCAACCGGCTCTTCACCGGCCAGGCCTGGAATCTGATCCCGCACACCCGCTACCTCGGGAACGCCGCGCTCTCGCTCTTCACGAAGATCGCCTCCGGCTACTGGCACGTGGCCGACTCGCAGTCCGGCTACACCGCGGTGAGCCTCGAGGCGCTGAGGATGCTCGACCTCGACCGCCTGTACCCGCGCTACGGCTTCCCCAACGACATGCTCGTCCACCTGAACGTCTGGAACCGGCGGGTGCGCGACTACCCGTCGCGGCCGATCTACGGGGTGGGGGAGCGCAGCGGTATCCGGCTCTGGAAGGTCGTGCCGACGATCTCCTGGCTCCTCTTCAAGGGCTTCTTCTGGCGGCTCGGCTCGAAGTACGTGATCCGCGACTTCCACCCGCTCGTCCTCTTCTGGGCGCTCGGGCTGGTGCTCTTCCTCGCGGGCGTCGGGCTCGGCCTCGCGGAGACGGTGCTCCGTCTGATGGGGAACACGCTGCCGGCCGCGACGATCGTGCTCGTCGCGTTGCTCGTCATCTCGGGCCTGCAGCTCCTGCTCTTCGCCATGTGGTTCGACATGGAGTCGAACCGCGACCTGCGCTAGGCCTTCCGCGCGAGGCAGATGATGGTCGGGATGACCGGCCGCATGGCCTTGAGCGCCGGCTCCGGCGCCGTGAGGATCGCCTTCGTCACGCCCGTGGGCTGCTCGATCTCGGCCATCAGTCGCATGGCCTCGAAGACCGGCTCTTCCCAGCGGAAACCTGCCTCGGCGAGCGTCCGCCGCAGCCGGCGGTGGCTCGGGAGGTAGCAGTCGTACTCGTCGCCATTGCGCGTCGCTCGCAGGTAGAGGCCGGCGACGGGCCGTGGGAACCAGCTCAGGAACGGCAGGCGGTAGTGCGGCTCCATCACGAGCCAGCGCGTGGCCGTGGCCAGGTAGAGGAGGCCGTCGTCGCGCAGGACGCGGTGGATCTCTGCGACGTGGAGCCGCTGCTCGGGCAGGTCGCCCACGTGCTCGATTACGTGGTTGGAGAGGACGATGTCGAAGGACTTGTCCTCGAAGGGCAGCCGCGGGTCGGTGACCTGCTGGAAGCTGTAATGGTCCTTCTCGACGCGCTCGTCCCCGACGTCGAGCGAGCTCACCGAGCCCTCCGGTCCGACCTTCTGCGAGATCGTGTGCGCGATCACCCCGGCGCCGGTGCCGATGTCGAGGACGCGGGCGCCCTCCCAGGGCCGCTGGGTCTCGACGAGGCGGATGATCTTCTCGGCCTTGAGGAGCCGCTGGCCGCGCTCGAGCGCGGCGTGGGACCGGTGGGCATCCTCCTGCACGGCTCGCAGGAGTATGCCCACCAGGCCCGTCGCTAGGCCGCCTCGGCAGCCGGCACGAGGTCGTCGCTCTCCACCCGGGCCTCGGCTGGCCGCCGGCGGCGCGGGATGAGGAGCGCGGCGACGGCGCCGAGCGCCACGACGGCCGCGCCGACCCAGATGGCCGGGACGAGCCCGTCCACGAAGGCCTGGCCGGACTCGTACCCGCCCTGGCTCGTGAACACCGAGGCGAGCACGGCCACGCCGAAGACGCCGCCGAGCTCGCGGATGGCGTTGTTGGCGCCCGAGGCCTGGCCCTCCTCGCGCGGGCTGACCGCGGAGAGGACGACGTTGGCCACCGGGGCGAAGAAGAGCGCCATGCCGATGCCCGCGACGATGAACGGCGGGACGAGCGTGCCGTAGGCCACCGTCGGCGTCGAAACCGCGCCGAGCCAGCCGAGCGCGATCGCCTGCATGGCCAGTCCGGTCGCCATGAGCGGGCGGCCGCCGATGCGGTCGGAGAGCGCGCCCGCGATCGGGGCGACGAAGATCGGCATCACCGTCCACGGCAGGATGCGCAGGCCGGCGTCCAGCGGGCCGTAGCCCTGCACGGTCTGCAGGAACTGGGCCAGCAGGAAGATCGAGCCGAACATCCCGAAGAACATGAACAGCGAGGCCGCGTTGGCCGCCGCGAACGTGCGGCTGCGGAAGAAACGCATCGGCAGCATCGGCGCCGGG
>DASSCF010000038.1:0-52423 GCA_035698025.1 Gaiellaceae bacterium
TTGCCACCTCCGTTGCTTACGACGCCGTTCTACTCCTCCGGCGGGGATGAGTCAACGCGAGGCCGGGACGGCATGCCGCGCCCTGGCTGCGGGCTAGCCGGTCTCGACAGGCAGCCCGCGGCCGACCCAGTCGCTCCACGAGCCGGGATAGAGCTTCGCGTCGTCTCTTCCCGCCTGGGCGAGCCGCAGAAGGACGACGGCCGCCGTGATCCCGGAGCCGCAGTACGCGACGAGCTCATCGGCCTCGAGGAGGTCGGGCGGGACGTCCTCGGCAAACGGCGCGTTGCGCGCGCCGGGGATGTGCCCTGCGACCGGGTCGATGGGCTCGACCTCGCCGCGGTAGCGCTCGGGAACGCGGGCGTCCACGATCACCAGCCGGTCGTCCTCGAGGCGCGACTCGAGCTCGGCGGCCTCGATCGTGTCGACCTGTCGGGCCTCGGGCGCGAACTCCGCGGCCTCGATCGCCTCCTCGCCGGCGCGTAGCGGTCCCATCCAGACGCCCACCCCGCCGTCCAGCACGGCGACGTCCTCGTGGCCCCAGTGGCGCAGGAGCCACCAGAGCCGCGCGGCGCCTCCGTTCATGCCCTGGTCGTAGGCGACGACGAAGACGCCGGGCCCGATGCCGGCCGCGCCTGCCGCGCGCGCGAAGTCCTCGGCGGCCGGAAGCGGATGCCGCCCGCCCGGCGTCGACGGCGGCGCCGAGAGATCGGTCTCGACGTCGAGGAACGACGCGCCGGGGATGTGGCCCTCGAGGTAGAGATCGCGCCCACGGCCGGGGTTTCCCAGCTCCCAGCGGCAGTCGACGAACTGATAGCGCACGTCCGTCGCCCGCTAGCGAACGATGCGCCAGATCTGGCCGGGTCGGTGCGCGACGTACAGCTCGCCCTGCACGCCCTCGCCGAAGGACGTGATGTTCAGGTTTGTGTCGAGCATGAGCGTCCGGCCGCGTACGAGCCTGCCGTTTTCGTACTTGAGCCGCCAGATGCGGCCGCTGCAGAAGTCGCCGTAGACGTACCAGCCGCGCAGCGTCCGGAGCACCCCGCCGCGGTAGGCGTAGCCGCCGGTCACCGAGCACCCGAGCGAGTGGCTGTAGACCGAGATCGGGAAGGTCCGGGTGCCACGGCCCCGGAGCCCGTTGTTCGCGCACCCGCTGCGGGCGCGGCCCTCCCACACGTCCCAGAGGAAGTTCTCGGGCGTCCCGCCCAGCGCCGTGGGCCGAAGGGTGTTGATCTCCTCGTAGCGCCCCTGGCCGACGTCCGCGATGTACATGCGGTTCGTCTGGCGGTCGAAGGAGACGCCCCACGGGTTCCGCAGGCCGTAGGCGTCGATGCGCCAGCCTGACGAGATCGAGCGCGGGTTGAGGCTGAGCAGCTTGCCGTGGCGGCTCGAGAGGTTCTGGGAGCGCCCACCCGGATCGCAGCTTCCGCCGCCGTCGCCCTGTGCGGTGATGAGCCGGCCGCCGGGCGTGAAGACCAGCCGCCCCCCGTTGTGGTTGGACGCGGGCTGGTCGATGGAGAGAAGCTGGCGCCGCGTGCTCTCGTTCACCGCTGTATGGGCCGCGTTGGCCGTGTAGCGCACGACGCGGGTGTCCCCGTTCAAGTTGGTGTAGTTGACGTAGATCATGTGGTTCGACTGGTACTGCGGGTCGAAGGCGAGCCCCAGCAGGCCTTGCTCGTTGCTGCTGTCGCCGACCAGGTCGACGATGTCGAGGAAGAGCGTGCGCGTGCCGCCGTCGAGCTTCCAGATCTGGCCTTCCTGCTCGACCACGTAGAGCGTCCGCGCGGGATCGCCCCGGCGCGGCGCCGTCACCTGCGTGACCTCGTCGAACCCGCTCGCGATCAGCGTCAGGCGCACGGACGAGGCCACGCCGGGAAAGGCGAGAGCGATCGCGAGCGTGACGAATACGACCCCTAGGATGGCCCGACGGCGCATCTGGCCGAAACCGTAGCCGATCACGCGGCTGCCGTCTCCGCCCGCTTGTCCCAGTAGCGCCGGAGGCCCGTGTAGGACTGCCAGAACGGCCCCGCCTGCTGGAAAACGGCGGCCGTCTCGGGATCCGCCTCTGCCAGGAGCTCCTCCTCGGCGGCGCGGACGAACTCCTCCTCGGTGCCCTCGCGGGCGCGCTCCGCCCACGTCCTCAGGGCCACGCGCATGTCAGCCAGGTGCCGCTCGGGATCGTCCGCCACCCCGAAGTGCGGGAGCAGGAGGCTCGCGGGCTTGCGCTCCTCGATGGCGTCGAGCGTCTCCTCCCACGCCTCGACGTCGATGTCGGGCGGCGGCGAGACCGGGGCGAGCCAGCGCGCCGGCGGGATGCGCACGCCTGCCGCGTCGCCGACGAGGCAGGAGCCGTCCGGCGCGAGGAAGGAAACGTGGTGCGACGCATGACCCGGCGTCGGGAACGCCTCCAGGTCGAGCACCCGGTCGCCGACGACCTTCACGTTCTCGGCCGGCACCGGCAGCAGCGGGCCCCAGAGGCGGTCGAAGTCCTCGCCGTAGAGACGGCGGGCGCTGCGCTCGAGGCGCTCGGGCTCGATCAGGTGCGGCGCCCCGACCTCACTGACGTGCACCGTGACGCCGGGGTTCTCGCGGACGAGCGATCCCGCCGCGCCTGCATGGTCAAGGTGGATGTGGGTGAGCACCAGGTGGCGCAGGTCCCCGACCTCGAGCCCGTGCTCCGCCAGGCCGGCGCGGAGCGTGTCCAGGCAGCTCGCGGGCCCGCAGTCGACCAGCGCGGGCTCGTCACCCGCGTCGAGGTACGAGGCGATGACACGCTTGCGACCCAGGTGCTCGAGGTCGAGGAGCTGCACTCGGCGGGACGCTACCTACTCGACCGTGAGCGTTCCCTCCATGCCGCCCTCGCGGTGACCGGGCACGGCGCAGTAGAACTCGTACTCGCCGGGCTCCAGATTCAGGGTCAGCGTCGTCGAGCCCTCCGAGATGGTGTCGCTGACCTCCTCGACGCCGTTCCCCTCGACCTCGACGTTGTGCGGGATGCCGGAGTCGTTCATGAACTCGATCGTGACCTCACCGGCCGTGGCGGTCAGCTCGGTCTGGTCGAACGCGAGGTCGCCGTTCGGGTCGGCGGCAAGCATGATCGTGGCCGCGCTCCCTCCGCCTCCGGTGTCTCCGGTGGTCTCTTCGGCGGGCGGCTCCTCCGCGCCTTCGTCGTCGTCATCTCCTCCGCAGGCCGCCACGGCGACGACCAGCGCGAGCGTTGTGAACAAGAGCAGCAGTAAGCGACGTGTCATGGCACTCCTTCCTGGGACAAGGGTTCCGTCTGGATTACGCGCCCGGCTGCCAAGTGGATGAGTAGAGCCGCCACCAGCAATGCAGCCCACGCCGCGGATGCCTTCGGGACGGTGAGCGTCGGGATCTCGAGCGAAGTCGTCCCGCGCTTCACGAGCTGCTCGAGCCAGAAGTCCTGAAGGGCGTTCGCGAGGCCGTAGACGAGCATCAGCGACACGTAGAAGCGATACCCGGTGCGCAGGAAGCCCGAACGCAGCATGCAAACCGTGCGTGAGAGCGCGATCGCGCTGAGCGCGAGCAAGGTCCCGTCGAAGCCGTGGTGGTGCCCCAGATGGACGGCCCTGAGCGTCGGATGGCCGGGCTCGGGCCGCGGCTCACCCGAGAGGAAGAGCGCGCCGAGGCCGGGCACGTCGTCGAGGTAGAAGCCGAGCGTCGCGGCCAGCCAGGGGATCGCGGCCAGCGCGACGACGATCGCCAGGACGAGGCGGGCGACATCCCAGCCGCCCGCGAACGGCCGCCTGTAGCCGATTCCGTCCCGGCTGAGCGCGTAGAACGTGAGCCCCAGAGCGATCAGCGTGCCGGCGGCGGCCGGCACGTTCGCGGGCTTCGCATCGAGGTCGCTCTGCTCGATGACGCCCGGCCAGGCCACCGTCGCGCACAGAAGCGCGGCGATTACGGCCAGAACGGACACCCAGCGGGCGCGGAGGCGATCGACCACGGCGGCCAGGACCGCGATGGACACGAGCGCCGTGGGATAGCCGGCGAAGACCAGCAGGCGACCCGCGCCGCCCTCGAGCCCGGTCTTGCTCACGTTGTAGAGCTCGTCGAGCGGCAGGCGCGCGTACGTGACCAGCATCGCCACCCCGACGAGGCCGAAGAGCGCCCACACAGCGAGGACCTCGACGAGACCGGGGCGCGGCGCGTTCTCGGCCTGCAAGCTCCCTACACTAGTTCGCGTCATGGCCGAATGTGCCTCTTGTAGCTTCGAGAACCGCCCGGGGGCGCTGTTCTGCGGAAGTTGCGGCGTCCAGCTCGGGCGCGCGTGCGCGAGTTGCGGCGAGGTCGTCGCGCTCGGCCTTCCCTTCTGCACCGCCTGCGGCGCGCCGTTCGAGCCGAGCGAGGCGCAGCCGCCGATTCTCGAGGAGCGCAAGGTCGTCACCGCGCTCTTCGCCGACCTCGTCGGCTTCACGGGCCGCGCGGAGAAGCTCGACCCCGAGGACGTGCGGCGGATGCTCGCCCCGTACCACGCCCGCGTGAAGACCGAGCTCGAAAGCTACGGCGGCACCGTGGAGAAGTTCATCGGCGACGCCGTAGTCGCCCTCTTCGGTGCGCCGCTGGCCCACGAGGACGACCCCGAGCGCGGCGTGCGCGCGGCGATCGCCGTCCGCGAGGCCATCGGCGAGCTGAACGCCGCCGATCCCGCCCTCGGACTGCACGTGCGCATCGGCGTGACGACGGGCGAGGCGATGATCGCGCTCTCGGCCCGCCCGAGTGAGGGCGAGGGCATGGCCGCGGGGGACATCATCAACACCTGCTCCCGGCTCCAGTCCGCGGCCCCCGTCGACGGGATCCTCGTCGACGACACGACGTTCAGGGCCACTTCCACGGTGATCGAGTATCGCGATGCGGAGCCGGTGGCCGCCAAGGGCAAGACCGAGCCGATCCGGGTCTGGGAGGTCGTCGCTCCCCGCACGCGCCTCGGTGTCGACATCGCGTTCCGCGGCGGGGCCGAGCTGATCGGGCGCGAAGACGAGCTGCGTCTCCTGCGGGACGCCCTCGCGCGCTCCGAGCGCGAGCGCGCGCCGCAGCTCGTGACCCTCGTGGGCGCACCGGGCATCGGCAAGAGCCGCCTCCTCTTCGAGCTTTACGCTGCCCTCGACGACGATCCCGAGGTCTTCGCCAACTGGCGGCAGGGCCGCTCGCTCCCTTACGGGGAAGGCGTGAGCTTCTGGGCACTCGGCGAGATGGTGAAGGCCCAGGCCGGGATCCTCGAGTCCGACTCCTCCGACGAGGCGGCGGTCAAGCTCACGGTCGCGGTGACGAGCGTCGTGCACGACGAGGTCGAGGCGACCTGGGTGGACGAGCACCTCGGCCCGCTCGTCGGTCTCGAGGGGCCCGAGGCAGCCGGCAGCGACCTGCGGCGCGAGGCCTTCGCGGCCTGGCGCCGCTTCTTCGAGGCGCTCGCTGAGACGCGGCCGCTCGTGCTCGTCTTCGAGGACCTCCACTGGGCCGACGAGGGGCTCCTCGACTTCGTCGACCACCTCGTCGACTGGGCGACCGACGTTCCCATCCTCGTCGTCTGCACGGCGCGGCCCGAGCTGCTCGAGCGCAGGCCCGGCTGGGGCGGCGGCAAGCGCAGCGCGCTCACGGTCTCTCTCTCGCCGCTGTCGGACGCCGACATCGAGCGGCTCGTCAAGTCGCTGCTGGCCGAGCGCCTGGTGCCGCAGAAGCGGGTGGACGACCTGCTGGCGCACGCGGGCGGCAACCCTCTCTACGCCGAGGAGTTCGTTCGTATGCTCGCCGAGAGCGGCACGGAGGCCGGCCCGCCGCTCCCGGAGACGGTGCAGGGGATCATCGCGGCGCGCCTCGACACGCTCGCGGGCGAGGAGAAGGCGCTCGTGCAGGACGCAGCCGTCGTCGGGAAGGTCTTCTGGGTCGGCGCCCTCTCCGCGGTCAGCGACCGGCCGGCGCCCGAGGTCGAGCACGGTCTCCAGCGCCTCGAGCGCAAGGAGTTCGTCCGGCGCGAGCGCCGTTCGTCCGTCGCCGGCGAGACCGCGTTCGTCTTCCGGCACGTCCTCGTGCGCGACGTCGCCTACGGGCAGATTCCCCGGCCGCGCCGCGCCGAGCTGCACCGGCGCACGGCCGAATGGCTGGAGTCGCTGGCCGGCGACCGCGCAGAGGACATCGCCGACCTCGTCGCGCACCACTACCTCAGCGCCCTCCAGTTCGCACGCGCCGCCAACCGCGGCATCGACGATCTCCCCGAGCGCGCACGCCTCGCCCTGGCGGAGGCGGGAGACCGCGCGCTTGCGCTCTCCGCCTACGGGCCGGCGGTGCGCTTCTACCGCGAGGCGCTTGCGTCCTGGCCCGAGGACGACGCCGAGCGGCCTCCGCTCCTCCTGCGCTACGGGCAGGCGCTCTTCCGCGCCGAGCAGACGGGCGCCGACGTGCTGGAGGAGGCGGCCCGCGAGCTCCTCGAAGCCGGCGAGCTCGAGCTCGCGGCCGAGGCGGAGGTGCTGCTCGCCGATCTCCTGATGATCACCCGGGGGCGACGCGAGGAGGCCGAGTCGCACCTGCGGGAGGCCGTGGCCCTCCTCGCCGACCGGCCCCCGTCACGATCCAAGGTCCGCGTCCTCGCAAGCCGCGCACACCTCCACCTCGCGGCCGACGAGGCCGAGGAAGCGACGAGCGCCGCAGGCGAGGCGCTCCGCATGGCGGACGAGCTGCGGCTGGACGACTTCCGCGCGCACACCCTCTCCACGCGCGGGTTCTCGCGCGTCATGACGGGCGACCTCGACGGGCTCGACGATCTGCGCGAGAGCGTCCAGGTCGCCGCGCTCGCCAACTCGCCGCAGGTCGCGCGCGGCTACAACCTCCTCGCGTCGATGACCGCCGACCTCGGCGACCTCACGCGCGCGTTCGAGCTCTACGCCGAGTCCCGCCGGGCCGCCGAGCGCTTCGGCGACGCGCTCGCGCTTCGCTGGCTCGAGGTCGAGCGCGTCTTCGAGGCCTACTGGCGCGGAAACTGGACGCATGCGCTCGAAATCGGCGCAGGGCTGCTCGCCCAGGGCGCGGAGGGCAACGGCTCGCTCCACGAGGTTGACGTGCTGCTCGTCCGCGCGAAGGTCCAGCTCGCCCGGGAAGGCCCGCAACCGGCTCTCGAGAGCGTCGAACGCGCACTTGCCGCCGCGCGGTCGGTCGGCGCGCCCCAGCTCCTCTTCCCCGTGCTTGCCTTCGACGCGCACGCTCTCGCCGCCTCGGGGAGGGGCGACGCCGCGTCGGACGCGGCCGACGAGCTCCTCGGGCTCTGGCTGGACGAGGGCCGCGGGCACTCGCTGGGATCGTTCTGGATCCCCGACCTCGCGTTCGCGCTGCTCGAGCTCAACCGCGCGGACGACCTCGTCGACGCCGCACGACGGGCGCCCACCACGACGCGGTGGCTCGAGGCCGCGCAGGCGGCCGCCGAGGGCGACTGGCGCCGTGCGGCGGACACCTTCTCGCACATCGGGTCACTGCCCGACGAGGCCCTCGCGCGGCTGCGCGCGGCGGCGGACCTGGCCGCAGACGGCCGTGAGCACGACGCCGAGCGTGAGCGGCGCAGGGCGAACAGCTTCTACCGAGACGTCGGCGCCGTCTCGTATGTCGGAGTCTCGGACTAGCTAGTCGCCCTTACCGCGACGCTCCTTGCTCTCGGGCTCGATGCCCTCGAGGTCGAAGAGCTTGCCTCGCCCGCCGACGGCCTTGTAGACCTCGTCCTCCCGCTCCGGGTCCTCGATGTAGACCAGGGCGAACCAGGCGTTCTTCTTCGTGCGGCCGACGAAGAGCACCTCGGTCCCGTACTCGCGGGCGGCCTTGCGAACCGCCTTGGCCCGCTGCTTGGGGCCAGGGTTGTCAGGGTCGATCAACCACCAGTGGTGGGGCATGCGGAACCTCCCTGGACGGCTACCCGTCGAAGCGGGTCAGCTGCTTCACCGACCGCCGTACCTTGATGCTGGCCTTGGCGCGCTTCAGCTCTTCCGGGTCGGCCTTCGGGTCGACCCAAACGAGCGCGTACCACCGCCCGGAGCTGGCCGGCTCCTCGCGTCCAACGAACAGGCACTCGACGTTGGGCAGGTCGTCGACCGCCTTCAGCACGCTCGCAGCACGCTGCTTCGGCCCCGGGTTGTCTCCCTCGATCAGCCACCAGTGGTGGGGCAAAAAGACCTCCTTCGACTCTCCTGCTGGGCAGCGACCATCATCCTCGACCCTGCCGAGGCTGGCAAGTCGCCCTCTAAGACGCGCCTGGCACGAATCACCCTTCGGAGGGAGGTGGGTTGCCATGCGGGACGGGTTGAATTTGGTCCTGGCCCCAGGCGGCGGGGCCGCGAAGAGGAGGTACCTGCGGCCGCGTGGAACTGAGAGAGGTGAACGGCTCGCTGTTCGAGGCGGTCGAGGCGACCGACCGGGGGTCGCCCGCGCGCCCGGACGCGCTCGTCGACTCGTACCGGCGTCTCGCCGAGGTCTTCCATGAGGTGCTGTCGGAGCAGACGCACACGACCGTGCTCGAGCGCATCGCCGACAGCCTGGCGGACGTCATCCCCTACGACGCGTTCACGATCTACCAGGCGGACGAGGCACGGCGCGTCCTCATCCCGGTGATGGCGCGCGATCGCTGGGCCGAGGAGGTCATGAGCTCCAGGCCGCTCCTCGGCGAGGGAATCACGGGCTGGGCGATCGACCACCTCGAGCCCCAGCTCGTCAACGACGCCCACCTCGACCCGCGCGTGAAGACCGTCCCCGGGACACCCGCGGACGAGCAGGAAGCCCTCATCTCGGTGCCCCTCGTGGCCCGCGGGAGCGTCAAGGGCGCCCTCAACGTCTACCGGATCGGCGCCGGCGCGGCGTTCACGGACGAGGAGTTCGAGCTCGCCAAGCGCTTCGGCGACGCGGCGGCGCTCGCCCTCGACAACGCGCAGGTCCGCGCCGTCCTCGAGCTGCAGGCGCAGACCGACTCGCTCACCGGCCTCTACAACCACCGCTACTTCCACGAGCGTCTCCGCGCCGAGCTCAACCGGGCGAGCCGGACCCACGACACGATCGCTGTCCTGATGCTCGACATCGACGACTTCAAGCGCGTCAACGACGTCCACGGCCACGGGATCGGCGACCAGATGCTCCTCGAGCTTGCCGACCTGCTCCAGAGCACCGTCCGCGTCTCCGACGTCGTCTGCCGCCTCGGCGGCGAGGAGTTCGGCGTGATCATGGGCTCCTGCGACGCCGGCGACGCCCTCGGCCTCGCCCGCCGGATCATCGACCGCCTGGCCGAGACGGAGATCGAGCCTGCAGGCCGTCTTTCCGTCTCCGTCGGCATCGCCCAGGGGCCGGAGCACGCGATGAACCCGCGCGAGCTGGTCGCGTGCGCGGAGATCGCGATGATGACGGCGAAGGCGCGCGGCAAGAACCAGGCAGTGCTCTTCGAGGAGGACGGCGGCGAGCGGCCGGAGCCCGGCTCCGTCCGCCGCGACGTTCGCTCGATCGCGCACCTGAAGATGCTCCAGAGCCTCGCCGGGAAGCTGAACCGGCTGAACGACGTCCGCCAGATCGGTGAGACGATCGTCGACGAGCTCCGGATGCTCGTCGACTACCACAGCTGCCGCCTGTACGTCGTCGAAGGCGACGACCTCGTGCCGGTGGCCTGGCGCGGCGACCTCGACCAGGACGACGAGGAGAGCGTCGAGGCGCTCCGCTGCAAGATCGGCGAGGGCATCACCGGCCGCGCCGCGAGCACCGGCGAGTCGATTCTCCTCGACAACGCCCTCGACTGCGACTTCGCCGAGACCATTCCCGGCACGGACGACGTGGACGAGTCGATGATCGCCGTCCCACTCCGGTACGGGGCCCGTGTGATCGGCGCGGTCGTGATCTCCAAGCTCGGCGTGGCCCAGTTCGACGAGGACGACGTCCGCCTCCTCGAGGTGCTGGGCGGTCACGCCTCGGTCGCGGTCGAGAACGCGCGGCTCTACGAGGCCGAGCGCCTGGAGGCCGAGCGGGCGAAGGATTCGCTCGGGATCGCCAACTCGCTGCTCGACTTCAGCCGGCAGCTGGCCGCGGCTCAGTCCCTCGACGAGGTGCTCGAGCGCGCCGTCGAGCTGTCTGCGCACCTGCTCCACCGGCCGCGATCGTCACTCTGGCTTCCCGAGGGGCCGGGCGAGGACCTGCGCCTCCGCGCCGTCGTCGGCTTCCAGCCGGACGACGCCGCCGTCCTGTGGTCGATCCCGTTCCCGCACGAGCGCGCCCGCGAGATCCTCGCGGCCCGCGAGCCCTTCCAGACGCTGTCCACCCCGGTCGCCGGCGGTAGCCCCGACCTGGGCGAGGCCGCCATCGCGATCGCCCCGCTGGAGCTCGACTCGGGCAGGCTCGGCTGCATCATCGTGCGCGGCAAGGGGCCTGACGACACGTTCGACGAGCGCAGCATGCGGCTCCTCGCCGGCGTCGCGCACCAGGTCAAGCTCGCGATCGCGAACGTCTCCAACTTCGAGAGCCTCGAGCGCACGTTCCTCTCCACGGTCGAGGCGCTCGCGAACGCTCTGGAGGCGAACGACGAGTACACCTCTTCGCACGCCCGCTGGATCACCGACCTCTCGCTCCGCGTCGGCCGCGCGCTCGGCCTCGACGCCAGGACACTCAAGCGGCTCGAGCTGGGCGCCCTCTTCCACGACATCGGGAAGATCGGGATCCCCGAGGCCATCCTCGCCAAGCCGGGCCCGCTCGACGACGAGGAGTGGCAAATCGTCCGCCTCCATCCCGAGCTCGGCGCGCGCATCCTCGCCCCCATCGAGCGGCTGGAAGAGGTCTGCGAGATCGTCCTCCACTGCCACGAGCACTGGGACGGGAGCGGCTATCCCAACGGTCTCTCCGGCGAAGCGATCCCGCTCGAGGCGCGCGTCATCCTCGTCTGCGACGCCTACCACGCGATGACGAGCGACCGTGCGTACCGCAAGCGGCTGCCCGAGAAGGAGGCGCGCCGGCGCCTCGCCGAGGCCGCCGGCACGCAGTTGGACCCGAAGGTCGTCGAGGTCTTCCTGGCGCTCGACGAAGCGGCCGTCGACGGCCGCGCCGCCTAGGGCGCCTCCGAACCTCCAACGTGGTCTCTCGTGGGGCCTGAGACGCTCTCTAGCCCTGCGGTAGGTCGATCCGCTCGATGTTGATCGCCTCGCGCGGGCGGTCGTTCGCGTCCCGGTCGGCCGCGGAGATGGCGTCGACGACGTCCATGCCCTCGGTGACCCGGCCGAAGACCGTGTGCTTGCCGTCGAGCCACGGCGCGGCCTCCGTCGTGACGATGAAGAACTGGCTGCCGTTCGTGTTCGGGCCGCGGTTGGCCATCGCGAGCGCGCCGCGAACGACGCGGTGCTCGTTCTGCTCGTCCTCGAACTCGTAGCCGGGACCGCCCGTGCCGTCCCCGCGGGGACAGCCGCCCTGGATCATGAAGTCCGGGATCACGCGGTGGAACGTGATGCCGTCGTAGAACCCGTCTTCCGCGAGCTTCGTGAAGTTCTCGACCGTCTTGGGGGCGTCCTCGTCGAAGAGCTCGACGGCGACGGCGCCCTCTGTAGTGTGGATCGTGGCGTGAGTCATGGCGGCACCGTACCGAAATCCGGCTAAGCGGCTCTGGTACGCGATCTCGCTCCCCGAGCGGGTGCTGCGGGCGATCATCGGGACGCTCGGCGGCGTCGTGCACGAGAGCGCGCTCGTCCTCCTGCCGCGCTTCGTGAGGCAGTCGCGCCTCTACGAGGCAACTGCCAAGAACGCCCTGCGGATCGCCATCGAGGCCGTCGGGCGCGTCGAGCCGAGCGAGCCGCCGGAGGTCTCCGCCAAGGAGATCACGAAGCGCAAGGCCGCCGGGAACGTCGTCGAGCTCGGGTCGATCGCGGCCTTCGGATTCTCGCCACTCTGGCTGCTCGCGGCAGCCTCCGACGTGGTCCACGGCTCACGCGTTTACCTCACCGCGTTTGTGGACGAGCTCAAGGCGGCCGGGGTGCTTGCGAAAGAGCTCCATGTCGGGTCTGTCGACGAGCTCCTGGAAGCCCTCGAGAGCACGTCCGGACGCACCGCGGGACTCATCGACATCCCGCCGCTCGAGCTCGCCCAGCTGCGAGAGACCCTCGGCGAGTTCCGCAAGGACGCGTCGGAGCTCCCCGGAGCGGAGGAGATGGCCGCGCTCTACCGCGGCCTGCGCGAGGAGGCGAGGCGGGAGCACGGGACGCTCCTCGAGGTCTCCGTCGGGATGGGCATGGCCTTCCTGCTCTCCGCGAAGAAGGTGGTCGGCCGCGACCTCGTCGTCCCGTACCGCGAGGACTGGGCACCGCTACGACGGGAGGGCTTCGTCGACTACGCGCGGCGCGTCGGCGCGCCCTACGCCCGCGCCGCGACGGGCCATTTTGATCCGGGACGCCCTTCCTGGACGGAGCGCCTGCTCTTCAAGCTCGCGCGCGCCCGCTGACGAGCCTGGAAATCTCCCGAAAAATTCCTACAGTCCAAGTAGGGAGAGAGAAGTACCCGCGCTCGCTTTGCGGCCGGTGAGGGGAGGAGCGCTTTGTCAACGTGGGAGATCACGACCTGGATCGCTGTCGGCGCATCCGCGCTCGCAGCCATCCTGCTCCTGACCAGCCTCGTCCTCGCGGCCAAGCTCCGGCACGCGAGACAGGCGCCGCCCGCCGAGCCGGCACCCGACCACGCCGAGCGGGCCTGGGAGGAAGTCAGGCGCGAGCGCGCACAGTCCACGAAGGCGCGCAGCGAGCTTCGCTGGCTCCGCCACCTCGGGGACGTCGGCGCCCAGGACACCCTCGAGACCACACTGCGGCGCGTGCTCGAATCGGCCTCGGGCCTCGCCAACGCGGCCGCGTCGATGCTCGTTCTGCCCCAGGAGGAGGGAAACCCGCTCGTCGCCACGTTCGGCCTCAACTCCGAGGAGTCGTCGCGCGAGCTGCTCGGCCTGCCGCCGGGCGGCGAGGAGGCCCGCGCGGTCACGCTCAGCTACCGCTACGGCGAGGATGAGGTCGAACGCGACGAGTTCCGCCTGAGCGGCGGGCTGGCGCTGCCGGTGCCCGACTCGTCCGGCGCCCGCATCGGCACCCTCGGCATCTTCTGGCGGCGCGTCGAGCGCGAGGTCACCGAGGAGGAGCTCGAGCAGCTCGAGGGCCTGGCGGCGGCTCTCGGGCCTGCGCTGACGAACGCCTTCCGCTTCGAGGAGCTGCGGCGGGAGCTCGACGTCGACCCGGCCACCGGCCTGCGCGGCCGCCGCTCGCTCCAGGCGGCCCTCGACGTGGAGTGCGCGCGGGCCCGGCGCTACACCCACCCGCTCAGCCTGCTGCTCCTGGGCGTGGAGGCGCCCGAGGAGCGGCTCGGCACGGCCGCCGCGCGCCTCGAGAGCGCAGTCAGGTCGACCGACCTCGTCTACCATCTCGCGACCGGCCGCTTCGCCGTCCTCCTCCCCGAGTCGTCCCGGCGCGACGCCGACCGGCTCTCCCGGCGCCTGCGCTTCGCGCTGGGCGCGAAGGAAGCCGGCGTGATCGACGGCCAGGTGCCGACCGCGGCTGTCGAGCTCCGCTTCGAGGACGACGCGGTTTCGGTGCTCGCGCGCGCGGAAGCCGCACTGGCTCAGGCACAGGTCGAGACCGGCTCTGGAAGTTCCTGGTCGGCCGCTGTTGAACCAGGCGGCTGAGAGGTTTAGGTTTTGTAAGGGCGTACTGTGGCGACGATTCTCGAGCTTGCGGCTTTTGCGGACGTTCCCGCCGAGAACGTTCTGCGAGTCATTCACGGCGAGCCTGTCAGCGAGGAGGTCGAGCTGCGGGTCCACGAGGCGATCGAGGCGCTCGGCGAGCCTCCGTACCCGGGCCGCGTCGAGGTTCTCCCGGCCCTGCCGGAAGGCCCTGAGCGCGAGGCGGTCCTCGAGCGCTTCCGCGCCACCGCGGCAGAGCTCGAGACGACGCTCCCGCAGGGAGTCGGGTCGGTCGTCTACGAGGCGCTGCGGGTCGAAGTCCGCCCCGTCGCCCAGCACGTCGCCGAGCTCGGCGCGCTCTTCGAGCGGATGCTCGCCCGGCTCGAGGACGTCTCGGTCGGCCTCCAGGACGAGCGCCGCGACCGCCTGGACGACGTCGCGCTGCTGACCGAGCTCGTGACGAACGGCTGGCGCTCGGTCGACCGGCGCCTTGCGCGCCTCGAGCAGATCGTCGCCCGCATCGAGACGGGCCGAAACGGCCGCCGCGAGGCGCGCATCTACCGCCTCGACGACGCAGCCGGGGGCTCGGCCGCCGAATAGGCCGCGGCCCGGAGCAGTGGCTTGGGGCCACACATCTTCCTTGCGCTCCTTTCCGGGAGGAGGTAGCGCACCGGGGCGGATCTTGCGGTGCAACCTTGCCGGGCATGCACGATGCAAGATCCGAGCCCCGGGGCTTCGCCGGAGAGAGCGGCCCGGAGCCGAGAGGCAGCAAGGCCCCGGGCCGTCTTCGGGCGAACGTGGTCAGCGCTTCCTGCCGGCGATCACGTAGACCGTTTCCCCCGTTGCCGCGGAGACCACGAGGTCCGGGATCCGATCGCGGTTGAGATCTCCGAGCCCGACCGCGTCGAAGCCGAAGTTCTCGCCGGCCGTCGTGCTCGTGATGCGCCGGAGCAGGGACCCGTCCTTGCCCGAGTAGATCTCCATCTGGCCCGCCGTCGGCGCGCCGTCGTTCGAGATCCACGAGCCGATCGCGAGGTCGACGTGGCCGTCGCGATTCACGTCTCCCGCTTCCCGGCCGGGTCCGAGACCCTCGCCTGCAGCCGAGCCCGTCCAGCTCAGGAGCTCGCGCCCGTTCTTCCCCGAGTAGACCGCCGCGCGCCCGGTCGCGGGCCCGAGCGAACTGTCGCTGAAGTCGGCGGCGTAGACGTCCGGCCTCCCGTCGTCGTTGACGTCCCCGACGCCCGCAACGAAGAAGTACCCGACGTCGCCCCCGCTGACCGGAGGCTCGATCTGGTGGAGGAGCCTCCCGTTCCGCCCCGAGAAGACGTACGCCCGTCCTCGGGCTCCCGGCCCGGCATCCCGCGCTCCCACGACGAGGTCGGGCACCCAGTCGCGGTTCATGTCCTCGGTCCAGTCGGTCGCGGAGCCGAAGTGATCGCCGCCGTCGCCCGCGTCGACGGTGAGGAGGAGCTCGTACGTGCGGCCCGAGAAGACGTAGGCCTGGCCGGAGTCCGTGCCGCCGGCGTCGGCTAGCTCCGCCCCGACGAAGACGTCGGCGCGGCCGTCCCGGTCGACGTCGCCGGCACCGGCCACCGCCGAGCCGAAGAAGTCGCCGCTTCCGACGCCCGTGAACGTGTGCAGGAGCCGTCCGGTCCGTCCCGAGTAGAGGTAGGCGTGGCCCGCTCCGACGCCCGGCGCGCCGCTGACGATGTCCGGCACGCCGTCGCCGCTCGTGTCTCCCGCGTCCGCGATCGCGTAGCCGTGCTGGTCCCCGGCAGCTCCGTCGAGCCTGTAGAGGAGGTCGCCGCCCCGCCCCGAGTAGACGAACGTCGATCCGGTGCTCGAGAACGGAGCCCCGACAATCAGGTCCATCCGCCTGTCGCGGTCGACGTCGCCGAGCTCGCTCACGGCCCAGCCGAAGTTCGCTCCTGGCGTGTCGCCTGCCAGCTCGTACAGCACCTTGACGGGCTCGACGAACCCGTCGTCCTTGGTCGCGCCCGCGCCCGGCGCCAGCGCCGCGACGAGAACGGCGAGGCCGGCGGGCAGCCAACGGTTCCAGCGCACGGCTCCCCCTTCGGTCTTTCGACCGAGGCTAGGCAGCTCGCGAGGGCGGCGCTTCCAGGATCGTGCGCAGTTCTGCGAGGTCCGCCGTCCGGCCTTCCCGGCGCACCGCTGAGGGCGGACGACCGAAGGCCCGGCGGAAGCTGTCCGTGAAGTGGCTGTGGCTGGAGTAGCCGAGCCGGCGCCCGAGCAGAGCGAGGTCGACGTCGGGGTCGAAGAGGCTCTCGAGCGACGAGCGGAGCCGCAGCTGATTGCGATAGCCGTGGATCGTGAACCCGGTGTGCGCGCGAAACACACGGGCCAGATGGAACGGAGAGCTGTGCACGGTGCGGGCGATCTCCCCGAGCGTCAGCCGGTCGCCGAGCCGTCCCGCGACCAGCTCCTTCGTCGCCTCGACGAGCTCGGCGTGGCTTCTGGCCGTCGACCGGCGTTCGCTTCGTGTTGGCGCCGTGACGAGGCGCAGACCGCTCGCCACGGCCTCGGCGAGCAGGCGGCAGAGTGTCTCCTCGAAGAGCAGGCGGTCGGCACTCCGCGCCTCGACGGCCCGCAGGAGAAGCCGGTGGAGCAGGTACGTCGACGGCTCGAGCGGCCCATGGCTGACCGGGAAACGCGTTCCGGCGAGCCACGGCGCGACCTCGTCGAGGAGCTCGGGCTCCACGAGCAGGAACGCGCAGTGGTCGCCGTGGGGATGAAGGAGCCGGCGGCGATAGCTCTGCTGCGGGTTGTAGAACATGACGTGATTCGGGGTCGCGACGACCGGGCGGCCGTCGTGCTCGATCACGACGCTCGTGCCGGGAAAGACGACATGGTGGCCCCGCTCGATGCGGTTCTCCCGCGACCAGCGCGGGTCCCCGGGCCAGCAGTGGAACTCGGCCAGGACGACGCGCTCGCCCTCGAACACCACTCCCACTCCGTGATCCGCGCTCACTACCCGGTTAGACGCCAAACGAGCACGATGGCTAGTGTTCCGCCGTGGCGAAAGCAGGCGACGTGATCCGCAACCCGGCGACGGGCGAGACGCTCACCTTCGTCGTCCCGACCGCCGACTCGAACGGCGAGCTCCTCCAGGTCGACGTCGTCGCGGCCCCGCACAAGGAGGGCCCGCCGCTCCACGTGCACCGTCGCTTCGTCGAGCGCTACGACATCAAGGAGGGCCGCGTGGCGATCGCGCTACACGGGACGATCCGGATCCTCGAGCCCGGCGACAAGCTGGAGATCCCGCGCGGAGAGCCGCACACCTTCAGGGTCGAGGGCGACGCTCCCGCGCGGATGGTCGTCGACTTCGTGCCGGCGGGGACGTACGAGGGCTTCCTGGAGACGATGTACCGCCTCGCCGAGGACGGCAAGACGGACGAGCAGGGCCGCCCGAACCTCCTGCACATGGCCGTCATCGGCCGCAGGCACCTGGACGACTTCGCGCTCGCGCGGCCGACCTACGGCGTCCAGAAGCTCCTCTTCGCTCTGCTGGCGCCGATCGGGCACCTGTTCGGGTACCGCGCCTCGGCCTAGCTCACGCTGACGCCGTAGGCCTCGGTGAACGCGTTCTCGGCGTACGAGTCCGAGGCGTACGCGAAGCCCTTGTCGCCCCAGCCGGTGCCCCAGCTGTTCCTGACGATGAACTCTCCGGGCCGGTAGCCGACGATCGCGACCGCGTGGCCGCCACGCGCCGTCCTCGGCTTGTACTCGGCGAGGACGCCCTTGTTGTCGCTCGCGGCGTCCCACGTCGAATCGACGTCCAGGCGCGTGAGGATCGGCCCGTTCGTGGCGAGCCACGTGCGCCAGTTCGACGGGTTCACGCCGAGGTTGAAGTAGGCGAGGATCTTGAACTGCGCCGCGAGGGCGTAGAGCGTGTTCGCGGAGCCGCCGAAGAGCTTGCCGGTCGCCCACGGCAGCGCCGAGTCGCGCACCGCGCCGTACTTGCGCGCGATGTCGAGCGCGGACTTGAGGCTGGTGCCCTCGGCGTCGACGAAGGTCGTCGGCCGCGACGTGAACTGGTCGGTCTCCTTCGACGCCATCCAGATGAAACGAGGCGAAAGGAGCGTCGACTGCGGGAGCCTGCCCGCCTTCACGAAGTGCCAGCGGAGGACGGAGTCGGCAGTGGCCCACCCGACGCAGGACCCTGTCGACTTCTGGTCGTTGATCCTCCACCAATCGGCCCGCAGGTCCTTGGTCGAGGGAACACGCGGGGCGGTGGCGATCATGTCCGCCTCCTGCGCGTTCCGGAACGTCCAGTCCTCGTCCCTCTCGGGCGACGGAATGACGTTCAGGATCCGCTTCGGCTGACGCTTCCTCGACGCGCGCCGCCGCGGCTTCGCACTCGGCTTCGGCTTTGGCTTCGGCGCCCTTCTGGCCCTTGCCATTGAATACCTCCTGCTGACAGACGACTCTGCGCGCCGAGTCTACTCACCAGTCGGGCAACTCGCCCTCGCGGTACGGGCGCGCCTCGGGCTCGGACACGGCTGCGTAGGCAACGTCCGCGGAGTCCGTCTCCTCCTCCACTCCGGCCCCGTGCCGAAGCGCCACGTCCGTCCGTGGATAGACGACGCACGAGCCGGGCGTCCGCGCGCCCACCGCGACGAAGACGCACGGGCCGTCGCCCGCGCCCACGATCACGTGCTCCGTCCAGGGCGGACAATGGAAGAAGTCCCACGGCCCGAGCGGCCGCTCTTCGCCCTCGACCAGGAGCAGCGCCTCGCCGGCGAGCATGAGGAACGCCTCCTGATCCTCCTCGCCGTGGTACATGCACGCGGGCTGGCCGGGCGCGAGCACGGCGATGTTGAAGCCGACCTGGGCGAAGCGCACGTCACCCTGGAAGTTGACGTAGCCGCCGTACTCGGGGTTCTCGTACCACCTCGCTTCGCGCGCGTTGAGCACGTACCAGCCCTCGCCCTCGGGCTCGAGCCCGTGCTCGGTCCTGACCAGGCGTGCCTCCTGCACCATTGCGCCTCCTTCACGGGTGACCTCGGACCCCGTAGCATCGCGCTTCCGAAGAGATGGGGAGCCAGCATCCGATCGGCTTGCTGCTCGCCACCGAGGAGGACTGGCCGACAGCCCTCGAGAGCCTGCTCGATCGCGTCGGGCCCTTCCGCTACCGGGGCGAGACGCACGTGCTAGCCGCGCAGCGGATCCGAAACGAGCCCTTCGACCTCCGGCACGCGCCCCGCTGGTCGCTCGTCATCGACCGGCTCTCCTGGTGGTACGACCTCCCGCGCGAGTGGCTGAAGAAGATCGCCCTGATGGACGAGGTCTACCTCCTGAACAACCCGTTCACGTTCCAGGCGATGGAGAAGCACGCCGCGTACTGCGCGATGATGCGGCTCGGGCTGAAGGTGCCGGAGACGTGGCTCCTGCCGCACAAGCTCCCGCCCGACAACCCGCGCTACGTCCCGATGGCAGAGCGTTACAACCCGGACTTCGACCTCGACGAGGTCGCGGCCCGAATCGGCTATCCGCTCTTCATGAAGCCGTTCGACGGCGGCATGTGGGTCGGCGTGACGCGGATCGCCGGCCCCGAGGAGCTGCACGCGGCCTACGACGAGTCCGGCGAGCGCATGATGCACCTCCAGGCGAGCGTCGAGGACTTCGACGTCTTCACTCGCAGCCTCTCGATCGGTCCGCAGACCCGCGTCATGCGCTACGACCCCGGCGCGCACGGCCACTACCGCTACGACGTCGAGCTCGACATCCTTCCGCCCGAGCTCGCGCGCGAGGTTGCCGTCATCAGCCGCCTCGTCAACGCGTTCTTCCGCTGGGAGTTCAACTCGTGCGAGACGATCGTCAAGGAAGGCCACGCCCACCCGATCGACTACGCGAACGCCTCGCCCGACATCGCCCTCGTCAGCCTGCACTATCACTTCCCGTGGGCGATCAAGTCCCTGCTCGCCTGGTGCGCCTTCTGCGTCGCGACCGGCCGCTCGATGCACCTCAACCAGCGGACGCGCGAGTACTTCGAGATCGGCGACGACCCGGAGCTCTCCTACGCGGAGAAGCTCGACCGCTACGCGGTGCTCGCGGACGCGTACTTCCAGGCCGACCGCTTCGAGGACTTCCGCGCAACCGCCCTTCCCCACCTCGACGAGCAGACGGTCGAGTACGTCGAGAGCCGCGAGTTCGGCGACCTCGTGGTCAGGGCGATCCGGCTCGAGGTCGAGCGCGAGCGGCAGGACTTGATGATCGATCGCTGCCGCAGCCTGACGGCGCGGTGGGCGGCCGACGAGCGGGCCGCGGCGACATGAGCCGGACCCGGCACATCGTCTTCGGTACCGGAGAGACGATTGCCGGGACGGTCTACGGGACGATCGTCGTCCTGGCGGCACTCGTGGCCGGTGCGGCCAACACCGAGGGCAGGATGTGGCAGCTCGCGGCCGTCGTCGCGACGACTTCCATCGTCCTGTGGCTCGCACACGTCTACGCGCACGCGCTGGCCGAGAGCGTCAGCGAGGAGCAGCCGATCCGGGCCCGCCGGCTCGTCGACGTCGGACGTCGCGAGGCGACGATCGTCCTCGCGGCCGTCGGCCCCTGCGTTGCGGTCGTTCTCGGCGCGCTCGACGTCCTGAAGGACTCGACGGCGCTGTGGCTCGCCGTCTGGCTGGGCGTCGGCACGCTGGCCGTGCAGGGCCTCCGCTACGCCCGGATCGAGCAGCTGGGTGGCCTGGCGACGCTCGCCGTTGTCGGGACGAACCTGGCGCTCGGGCTCCTGATCGTCGCGCTCAAGGTCGCCGTCGGCTAGGAGCTGCCGCAAGGCGTTTGTCGTTGACCTCCGGGGGTAGCCGAGAGGGACACCGCAACACTCACGGAAGGGGTCACTTTGATTCTCAAGCTGGACAAGCTCGCCATCGAGCTGCCTCTTCCCGACGAGCCCGATCGCGACGGCGCCGCAGCCGTCCAGGAGCTGCTCGGCGGGCGCTTCGGGGAGATGTCGACGTTCATGAACTACACGTTCCAGTCCTTCAACTTCCGCGGGGCCGAGGACGCGAAGCCGTACTTCGACCTCATCTCCAACATCAGCGCCGAGGAGTACGGGCATGTCGAGCTCGTCTCCACGGCCGTCAACGCGATGCTGACCGGGGCGAGCGACCAGTCCGAGGTCAACGGAGACGTGGGGACGCCGCTCGCTGACGCGAAGAGCGCGCGGCTCTCGCACCACTACATCGTCTCCGGCCAGGCCTCGCTCGTCGCCAACTCGCTCGGCCAGCCGTGGCAGGGCGACTACGTCTTCAACTCGGGCGACCTCGTCCTCGACCTGCTGCACAACTTCTTCCTCGAGTGCGGCGCGCGGGCGCACAAGATCCGCGTCTACGAGATGACCGACCATCCGACGGCACGCCAGATGATCGGCTATCTGCTCGTCCGCGGCGGCGTGCACCAGGTCGCATACGCGAAGGCTCTCGAGCAGCTCACGGGGGTCGAGGTGCCCAAGATGCTCGACATCCCGCAGATCCCCAACGACAAGTTCCCGGAGACCCGGCAGTGGCAGGAGCAGGGCCTCCACCGGATCCTCTACCGCTTCAGCCCGGACGCGTACGAGGACGCCGGGCAGGTCTGGACCGGCCAGCATCCGGTCGACGGCGAGGAGCTGGAGTTCGTCGACGGCCCGCCGGAGGGTGCGCCGCGTCCCGAGCTTCCGGCGGAGCCGGCGATCGGCGTCCCCGGCTTCCACCCCGGCGAGATCGGCGAGCTGGCCGCGAAGCTGATGGCGCGAACGCGCTGACGATCCGTGGACGGGGCGGCTCCGGCCGCCCCGTCTCACGACACCGGCGCTAAGCTCCACGCGATGGCCGTAGAAGAGCTTCAGCACGGCATCGGTCCTGAGCCGTCCGGGGAAACGCGCGGCGTCCTGCGCTACTACGAGCTCGCCAAGCGGGCCGAATGGCAGACGCACGACCTACCCTGGAACGAGATCCCGCCGATTCCGGAGGCGCGCGGGTCGGCGCAGAAGCAGGCACGGCGCAAGGACGTCTGGCGCTCGGTCATCACGCAGCAGTACCAGGCGGACATCCTGGCCGTGAAGATGGCCGCCCAGCTCCTGAACCTCGCGGAGCACCACGAGGCGCGGCTCTACTACACGACGATGGCGCAGGACGAGGCCCGGCACGTCGAGGCCTGGCTGAAGCTCCTCGGCGAGGTCGGCGGCCCGGGCGCGCGAGATCCCTACCTCGACGAGCTGGCCCGGATGTTCCTGGACGACCTCGACCTGCTCGAGGAGAAGGTCTTTCTCATGCAGGTCTTCTTCGAGCGTCTGATCATCCCGCGCTTCCGCCTCATCGCCCGCTCCTCGCGCGGCACCGTGCTCGAGGATCTCTGCAACCGGCTGACGATCGACGATGGAATCCACCACGGCGCAGGCATGGCCTACGAGCGCGTGCTGCTCGAGAACGCCACGAAGCGGACGAAGCAGAAGCTCGTCAAGGCCGCGAACCGCATGCTGCCGATCTTCGTCGACCACGCCCTCTGGCGGCCCCCGGAGCGCGCTTGGATCGGACGCGCGATGCACAGCCGCGACGTGCAGCGCCTGCGCGAGGACCTCGACGACGGCGTTCGCCTCGCGAACTCGCTCGGCCTCGACGTCAGCGACGTCGAGCTGCCCTACTAGCTAGACCGCTTCGTCGCCGGCGACCTTGCCGAGCAACCCGGCGAGCTCCTCGAGCTCGGCTTCCGTCAGCAACTCCTCGAGCAGGTCGCGGATCGACGCTGCATGGCCGCACGACGCCGCGCGGAGCCTCGCCGCCCCCTCGTCGGTGAGCTGCGCGTAGGCGACCCGGCGGTCGTGCGGGCACGTGGCCCGCTCGACGAGCCCATCCTCCTCGAGCCCTTCGAGCAGCCTCGTGACGCCGGAGGCCGAGAGCGAGAGCGCGGCGGCGAGGTCGACGCGCCGCATGCGCCTTCCTTCCGCGTCGGCGAGCAGCTTGAGCGCTTCGTAGTCGTTGAGCGTGAGCCCGTGCTCCTCGAGCAGGGCCGGGCTGAGGCAGCGCGCCGTCGCCGAGTAGGCGCGCAGTAGGCGCGTCCAGGCGAGCACCGCGGGAGCGCTTGCCGGCTGGTTTTCGTGGATTACTTGCGGACTCAATATATCGCTGCTACATTTGCTTGCGTACGCAATAGTATACCACGCAAGCACTAGGAGGAAAGCCCAGTGAGCACAACGGAACTCAGCACGCTCGCCCCTGCCGGTACCTGGCGACTCGACCCGGTCCATTCGACGATCGGCTTCGAGATCGCGTACCTGGCCGGCACCTTCAAGGGCGAGTTCCGCGAGGTCGACTCCACGCTCGAGATCGCCGACGACGGCGCGAGCCTCTCAGGCGCGGCCGGGGTCGCGAGCGTCGACGTGAAGGACGAGAACCTCGCCGCGCACCTCCAGTCGCCCGACTTCTTCGACGCCGAGCGGCACCCGGAGCTGCGCTTTGCAGCCGAGCGCATCGCCCTCGACGGCGAGACGGTCAGCGTCGACGGAGAGATCACGATCAGGGGCGTGACGAAGCCCGTCACCGTCACCGGCACGGCCACACCCGCCCTCAGCGACCCGTACGGCGGCGAGCGCGTCGGCTTCGCGCTTGGCGCAACGGTCGACCGCACGGACTTCGGCATCGACTGGAACCTGCCCCTCCCCACCGGCGGCCCCGCGCTCGCCGACGAGGTGACGATCGTCGCCGAGCTCCAGTTCGTGAAGGCCGACTAGCGATGACCATCCTCGGCATCTCAGGCAGCCTCCGCCGCGACTCTCACAACACGCGCGCTTTGCGCGCGGCTGCCGACTACGTCGGCGACGGCGTCGCGCTGGAGGTCTGGGACGGCCTGAAGGCGATCCCGCCCTACGACGAGGACGACGACGGCCCGACGGCGCCGGCGGCAGTCGTGGAGCTCCGCTCCGCGATCGCCGGCGCCGACGCGGTCCTCTTCGCGACTCCCGAGTACAACGCGTCGATCCCCGGTCAGCTCAAGAACGCCCTCGACTGGGTCTCGCGGCCGCTGGCGACGAACGAGCTTCGCAACAAGCCGGTCGCGGTGATCGGGGCGTCCACCGGCCTGTTCGGGGCGGTCTGGTCGCAGGCCGAGCTGCGCAAGGTGCTGAAGACGATGGGTGCGCGCGTCGTCGAGGACGGCGTTTCCGTCACGAGCGCGCCGAGCCGCTTCGACGACGACGGGAAGCTCGTCGACGAGGAGCTCTGCGTTCAGCTCGAGGCCGTCCTAGGGCGGCTCGTGGGCGAGACGCGCACACGAGTGGAGACCGGGGATCAGGCCGTCGTAGCCGCCTAGAAACTCCTGGAAATTGGCGGGCACCTTTCGTAACGCTCGCTAAGGTAGTGAAGTCCCAGTGCGAAAAGCACTCGTCATCTCGGTGCTGGCCGTTGTCGTGCTGGCCGGGTCGGCCACAGCTGCTTTGCACCGCTACGACTCTTCGCGGTCGGACCAGATCGCGGAGGGAATCAGCGTTGCCGGCGTCGATGTCGGAGGGATGACGCTGGCCGAGGCGAGGACGGCCGTGCGCCGGGAGGTCGCCCATCACATCGACGAGCCGCTCCGCATCAGGTACCGCAAGCGCACGTTCACGATCGACCCGGCGCTCGTCGACGTGCAGACGAACGCGGACGCGCTGCTTGGCACCGCGATGGCGAAAAGCCGCGAGGGGAACTTCCTCACCCGGTCGTTCCGGGACCTGACCGGCGGGACGGAGGACACCGACCTCGCGCTCCAGGTCGACTACTCGAAGGACGCGGTCGCGCGGGTCGTCGCAGGCATCCGCCGCGAGGTCCAGCAGCCCGCACGCGACGCGACGAGCTCGGCCTCCTTCGCCGGCGTCTCGATCACGCCGGCGCAACTCGGCGTCGCGGTCCGGCCCCGTCTGCTCCGCAACCAGATCGTCGACCACCTCGTCAGTCCCGAGTCGAGCCGCACGTTCGCGGTGCCGGTCAAGATCGTCCGGCCGAAGGTGACGACGAAGAAGCTGAAGGAGCGCTACGGCCACTTCATCGCGATCAGCCGCTCGCGGCGCGAGCTGCGCCTCTTCGTCAACCAGCGGCTGGTCAAGACTTACCGCGTCGGCATCGGAGCAGCCGGGTTCGACACGCCCGCCGGGGAGTACGAGATCGAGAGCATGGCCGCCAACCCCGCGTGGTACGTCCCGAACAGCGAGTGGGCCGGCGACCTCGCCGGCAAGGTCATCCCCGGGAACGACCCCTCGAACCCGATCAAGGCGCGCTGGATGGGCTTCTACGACGGCGCGGGCATCCACGGCACCGGGGACACGGCCTCGATCGGCGGGGCGGCCTCACACGGCTGCATCCGCATGTTGATCCCGGACGTGATCGACCTCTACGACCGCGTCCCGCTGCACACGCCGCTCTCGATCGCCTAGATCGCCGGGTAATCCGGGGGAGCGCCCGCTGACGGGCGCTCCCCCGCTGCCTGCCTACGTGCTACCTCACGAACTGGAGCCAGGCGGTGTGCACGCTCTGGTCGTCGAGCGTCAGGATGAACTCGCGACAGGTGCCCCTGTACGCGGTCGTCGTCCTCCACGGGTACGAGTAACGGCCCGTGTGCGCCTGGTAGAACAGGCTGTCCCAGCTCGGGTTCGGTGCCGGCTCGGTGCCGCCGATGGGAGCCTTCGTCGCGCAGTCGATCCGGCGCGAGGAGGCGTCCGCGACGATGTCCAGCGCACGGTTGCCGCCGAGGCGGAACCAGAACGTCTGCACCGCGTTCGAGTGCGCCGCGTTCAGCGTGGGCGGGTTCTCGAACGTGGCCAGGAAGCCGTCGAACGGATACTGAGCCTGGAGCGACACCGGAACCTCGTACACCGGCCCGCCCTCGAACTCGATGCAGAGCTTCGCGGTGTACACGGTCGGCGCCGTCAGGCCGTCGGCGTCGAGGTTGACGTCGACGGTCGCCGATGTGTTCGCGGCCGTGGTCACAGCCGACGTGGCGCTGAGCCAGCTGACGTCGGACGGCGCGAGGCAGCTGCTCGGCGCCTCGCGGATCGTCCAGTCGAACGAGCGTCCCGACTCGAGCGTGTTCGTGATCGCGAAGGACGTCGAGGTCGAGTCGCCCTCGACCAGCTCCTCCGAGATCTCGGCCGGAGCGACCGCGAGAGGCAGCACCGTGGCCTTGAACTCCTCGGCGTTGCCGATGTTGCCGGCCGCGTCGATGGCCCGGTGCTCGAGCGTGTGCCTCCCCCAGCCCGGAACGAAGTCCGGGAACGACTGCTCGAAGGTCGCCTTCGAGAGGCCGCCGCTGCCGAGGTTGCCGTACGTGAGAGCCTTGACGTTGAAGCCCGACGGTCCGAACTTCATCGGCGTCCCGAACGGCTGCTCGGGGAAGCCGAAGTAGTTGAACCAGCCGTCGCGATCGAGGCGGAACTCGCTGACCACGAAGCCGGGCTGGTCGTCCACCGGGTTCAGGCCCATCGTGAACACGCCGTCGCCCGTGTAGATGTACTCGGTCGGCTGCGCGGGCCGGTTCACCGTGTACACGGCAGGCGAGAGCTCGCGCGGAGCCGTCGGCAGGACGTTGTCCACCGTCCACGTGCGCGACGCGGAGGGACCTGTCGGGTCGGCCGGGTCGGTGACGGTGGCGCTGAGCGTGTACGTCCCCGACGCGAGGTTCTGCGCCTCGAGGTCGAAGTTGCGGCTGTTCCCGTTCGGGACGACGACGCCGTTGAGACGCCACGTGACGTCGAGAACCCGGTCGTTCGGATGCGTGGTCTCGACGTAGACGATGTCCTTGCCGCCGACCGCGCGGCTCGTCTCGGTCGCGAGCGTGATGTCGACACCGACAGGATTGGCCGGCAGCGCCGCGCCGACCGTCCACTGGCGCGTCTGCGTCATCCGCGGGCCGTTGAGGATGGCCGGGTCGCGGACGAAGTCGGTCTTGTCCTGCACGGTCACGGAGACGATGTCGCCCGCCGTCACGGTGCGGTCGCCGAGGTCGAGGTTCCGGCTGTTGTTCGTGCCGGGGACGACGACGCCGTTGATGCTCCAGGTGACGTCGAGCTCGTGGTACTTCGGGTGACCCGTCTCGACCCAGAGGACGTCCTGCGGGCCGACCTCGCCGGTGGGCGTGTGCCCGAGCGCCATCGCGTTGGCGTTGCGGCGGCCCGTGATCCGGTAGGTCATGTTCTCGCGGCCGATCTGGTCGAAGTAGAACCCGATCCACCGCATCATCGAGTGCTCGCTCGGACGCCAGACGTTGGTCGTCCGCTGCGCGCCGCCCTCATGAGGCGGTCCGCAGGTGCTGTCGCGGGCGGTGATGATGCCGCCGGAGAGGCTCTCCTCACACAGCCAGCGGAACCACTTGAGCTGGCCGTTGACCATCTCGTCGTGGGTGAAGCGGCTGTGGTGGAAGGAACCAGGCTCCGTGTTCGGATGGGCGCCGCCCGGGACGTCGCGGCTCGAGTACGGGTACTCGTCCGCCAGCGTGCCCAGCGAGTGGCCGAGCTCGTGCGTCGAGATCAGTGGGCCCTGCGGGCTTCCACCCGAGGTGGTCGCCTGGGTGCCGCCGATCCCTCCGTACGTGAACGTGTTGGAGATGGCGAGCGTCTGCACGTTCTGGCCGGTGACGCCGAGCGGGGCCAGGTAGATGGCGAGGTACTTCGCGTGCTGCTGGTTCCCGGTGCAGCGCGGGTCGCCCAGCCCCACCGCGGGGTCGCCCGGAACGTTGGGACAGCCGCCGCCTGCCTGCGGCGCGGGCCCGTAGGTGATCCCGCGGGCGAGGGGGTTGGTGCACCCGTCCGAATAGTGGAGCCGGAGCGCCGTGACCAGGTTCGGGTTCGGCGGGCTCGCATCCGGGTCGCAGCGGACGCCGGACTCCGGGGAGACGATCTCCAGCAGGTAGATGTTGAAGTAGTTCCGGTAGCTGCGGAACGGGTCGACGCTCCACATCATGTTCAGGTTGCGGTCGACGTCCCGCTGGAACTTCCACAGCTCGTCGGCCGTGTACCCGTCGGCCATGATGACGAGGTTCATCCGCAACGCCGGCGGGCCCGTGATCTGGTGCTCGATCACGCGCGCGCTGAAGGGCGCCTGCGCGCTTGCCGACGGCGCAGCAGCCAGCGTCACGAGGAACGCAGCGGTCAGTGCGACGAGCACGGCAGCCCGGCGTCGCACGGACGGAGTTCTCTGTCTCATTGCTCCCCCTGCTTGGTTTCCCCGAGTCCCGTGCAGGGCTTCTCACGCCCAGCTCGCCCGAGTTGCGGTGAGTATTCTCGACCGCGCTCGGAGTTTCAAGCGTCAGGGAGAACGCCAACGAGGCAGCGAGCGGGGCCCCGAAGGGCCCCGTCGCCACCTGCGTATGGGAGGAGAGGTGCGTCTAGCCCGGGCAGTGCCCGGGGCCGATGTCGCCCTCGTTGTAATCCGCCAGCGTGCCGGCGTAGGCGATTGCCTGTGCGCGGACGGTGGCCGACAGCGTCGAGCTCGGCGTGTAGGTGCCGAAGAACGCCGTAGCACCGGCCAGCGCCGCGTTCACGGCCGACGTCGAGCCGGTCCCGGCCGCGATGTTCAGCCTCGCCGCGATGTACTGGTGCGCGAGGATGTAGTAGGCGTTGCCGCCCGCAGAGGACTGGTTGATCGCCTGGTACCAGGTCTTGCCGCTGCTGAAGAACGGCGTGTCCTCGCCGATCAAGGCCCACGTCGAGTCGTACGGCGCCGGGCCGTACTTCGAGTGCGTCTTCCAGTAGCCCTGCGTGAGGGAACAGCCCTCGTCCGGCGGCGTACACGTGACGGTGACGCTGGCGTCGTCGCTCTGACCCGTCTCGCGGATCGTCGCGGTGTTGGCGTGCTTGCCCGCGTCACGGTCGCACGTGAACGTCTTCGTGTAGGTCTCGGAGCCGGAGCCCGAGAACTGCCACGACATGCCGTTCGTGTCGTCCACGTTGATCGAGCCGTTCACGACCTTCGGGTCCGGGAGCGTGAAGTCGACCTTCTCGTTCGGGCCCATCTCCTCGCCCGGATCACGCGGGTCGTTCGTGACCGTGACCCGTGCGTTGTTGCGGTACGTCGCGCCCGCAACGGGCTCGAACGGGATCGAGTACGGGTAGCACTGCGACTCGCCCGGGTCGAGCACCGGGTTGATGGTCATGTCGAGCGGGACGGACGCGAGCGTGATGACGTCGTCACCGACGAGCGCCTGGAGGCGGTCGACGACCTTGAGGTTCTCCGTCGGCGTCTGGCTCACGTTCTCGACGCACACCTTGCCGTCGACGTAGATCGAGTCCGTCGGGGCGCTCTTCGTCACCGACACGGTGTACGTGCTGGTGCCGGACTGCCCGGTCAGGAGGTTCCACGAGGACGGCGACACGGACTTGTCGATCGTCCATGTGAACGTCCGGTCCCAGTGCGCCTCCGCTGTCTTGAACGCGTTGATCGGAGACGTCGCGCTCGCGGTAGGCGCCATGACGCCGATCGCGACTGCCGCAACCGCAAGAAGCCATAGCTTCCGCCCACGGGGTCGTTTCATTCGTGCTCCTTTCAGCTTTCCGATGCCGCAGGTGCGCTGGAGCTCGTTCGCGAGGTGTACGGCCACCGCCTCGCAACGCTCCCCCTTTTCGGCGCACCCTGTCCCTGATCGAGTAACTCGCGGACGAGCCGGTGTCAAGCAGGACTAGCCGGTCGGGTGGCAGGTCCAAGAATCTTGGAGGCATGCAGCCGCGCGCCCCTCGGAAAAGGGGTCGCCCTCGGCGGCCGTAGCCGAGGGCGACTCTTTCGCGTGGACGCGCGCATCGGGCGGTCTCGCCCGGCGCCGCAGTGCCCGTCGCACCCTTTGTCGTCCCGGGTTAGAGCAACTCCATGATCGACTGCAGAAACGTGCGGACAGAGGCCAAGACCCCCGCGAGCGCCGAGGCCTGGGAAGCCGAGCCGAGGGCCGCCGGCTCATCGGTCCCGGGCTCCGCCCCTACGTCGCCCGGGTCGTCCGCGCTCAGCTCCTTCGCCTGCTCGGACACGCACTTTCCGAAGGCGTTGGCGCCGTTCTCGTTGGTGCCGTGCTCGTCCGCGAAGGCGTCCTCGCCGAGCTCTTCACGCTCGGCCTTGCACGCGCGCGCGGGATTGACGCGCGCCGGCCCGGCCGGTGCGTTCTCTCGCGCGGCTGCTCGTGCCGCCCGCCGCGCCTCGTTCTCCGCCTTCCGTGCCTGGCCCTGCGCGGAGCGGGGAGGCGTTCCCTTGGCATTCGCCTCCCCGCCGCCGCCTACGACGGACGCGGGAGAACCGTGGTTGTTCCCCTTGCCGTTGCCGTTCCCATTCCCAGGAGACGCGCTCGCAGAAGCTGTGAGCAGCAGCGCCGCAAGCGCGGCGGCAAGGATCTTGGCTTTGAACAACTGGCTCCCCTCGGTCCGAGTCCGTCGGTTAACACCACAGACGCCGAGAGCGGCCGAATCATGCGGTCTGACCTTTCGGGTGTTGACCCTGCGCCCGGGTCCGCCACAATGCAGCCAATGACCGTCGCGCAGGAAGCGAGCGGCGCCGGACTGTCCCCCACGGTCTCGAGAGCGGCAGAACAGCTCTTCCACGAGCACTCGGGGTGGCTGTACGGCTATTGCCTGCGCCTGCTCCGCTCGCCGGAGGAGGCCGAGGACGCCGTCCAGGCGACCTATCTCAACGCCTGCCGGAGCCTGGGACAGGGAACCCGGCCGCGCGCCGGATCGGCGTGGCTCCTGCACATCGCCCGCAACGTCTGCTTCACGCGCATTCGCTCGACGCGACGGCGCGAGGGTGTCGAGCGCATCGGGGACATCACCGTGCTCGAGGAGACGGTGGCGGCTCCCGATCGGTCGTACGACTCGCTCGTCGGTCTGACCGATGCGCTCCTGACCCTTCCCGAGCGCCAGCGCGAGGCCATCCTGCTCCGCGAGTGGCAGGGGATGTCGCACGGCGAGATCGCCGAGCGCCTGGACATCTCGCACTCGGCCGCCGAGACCCTGATCTTCCGCGCACGGCGCTCGCTCGCCGACGCGCTCGAGAATCCCGACAGGCGGAGCCGCTTCAAGGCGCTGCACGTCCTCGACCTCGGCGCGCTCCTGGGCCCACTCAAGGGCCTCCTCGCGGGAGGCGTGGGCGTCAAGGCCGCGACGGCCGTCACCGTCGCCGCACTGACGACCGTGACGGTGGTCGCCACCGACCCGCCGGGCATTCCCGGGCTCGGACAGGAGTCCGTGAACGCGCCTGCCGCGAACGCCGCGCCGGCCGCGGCCGCAGCGAGCCTGCCGGTCGTTGCGACGCCGAGCCCGCCCTTCACGGCGCCGGCCGCGGATGGGCCGGCGTCGAACCGCCCTGACCACGGTCGCGCCAACGGCCGTGCTACCGAGAAGGCGCCCAAGGCGACGGGGCCGAATGGCAACGCCAACGGCCAGGGGAACGGAAACGGCCCGGGAAGCAACAACGGCAAGGCGCTCGGGAAGACGAAGGCGCCCCCGACCCTCCCACCCATCGCCAACGGTCAGGGCACGCCGGCGGGCGGGAAGAGCACGGCCCCCGGGCAGGCCACGGAGAGCGAGCCCGCAGCGCCGCCCGCACCGCCGGAGCACGCGAAAGCGATCGGGTTCGGCAAGGAAAAGCCCGCCAAGGGCAACTCGAAGTAGCTAGCCGCGCTCCCACGCGAGCGGCCACCCGTTCGCGTGGCAGGATCCGACGCCCTTCGTCTGCTGCATCATCACGGGCGCCCGCGCGCCCGACGCGTGGCACGGCCTGTGCGAGTGGCCGAGCAGGTGTCCGACCTCGTGGTTGACGAGGTAGCGCCGGTACATCGTCATGTTCCCGTGGAAGGCGGGCGCGCCCTGCCGCCAGCGCATGAGGTTGAGGACCGCGCGGCCGTACATGCCGCACGAGTAGATGCCGCCGGTGATCAGCGGAGCGCACATGCGATTGACGGTCGACGGGTTGGCCAGCACGACCCGAAAGCTCACGGGCCCCGACGAGACGCGCTGGAACGAGAGGCGGCCCGTGCCGCCCCACCCGCGCCGGTCGCCGAGGATGCTCGCGATCGTGTCGGCGACCCTGCGGCGGTCGACCTGGATCCCGTCCTCGATCTGGACCGCGTAGCGGCGCAGCGGCCCGGGCCCGGAGCGGCGGCTCCGGCCGCCGACGACGTGCAAGAGCCCGGGAATCGGGTTGTCGACCAGCCACTGCCTGCTCGCCGGGGAGCGGTCGACGTTACCGGCCCGGTCGCGGCCGCGCACCTGGAACCTGTGCGTCCGCAGGTCGAGGCCGCGATAGATCCTGGGCGAGCGGCAGGCCCGCCAGCGCCCGCGGTCGAGCCGGCACTGGAACGTCGCGCCCGCCTCGCTCGCACGGAAGCGGAAAGTGGCCGCCCGAACCGTCTGCCGGCCCCGCGGGCCGCGCGTGATGCGGGTCTGCGGCGGCCGCAGGTCGCGGGCCTGCGGGATCGCGATCCCGGCTGCGTCGAGCAGGGCACCGGACGACGAGAAGCGCGCACCGTAGACGTCGGACCTGCCGGCGCCCGTGCGCTCGTCCTCCCAGGCCACGAGCGAGCCCGATGTCCCGTGGGCGATCACCGGGCCCAGCTGGGCCAGCCCCGCGGCCGAGATCGCCGTCACAGGGCCGAGGACGGTGCCTGCGGGGCTCACGCGGACGCCGGCGAGGTCGAGGTCGGCCTGCCACACCGCGAGGTAGTTCGCCCCGTCGAAGGCCAGTGCCGGGCGCATCTGGCTGCCGGAGGCCGCAGCAAGCGGGATCGGCCCGGGCCCGAGCAACGCTCCGGCCGCGCTCACTCGCCTCGCCTGCACGTCGGAACCCACGTCCCACGCGGCGAAGAAGCCGGCGCCGTCGAAGGCGACCGCCGCATTCCGCTCGTCGCGCGCGTCCGCCGCCACGGCGACACCAACCGGGTCGAGGACGGCGCCGGCGGGCGAAACCCGCGCACCGTAGAGATCCGCTCCCCCGTTGCGGTGGTCCTCCCAGACGACGAGAGAGCCCGCGACGCCGAAGGCCAGGGCCGGGTCGAGCTGGACTCCGGCGGCCGCTGAGACGGTCAGGCCCGCGGGGTCGAGCACGGCCCCCGCCGGGCCGACGCGTGCCCCCCGGATGTCGGACCCGTCCGTCCAGACGACGAGCGAGCCCGCCCCGGTGCCTGCGACCGCAGGCATCAGCTGCGCGCCGGGCCCCGACGAGATCGGGATCCCGCCCGGATCGAGGAGGACGCCCGCGGCGCTGACACGCGCGCCGTAGACGTCGGGTCCGGTCGAGGAGCGGTCGTCCTGCCAGACGACGACGAAGCTCGAGCCGTCGAACGTCACCGCCGGCGCCCCCTGGGCTCCGGCGGCCTTCGAGATCGGGATGCCGAGCGGATCGAGCACCACGCCTGCCTCGGAGACCCGCGCCGCGTAGATGTCCCTGCTCGCCCCGGAACGTAGCTCCTGCCAGACCACCAGGTAGGTTGTCCCGTCGAAGGCAACCGCGGGCGCGTATCGCTGCTGGCCCGCCGCGGGGGCCGCGAGGAACAGCGCGAGGAGGGCGGCGCCGAGAAATGCCCGCATGAGGGGGTTTTCCTACAGGCGGGCCCCGTTTCCTTTCAAGCGGGATTCGGTATGAACGGCCGGCTCAGGCGAGCCACTCGCCGAGTGGAAGCCGCGCGGAGAGCGACGAGAGGTCGCCCGTGTCGCGAATCTCGGCGGCCGCGTCGGCCATCGCCTTCACCGCCACCCACGTCAGGCCCCCTCCCACGCTGATGCGCCGGCCGCCGGCTTCGACGATCTCGGGCACCGTCAGGCCGGGCAGAGCAAGGACGTTCACAGGCCTGGAGACCGCCTGGCACACGGCGCGGATCTCGTCGGCCGTCCGGAGGCCCGGCGCGTAGAGCACGTCGGCACCGGCACGCTCGAACGCCTGGAGCCGCGCGATCGTGTCCTCGAGGTCCGGGTTGTCGCGGACGTGGTTCTCCGCGCGCGCCGTGAACGAGAACGGGAAGTCGAGCGCGTGGGCCGCCTCGGCCGCCGCCTGTACTCGCTCCACCGCATGGTCGAGCTCGTAGAGGCGGCCGTCGGGGTCGTAGTCCTCGATCGATCCGCCCACCGCACCCGCCTCTGCCACGCGGATGATCGCCCCGGCGGCGTCCTCGGGAGCCGCCCCGTAGCCGTTCTCGAGGTCGACCGACACCGGGAGATCCGTTGCCTGGGCGAGCGCAGCCGTGTGCGCCACAACCTCGTCCAGCGTGGCACCGCCGTCGAGGCGGCCAAGCGTGAACGCGAAGCCGGAGCTCGTGCTCGCGAGCGCCTGAAAGCCGAGGGCCTCCATGACGCGCGCCGAGCCGGCGTCCCAGGGGTTCGGGATCACGAACGGCTCCCCGGAGTGGAGCTCCCGGAAGCGCTCGCCCTTGGCTGCCTGCGTCATGCCGGGAGCCTATCGAGGGTCCTGGGAGAATCCCGGCATGCTTCAGCGCGTTCTCTCCCCCGTCCTCGTCGGGCGCCAGGACGAGCTCTCCCAGCTCGAGGACGCCCTTCTCTCGGCGAACCGGGGCGACGGCAGCTTCGTGCTGCTCGCGGGCGAGGCGGGGATCGGCAAGACGCGGCTCGCGACCGAGCTGACACGCCGCGCCCGCAAGCTCGGCTGTGACGTCCTCTGGGGCAGCTGCTCCGAGGCCGAGCTCGCGCTGCCGTACCTCCCCTTCGTCGAGGCCGTCGGCAACCACCTCGGCGCCCAGGACCCCGTCGAGCTCCGGGCGGCGCTCGGGCCGACCGCCGACGAGCTGGCGCAGCTCTTCCCCCAGCTCGCGGAGGGGCCTCCGAGCGCACCCGAGGGTGACCCCGCGCAGGCGAAGCTGCGCCTCTTCGAGTCGGTCGTCACGATCCTCGAGCTCTGGGCCCAGGACCGCGGGCTCCTGCTCGTTCTCGACGACGTCCACTGGGCCGACGGCTCGACCCGCGAGCTGCTCGACTACGCGGCGCGGCGGCTGGCGAGAAGCAGGGTGCTGCTCCTGGCCACCTACCGGAGCGACGAGCTCGACCGGCTTCATCCGCTCACACGCACGGTTCAGGTCTGGCGGCGCGCGGGCCTGGCCGAGACCGTGGCCGTCTCGGCCATGACCCCCGCGAACGTGACCGAGATGATCGCGGCCATCCTCAATGCCGACGAGGTGAGCTCGGAGCTCGCGAGCCTCGTGGGCGAGCGCGCCGAGGGCAATCCGTTCGTGCTCGAGGAGATGCTGCGCGAGGCGATCGACGGGGGCGAGATCGTCAGGACGGACTCCGGCTGGCGGCGAGGCTCGGCGGACACGCTGCGGATGCCGGAGACGGTCCGGGAGGCCGTCCTGCTGCGCCTGGGGCGCCTCGAGGCGGACTGCATCGAGGTTCTGCGCGCCGCGGCGGTCCTCGGCCGGTCCTTCGAGTACTCGCTCTTGCTCGAGGTCGCCGAGGCTGACGAGAGCCGCGTGGTCGCGGCACTCGAGGCGGCGGTCGCCCAGCAGCTCCTCGAGGAGGAGTCCGAGGCGGGCCAGCGCTACACCTGGCGCCACGCGCTCACGCAGGAGGCGATCGCCGGCGACACGGTCGTCCCCAAGCGGCAGCGCCTGCATTCACGGGCCGCCGATGCGCTCGTGAAGGGCGACGGAAGCGCGCTCGCCGTAGCGCGACACCTCCTGGTCGCGGGGCGCACCGAGGAAGCCGTCGACGCGTGCCTCCGCGCGGCCGACGAGGCGGAGCGCTCGATCGCCTTCAGCGAGGCTGCGGAGCTGCTCGAGCGCGTGCTCCCCCATGTCGTCGATCCCCACGAGCACGCGTCGCTGCTCGCCCGGATGGGCCACCTCCGCTGGCTGAACGGCGAGCCGACGGCCGCGGAGCAGCTCCTCGCAGACGGCGTCGCGCAGCTCGACGAGCTCGGGGAGGAGCACGAGGCCGCCAGGTCGCGGCTGCATCTCGGCCGCTGCCGGTGGGAGCTGGACCAGCCGGAGGCCGCGTATCGCGATTTCGTGTCCGCCCGGGACGTGCTCGAGGAGGAGGGGGCCTCGCCGGAGCTTGCCCTCGCATACCTGCGGATTGCAGGGCTGCACGCGTTCGAGCTCGACTACGCCGCCTGCCTCACCGCGGCCGAACGGGCCTTCGAGATCGCGGAGCAAGCCTCGGCGGACTTCGAGCGCGTCTGGTCCCTCACCCATGTCGCCCTCGGGCACTTCGGCACCTCGCAGGAGTTCGAGATCCTCGACCGTTGCTACCGGGAGGCGCTGGCGAAGGGCTACGGCCTCATCGCCGGCAGCACGCTCTACAACGAG
The DNA here is from genome assembly GCA_035698025.1 of Gaiellaceae bacterium. Classification (GTDB taxonomy): domain Bacteria; phylum Actinomycetota; class Thermoleophilia; order Gaiellales; family Gaiellaceae; genus JAIBJN01. The sequence continues at coordinate 35,924 of DASSCF010000038.1, forward strand.
ATCTGGGATCGGGTACACACGCTCGCCGGAGGCCTGGATGGCCCGCTCGAGAAGCTGGAGCACATCCCGTCGACGCCTTGGATGACGAGCGGTGGGACGACCGCGAAGAGCCTTGCCCTCCTCGCGGTCGGCCGGCTGCCCGAGGCGCTCGAGACCGCCCGCCGGTCGACCGTGCGCCACGAAAGCCTCGGCGCCAGCAAGTTCGCATGGCGCTCGCGACTGGTGGCAGCAGAGGCGCTGCTGGAGCTCGGCAGGCCCGCGGAGGCGGCCGCCGAGCTGCCTCCTCCCTCGCCCGGGGCGGAGCTCCAGGACATCGTGTACGACACCGCAGCGCGCGTGGGGGTCGCGCTCGAGCTCGGGCAGCTCGAGGAGGCGGCGGAGCTCGGCCGGCGGGCCGCCGGGCCCAAGGATCTGATGACCTTCCGCGAGACCGCGGGCATCGCCATCGAGGCCTACGTGGCCATCGGCGCCCTGGACGAGGCGTGGGCGCTGCTCCAGCGGACGAAGGATGCACCGGTGCAGCTCGGCCGCGCCGGGATCGAGCTCGCAGAGGGCCGCCTCCTCGTCGCAGCGGGCCGGCCGGCCGAGGCCGGGCCTCACCTCGACCGGGCGCTGCAGGCCTTCGAGCAGGCCGGGCTGAAGCTCTGGCTCTGGCGCACGATGGTCCTCGCTGCCGAAGCCGCCGCGGGGGCCGGCGACCCGGACGCCGCCCGCGAGCTCCTCGCCACCTGCAGCCGCGAGACGCACGAGGCAGGCGCCGGCCGGATCCGGAGGGCGGCGGAGGCTCTGGCCGCGCGACTCGACCTCGACGTCCCGACGTTCGCGGACGAGCCCCCGGTGGAACCGGACGTCCTGCGCGCGGGCGAGCGCCTCGTGACCTCGATGTTCGCCGACGTTCGCGGGTACACACCGCTCGCCTCGGTGAGCGTGCCCGAAGACCTGGCCGACCGCCTCACGACGCTGCATCGCTGGGCGGCCGCCGAGGTAGGGCGGCGTTACGGAATCGTGGACAAGTTCGCCGGCGACGCCGTGATGGCGACCTTCAACGTGGCGGGAACACGCGTCGACCACGCCGTGCTGGCGCTCGAGGCGGCGCTCGCGATCCGCGACAAGGCAGCGCTCATGGACCTGCCGGTGGGGATCGGCATCGCCGTGGGACCCGCCGTGGTGACGCGCCCGGTTGCCGATGCGAACGTCAGCGTCCTCGGCGAGGCCACGAACCTCGCCGCCCGCCTCGAGGGTGCGGCGGGCGGCGGGGAGATCCTCCTCAGCGGCGAGGCGTTCCGCCGCGTGAGCGAATGGCTGGGTGACCGCGGGCTCGCCGTCGAGCGGGAGGAGCTCGAGCTCAAGGGCTTCTCCGGCCCGCAGCCGGCCTACCGGCTGGCGTCCTCAGTGCCAGCGGCGGCCGGCTGACGGGCATCCACCTCTAGCCGGGCCCGGCCTCCGCGTAGAGGAGCGAGCCGTGCGTGGTCAGGTTCTCGCCGGTCTCGAGCAGCGTCTTGAGGCCGGAGAGAATCTGCGGCCAGCCGCCGTAGACCTCGTCGTTCGCGCCCTCGCGCAGCTGGTCGTGCGTCACGGTCAGCCGGCAGGAGTCGCCCACCGGCTCGATGTCCCACGTGACGCGGGACGTCCCCTCGGCCTTGACGTCGTCGCTCCAGAGCGCGTTCATGCTCTGCACGAGCCGCCGTGGCGGGTCGACCTCGAGGTTCTCGCCCGAGGCGATGTCGTACCCGCCCGCGGTCGAGCTGTACGTCGAGCCGTTCGTCCAGTCGGATTCGACCCGCACGCCGAACGAGTAGCGCGCCCGCTGGTCGGGATCCGTGATCGCCTCCCACAGGCGCTCCGGCGTGGTCTTGATGTAGATCTCGAACACCTTCTCCATCTGAGCCTCCAGCGTCGTCTTGAGCCCGGTGAGCGTCGCCGCCCAGGGCTCGGCGTACTTGCTCACCCACCGGTCGTGGACGAGCCTGATCGGGACGGGGTTCAGGAAATGGAGCTTCTCTCGGCCCCGGCGCCTGGTGGTGACCAGGCCGGCGCCCTCCAGAACCTTCAGGTGCTTCATGACCGCGATGCGCGTCATGGGCAGGCGCCGCTCGAGCGCGGTCAACGACTGCCCGTCCTCCCGGTAGAGCTCGTCCAGGAGACCGCGACGCGTCGGGTCGGCGAGCGCCTTGAACACCTCGTCCATGTCCAGATGTTATGTAACCGTACGGTTACATGTCAACTGTGGGCCTGCGAGACCTCCAGGACGGCCTTGACGATGCCGTCGTAGCCCGTGCAGCGGCACAGGTTCCCCGAGAGCGCGATCCTGACCTCTTCCTCGCTCGGGACCGGCGTCGACTCGAGGAGCGCCGTGGCCGAGATGAGCATGCCGGGCGTGCAGAAGCCGCACTGGACGCCCCCGTGCTCCAGGAACGCGCTCTGGAGCGGTGCGAGGCCCGATCCCCCGGCGAGCCCCTCGACGGTCGTCACCTCGCGCCCGTCCGCCTGCACGGCGAGGTAGGAGCACGAGTTCACCGGCTTCCCGTCGAGCAGCATCATGCAGGCGCCGCACTCGGAGTCGTCGCAGCCCTCCTTGGCGCCCGTCAGGCCGACGGTGTCGCGCACGGCGAAAAGGAGCGTCATGGACGGTGCGAGCTCGAGCTCGTAGGCGATCCCGTTCACGTTCAGGGTCACCGGAACCTTCACGACGCCCCCATCCCGAAGAGCGTGGTGCTTGCCGGCACCGCGACCTTCTCGCCGCGGGCCCGCGCGACCGCGGCCGTGAGGACGCGGCGCGCCAGCACCTCCGCCATGGCGCGGCGGTAATCGGCAGACGCGCGAACGTCGGAGATCGGCTCTGCCGCGCCGGCGGCGGCCTGCGCGGCGGCCTGTACCGGCTCGGCGCCACCGTCGGTGCCCACCAGTGCCTCCTCGGCCTCGGGCACGAGCCGGATCGTGGGCGCGAGTGCCGTGATCGCCACGCGAGCGTGCTCGACCCTCTCGCCCGCGAGCGTGACGGCGGCCGTCGCGCCGACGACCGCGATCTCCATCTGGCGGCGGTACTCCAGCCTCGCGTAGCAGCTGCCGGTGCCCTCCGAAGGGAACGGAACCCCAACCGCGGTGAGGAGCTCGTCGCCCGCCGCGGAAGTCGCTCCGGGCCCGGTCAGGAGCTCGCTCACCGGCACGCGGCGCTCGCCGGAGGCAGCGCGCAGCGTGACCTCGGCGCCGAAGACCATGAGCGGGCCGCCGATCTCCATGGCCGGCGACGCGTTCATGACGTTCCCGCCGACGGTTCCCTGTGCCCGCGTGGCGCGGGACCCGACGATCGCCGACGCGTCCGCCAGTGCCGTCAGCCGCTCGCGAACGACCGCGTCGGCCGCGATCTCGTCGTGGGTGACCAGCGCACCGAGCCGCAGCCCTCCGTCCTCGGAGGCCAGCCCGCGCAGCTCGTCGAGGCGGTGGATGGCCACGATGCTCTCGGGGAGCGGGCTCTTGCCCTGGCGGGCGCCCACGACGAGGTCGGTGCCGCCCGCTACCGGGCGCGCGCCGTCCGCCAGCGCCGAGAGCGCCTCCTCGAGGGTCTGCGCAGAGACGTACGCGGTCGTCAACGGCCGTTCTCTGACGCGGCGGCCGCCCACACGCGCTCGGGCGTCATCGGGAGCTCCCGGACGCGCCCACCGACCACCTTGGCGATCGCGTTGGCGATCGCGCCCGGCGTCGGCACCGTGGGCGGCTCCCCCACGCCCCGCGTCCCGTTCGGCCCGCCGTTCTCGGCCGGCGTCTCGATCCATTCGACGTCGATGCGCGGCCCGTCGGCGGCGGTGACGAGCTTGTAGTCGAGGAGATGAGGGTTGCGCTGGCGCCCGTCCTCGTCGAGCTGGGACGCCTCGAGCAGCGCCTGGCCGATCCCCATCACGATGCCGCCGTAGACCTGTCCGGTCGCGCCCAGGCGGTTGATGATCGTCCCGGAGTCGTGAACGGCGGCGACCTGGAGGACGCGCACGACGCCTGTCTCGCGGTCGACCTTGATCCGCACGGCGTGCGTGAAGACCTGCGGCTCGAGGAACGACTCCGAGCCGAGCCGCCCGAGGCAGCCCTCCGCGTCGACGGGCGGCGCCTCGGGCACCGGGCCGGAGCCCTTGCCGATGAGCGTGTCGCCCGACTCGGCCAGCTCGACGATCTCGACCGATCTGGCCGGCGAGCCGATCACCTGCACCCGGCCGCCGGTGAGCTCCAGGTCCTCGCGGGACACCTCGAGCCGCTCCGCGGCCATGTCGAGCAGCTGCTCGCGGACCTCGACGGCGGCGGCGACGGCAGCGCGCCCGCTGTTCATCGTCGTCTGCGAGCCCGACGAGCCGGCGTCCCAGGGCGCCGCGTCGGTGTCCTGGTAGAGGATCGAGAAGGCGGACGGCTCCATGCCGAGCACCTCGGCGACGAGGAGCGGCAACGCCATCACCGCGCCGCTGCCGTTCTCCTGCGCTCCGGTGACGATCGTCCCCGAGCCGTCGGCGTTCAGCTTCACGTACGCGCCCGCCGCATTGGCGAAGGACGGCCACCAGCCGCACGAGACGCCGATCGCCTCGTCGTCGGGCAGCTCCCCGTCCGGCGTGATCAGCTCCACCGCGCGGTCGAGCGTCTCGCGCATCGAGATCGGCCCGAAGACCTGACGCGTCGGCCCTTCGTCGCCCTCGCGGACGAGCGTGCGGCGGCGGAGCTCGACCGAGTCGAGCTCGAGCGCCTCGGCGAGCTCGTCCATGTGCTGCTCGACCGCCCAGCAGACCTGAGGCGCAGTCGGCGCGCGGATCGAGCCCGACGGCTGGTTGTTCGTGTACGCGAGCGTCGACTCGACGTTCACGTTCTCGACCACGTACGGGCCCACGGCATGCATGGCCGCCATCTGGGCAAAGAAGCCTCCCTCGCCGCAGTAGGCCCCGCCGTCGAGGACGAGGCGGCCGCGGCGGGCCACGAGCGAGCCGTCGCGCCGGGCGCCGGTCTCGAGCTCGATGACCATCCCCTCGCGGCGGTGATCGGGCGCGACGAACTCCTCCTCGCGCGAGAAGACGAGCTTCACGGGCCGGCCTGAAGCGCGTGCGAGCGCGGCCACGTGGCCCTCGAAGTGAAAGTCGCACTTGGAGCCGAACCCGCCGCCGAGCAGCGGGACGACGATCCGCACGTGCCCTTCGGGGAGCTGGAGGACGCGTGCGACGCCTGCCCGCGCGGCGTAGGGAACCTGGGTCGAGCTCCACACCGTGACCCGGTCGCCGTGCCACTCGGCGAGAATCGCGCGCGGCTCGATCGGCGCGCCCTGCGACGACTCGGTCACGTAACGGCTCTTGACCACGACGGCGACGTCGCCTCCTTCGATCGCCGCGTCGGCGTCGCCCTTCACGATGGTCGAGTAACCGAGGACGTTGCCCTTCAGCCCGAGCTCCTCGTCGACCTCGTACGACTTCCAGTCCTCGTGCACGAGCGGCGCGCCCTCGGCGATGGCGGCCTCGATGTCGCTCACGGCCGGAAGCGGCTCGTACTCGACCTCGACGGCGGCCGCCGCGGCGGCGGCGACCTCAGGGCTCGAGGCGGCCACGGCCGCGACGATGTCGGCCTCGAAGCGCACCTTCTCGCGCGCGAAGAGGCGGCGGTCCTTGGCCAGGTCGCCGTAGAGCACATCCGGCACGTCCTCGTGCGTCAGCACCGCGAACACGCCCGGCATGGCCCTTGCGCGCGTCGTGTCGATCGACAGGATGCGCGCGTGCGTGTGGTCGGCGTAGCGGAACTTCGCGTGCAGTTGGCCGGTGAGGTTGAGGTCGGCCGTGTACCGCCCGGCGCCGGTGACCTTCTCCTTGCCGTCCTGGCGCAGGAAGGCGGGTGGCTCGGCGACACTCATGGCTGCGGAGGATAAACCTCCACGCCCCTCAGCCGAAGCGGGCTAGGGAATGTTGACCTGGGTCTCGCAGTTCGACCCGATGTCGATGCCGGCGCCGCCGTCCGCGTAGTCCGTGCCGGCCTCGCAGTTGACGGTGTCGCCGCCCTGGCTGGCGATCAGGACGTCCTCGTCGTTGCCGCCGTTGAGCGTCAGATCGAGGCTCGTCGCCGCGAGGTTCGCCGCGCTCAGGAGGTCGTCGCCTCCGGACAGATTGACCGTCATCGTGTCGTTGGCCGGCTCGGCGTTGGTGACCGCGATCGCGTACGCGGTGGTCGCCACGCTCACCGATCCCCCGCTCCCGGACAGGCTCATGACGTCCACGCCGACCGTCCCGTTGACGGTCGATGCGTCGGCCGCCGCGTCACCCGCGCCGTTCACTCCGAGATTCAGGCTCACGTTCGTGATGTCCGTTGCGGCGAGGTCGTTGACCGTCGCGGTGTCGACGCCTCCGAGGGCGTTCACGGCCAGGACCTCGACGTCGTCGGTGTCCATGATGATGTTGCCGACGTTGCGGGTGAAGAGCAGCCTCCCGCCGTTGGACGACGCTGTGAAGATCTCGGCGCCCGCCGAGCCGTTGAAGAGGAGCGTGTCCACCCCGTCCTGCCCCTCCTCGATATCGCTTCCATCACCCGGGTCCCAGACGAACGTGTCGTTGCCGGCGCCCATAAGAGCCGTATCGTTGCCGCCGTTCCCGTCGATCGTGTCGTTGTTGTTCCCGCCGAGCAGCGTGTCGGCGCCGTTGCCGCCGTTGAGCGCGTCGTTCCCATCGCCGCCGTCGAGGGTGAGCTGCGTGAGCGCCGCCAGCCCGACGCCACCGTTGAGCGTGTCGTTGCCGCCGAGCCCGTTGACCGTGAGCCGGTCGTTGGCGGCCTCGGAGCCCGCGACGTTGATCTGCGGGTCGAGGCCGGTGACCTGCACGGTGGAGGTCACCGCGGCGACCGCAACGACGTCCGCCGCCCCCGTCCCGTTGACGACAAGGGTGTCCGCGGTCGCGTCCCCGACGCCGCCGACGGCGAGGCTCAGGTTCAATGCCGTGATGTCCGTCGCGTCCAGGTCGTTGACGGTCACCGAGTCGACGCCCGCGAGCGCGTTGAGCGCGAGTGTCTCCACGTCCTGCGAGCGCATGACGACGGCGCCGACGTTGCGCGTCAGCCTGAGCTGAGAACCCATCGCACTCGCGGCGAAGACCTCCGCCGCGGCCGAGCCGTTGAAGCGAAGCGTGTCGACCTCGCTGCCGCCCTGGACGTTGTCGTTCCCGTCACCCGGATCCCAGACGGCGAGATCGGCGCCCGATCCGAGGACGACGGTGTCCGCCCCCGCGTTCCCTTCGGCCGTGTCGATGCCGGTGAAGCCGTTCAGGGTCTCCGCGAAGCGACCGCCGATCAGCGTGTCGTTCCCGGGCCCGCCGGCGAGGGTGGTGCGCTCGGCGCTCGTGAACGCGCCCCGCGACTCGTCGATGCGCAGGCGGTCGTTGCCGCCTCCGCCCTTGACGAGGATCCTGCTGAAGGCGCTACGGAGGAACGTGAAGTTCCCGCTGCCGTTGTCGCCCACGTCGACCGTGATGCGTCCACCGGACGCCGCGCGCACTGCGATCCGCTCGCCGGCCCCGCCACCGGAGACCGTCAGCGTCCCGCCTGAGACCCTCGCCGTGACCGCCGCTTGCCCCTCGGCCGTGAGCCAGAGCGCAGCCGTCAGGACGACGCCGGCGACCAGGAGCCGTGTCGTGGTCGATGCGCAAAGGCCGGGGCGGCCGCACGAACGTATGCCCACACTTTGATCATCGTTCCCCCGCCGCCCCTTGTCCAGAGCGGACTAGGAAAAGGCTGGAAAGAGCTCGCTGTAGCGCCCGTGCCACTCCTCGTCCGAGATGGAGCGGCGGGCATACGCCTCGAGCACGTCGCGCGGCGACCGATCCGTCGCGTTCGCCAGGAGACAGGTCACCGCCGCCAGCATGTAGTCGAGGAGCTCGGGGTCGATCCGCGCAATGCCCACGCCCTGCTCGAGGGCCCAGATCATCTTCTCGCCGTCCGGGCCTCCGACACGCTCGCGTAGCTCGTGCACGAGCGGGTCGAAGTCGAAGGCGTCCCAGTCGACCGTGGCCACGAACGGAGCATCGGCAGGCCGACGGCGAACCGTTAGCCGCCGACCTGCCCCACTCCGTCCGGCTACGAGTTGTAGCCGCGGCCCTCGGGGCCGTAGTAGCTCCCGATCTCGGACCGGTAGCCGGGGTCGGTGTAGCTCGACTCGTCGAACTCCGGGGAGTCCTTGATCTGATCCTTCGTCCGGCTGACGTAGACCTTCTCGTCCGCCGAGTCGATACGCTCGATGACGCCGGCGGGCAGCAGGACCTTCTTACCGAAGATCCAGGGGCCCGTGTCCACGACGATGTAGCTCGAGCCGACCTCGTAGGTCGCCTCGTCGACCTTGCCGATGCTTCCGTCGATGGCCTCGACCCCGTAGCCGCTCAGATCGATGCCGGCCGTCGGGTCGGCGCCGAGAGCGCCGGGCTCGCGATAGGTCCAGATGTCGATGGTGCTCATTGTCTCTCCTCCTTGGAGTGCTTCGTGGCAAGAGGCACGGCCATCCTCTCGACAACGCGGAAGCCCCTTTCTTCCCGCGCTATCGGGCCCGAAACACCCAGGATCTGGGGCCGCGGGCGCCTCCTACGCGCTACTGACCGGGTGGCCCGGGCCGCTCGGGCAGCTGCAGGAGCTCGAGCAGCCCGCCCACCTCGTGGTCTCGCTGTGATGGATGGCGCATCTTGAGCTCCGGGTTGACCGCATAGTGGTTGCGCCGCCCGACCCGCTCCCGAGACACGTAGCCCGCCTCGATCAACTCCGCCACGATCCGCTGGGCTGCCCGCTCGGTGATGCCGACCGTCTCGGCGATGTCGCGCATCCGGACGTCTCGGTCCCGAGCAATAGAAAGGAGCACCTGGGTGTGATTGGTGACGAACTTCCAGGACTTCTCGGGTGTTGACATAGACGACTTAGTTTTCGTATATTCTATTTCGGGTATGAAGTGTCATGACTTTACTGTCAGTCTAGACTAGCACTGCGAACCGACTGCGGAGGTGAGCACCGTGACGTCCCGCGAGCGTCTGAGCCGTAATCAACTTCTCTTCCGCGAGGTCGATCAACGCCTACGGGACCTCTCGCTCACCCAGGTTCAGGTCCCCTGGACCGACCGGACGGGGTACCTGTGCGAATGCCTGCAGGACGGATGTCATGAGACGATCGACCTCACCCCCCACGAGTACGAGTACGCCCGCTCCTATCCCGATGTCGTCGTCGTTTGCCACGGGCACGAGTCCGACGGTGAGATCGTCGAGGAGACCGAGCGGTTCGTCCTGGTCGAGCTGGCTACGGCTATTCGGGGGGAGCGCCCGGATGGCCCCGGGCGCTCCCTCAGCCGCGCTACCTGACGAACTCGAGATCGGCCGAGTGCGATGTCCCGTCCCTGAGGGTGAGGACGAACTCGCGGCACGTCCCGCATCGCAATCGATGCGGCGTGAAGACGGCATCCCGTGGAGGACCCATCACGAATCCCAGAGCGAGCGCGGCGGCTGAAAGGACCTGCCTGCGCCCTCTCACGTCAACCCCCCATGGGTCGTGCGCGCCCCGCACCCGGCAAGGGCGTCGGCGGCGAGATCCTACGAGACCGATGAGCTTTCCGCCTCCCGCCGGTCTCAACTGGTCAAGCGACGTTCCACGAAGGAGGCGGTCATGAACCTGATGGACTCCCGAGCCCGCTGGCTGGCGCTCTTCGTCCTCTGCCTCGGCGATCTGATGATCGTCCTCGACGTCACCATCGTGGGCGTCGCTCTGCCCTCGATCCGGGGGGATCTCGGCTTCTCCGAGGCGTCCCTCGCCTGGGTCGTGAACGCCTATCTCATCACCTTCGGCGGCTTCCTCCTGCTGGGCGGCCGCCTCGGCGACCTCTTCGGCCATCGGCGGCTCTTCTTGATCGGGATCACCGTCTTCACGCTCGCCTCGGCGCTTTGCGGGCTGGCGACGTCGCAGGAGATGCTCGTCGTCGCCCGCGCCGTGCAGGGCTTCGGCGCTGCCGTCGTCTCCGCCGTCGCGCTCTCGCTGATGATGACGCTCTTCACGGAGCCGGCCGAGCGGGCGAAGGCGATGGGCGTCTTCGGCTTCGTCGCCTCCGGCGGCGGGTCGCTCGGCGTCCTCCTCGGCGGGATCATCACCGACGTCCTCAGCTGGCACTGGATCTTCCTCGTCAACGTGCCGGTCGGGATCGCGGTCGTCGCGCTCACGCTGGTGCTGGTTCCCGCGGCCCGCGTGCCGAGCGCCGCGCAGCGACTCGATGTCGCCGGCGCCGTCACGGTCACCGTCTCGCTCATGATCGCCGTCTACGCGATCGTGAACGGCAACGGCGTGGGCTGGCTGACCGGACGAACGCTCGGGCTGCTCGCCGTGGCAGGCGTCCTGTTCGCGATCTTCCTCGTCATCGAGGCGCGCACGAGCTCGCCCCTGATGCCGCTCTCGCTCTTCCGGCTTCGGAACCTTTCGACCGCGAACGTCGTCGGCGTGCTCTGGAGCGCCGCGATGTTCGCCTGGTTCTTCCTCTCGGCGCTCTACCTGCAGCTCGTGCTCGGCTACAGCCCGCTCCAGGTCGGCCTCGCCTTCCTGCCCGGGAACCTGATCATGGGCGCGCTCTCGATCGGCCTCTCGGCGAGGCTCGTGATGCGCTTCGGGATCAGGCCGCCGCTCGCCGTCGGGCTCCTGCTCGCCGGCCTCGGCCTGGCGCTCTTCGCCCGCGCTCCCGTCGACGGAACGTTCGTCGTCGACGTCCTGCCGGCGATGGTCCTGCTCGGCCTCGGCGCGGGGATGGCCTTCAACCCGGTGCTCCTCGCCGCCATGAACGACGTCGAGCCCCAGGACGCCGGCCTGGCGTCCGGCGTCGTGAACACGTCGTTCATGATGGGCGGCGCTCTGGGCCTGGCGGTGCTCGCGAGCCTCGCCGCATCGCGCACGGACGCGCTCCTGGCCTCTGGCGAGGGCCAGCTCGAGGCGTTGACCGGCGGCTACCACCTGGCGTTCGTCGTCGGCGCGCTGTTCGCCGTCACGGCGGCGATCGTGGGTGCCGTGCTCCTGCGGCCGCGGCAGATGCCGAGCGAGCACGCGGAGCCGGCCGTGGAGCCGAAGCCCTGCGGCGAGACCGCATAGGGCGGACCCGTCGCTCACAATCCCTCGGATGGCGGAGGAACGCCGCAAGAGGGTTACGAAACGGCACCTGCTCGGCGGCGGCGTCGCGATCGGGGTCGTGGTCGCGACGTTCGTCTTCGTCCTCCCCCGCATCGCGGACTACAGGGACGTCTGGGGCGTCATCAAGGAGCTCTCGTGGGAGGACGGCGCGTTCCTGGCCGGGGCGACGCTTCTGAACCTCGCCACCTTCGCGCCGCCGTGGATGGCGGCGCTGCCCGGTCTTCGCTTCCGCCAGGCCTTCGTCGTGACCCAGGCCTCGACGGCCTCGACCTACGTCGCTCCCGCCGGCGTTGCGGTAGGCATGGCGCTCTCGTTCGCGATGCTTCGAGCCTGGGGCTTCGCTGGCTCGGCGGTCGGCCTGGCCGTCGCGGTCACCGGCGTCTGGAACCAGCTCGCGATGCTCGCGTTCCCGGCGATCGGCCTGGCGCTCGTCGCGCTCAGCGGCGGCGCGCACCGCGCCCTCGACACGATCGCCTTCATCGGCCTGGCGATCTTCGTCACCGTCGTGGCGGCGTTCGCCGCCGGCCTGAGCACGCCGAGGCTCGCGCGACGGATCGGCGACGTCGCCGCCCGGGCCGTCACGTGGGGCCTCGGCCTGATCCGCAAGGGCCCGGCGGGCTGGGACGGAGGGTCGTTCGTCCACTTCCGCACCCGGACGAACCGCCTCCTGAGGGATCGGTGGCACGTCCTGACGCTCGCGACGCTCGCCGGCCAGCTCACCGTCTTCCTCGTGCTCCTCGTCTCGCTCCGGGTCCTGGGCGTGTCGGGCGGAGAGGTGAGTGTCGTCGAGGCCTTTGCGGCCTGGGCGCTCGTGCGCCTGCTCGGCTCGATCCCGATCACGCCGGGCGGCCTCGGTGTCGTCGAGCTCGGCCTCACGACGGCGCTCGTGGGCTTCGGAGGCAGCCAGGTGGAGGTGGTCGCGGCCGTGCTCGTGTACCGCGTGATGACGATGGTGCCTACGCTGGTGATCGGCTTGCTCGCCGGGGCGACGTGGAAGCGCTACCGGCCGGACTACCTCCCGGAGGCGGAGCCTGCGGACTCGAGGGGCCCCGTCGGCTAGGCTCGCCCGATGTCCCCAGCCCGGCGGGCTGATCGCCGCCGTACGGCGATCGTTCGGAGCAACGCGCTGCGCATCGGCCCGGTTCTCGCCGTCGCCGCGATTGCGGGCTACCTCGTAGGAGGCTGCGCGGGAGACGGTTCGGGCCTCCCCGGGTTGTCAGGCGCGACCGAGCTTCCCTCGGTCTCGCTGCCGACCCTTCCCACGCGCCCCGAGACCGAACCGGAGACGACCGACGAGGCTCCGACGACGCGTACCGAGCCGACGACGACCGAAGAAGCGCCCCCGATCACCACGACGTCTGCGACGACCACGACGGACACGGAGACGGAGACGGAGGGGACGACGTCGACCGAGCCGGGCACGACGAGCACGGGCGCGGTCGACACCACAACCGAAGCCTCCGACGACGATGGGATCTGGGGATGGGTCGCGCTCGGGCTTGCCGTTGCCCGCGGAGAGACGACGGAGACGGAACCCACGACCGCGACCGACGCGCCGACGGCCACCGCCGTGGCAACGGAGACGCGTCCGACGGCGACGGTCGCTCCGGAGCCGACGTCGTCGGAGAGCAGCACTCCGTGGGGCTGGATCGCTCTGGCCCTGGGCGCAATCGCGGCCGGCGTGATCGGCCTGATCGTCTGGAGGCGCAGACGCAGACGAGGAAGAGACGCCGGTCCCTAGTCGCGCACCACTCACTCGGCGATGAGCCGACCTACGCCTGGCCCTTCGACGAGCGACACGTGTGGAGCTCGCCGCACATGCCACGGTTGCACGGGCTCTCGAGCGCGCAACCAGGGCGCGGTGACGCCCGGCGCTCAGTCGGAGCGGTGGGAGACGACGTTGACGACCGTGCCGCTCGGCTCGCGGAGCATGAAGCGCCTGACTCCCCACTCCTCGTCGCGGAGGGGGTAGACGATCTCGAGGCTCTGCTTCACGGCCCTGGCGTGCACGGCATCGACATCGGCCACGCCTACCGAGATGCCTGGGGCGGCCGGGTCGTCGTTGCCGATGATGGAAACCTGGACGGAGGGGTCGGTCGGTGAGGCGACGGTCACGATCCAGCCGAGGTCCATCGCCACCTCGAAGCCGAGCAGCTCCACGAAGAAGTCGCGCGTTTCGGCAGGGCGCTCCGCCTTGATGTTCGGCACCGCCCTGCCGGGCGCAGGCCCATCCGGCATCAGGGGAACTTGGCGAATCCCTGAACGTGCTTCACGAAGAACCCGGTGTTGAAGAACGAGGGACCTGGTCGATGTGGCGAAGACGCCGGTGAGGTTCGAGGCCGAGAAAGCAGGCGCGGCAGCACCGAGCGCCGCAAAGACGCACACGACCACAACCCTGAGGAGCCCGTATCCCCACAGCGACCCCGCGGGACACTACAAGCCTGCCGTGGCCCTGTGAAGCTTCTGAGAGTCGGCAGCGTCGAGCGCGGAGGGGCGTTCGTCGGCGGTTGCGGAACGGCGATAGGGTCGTCGCCGTGCCGTTCTCGCTCAGAAACCTCAAACACGACCTGGAAGACGTGGGGTCCAATTTCGACGGTGCGCCGGATCTGGAGTTCCGGCTGGCTACCGATGCGCTGCAACTCGAGCAGTCCGGCCTGTCTTACCAGCGCATCCCGCCCGGCTACCGGTTCCCGTACGGCCACACGCACACGGAGCAGGAAGAGGTGTACGTCGTCGTGCGCGGGAGCGGGCGGATGAAGCTCGACGACGAAATCGTCGAGCTCCGAGAGTGGGACGCGGTGCGAGTCCCACCCGGGACGTGGCGAGGCTACGAAGCCGGGGCCGACGGCCTCGAGATCATCGTGATCGGAGCTCCCAACCTCGGCGATGATCGGCGTGCTGACGTCGACGGACAGCGCGATTGGTGGACCGACTAGCACGATGGCGTTCATCGACCACCTCGCGATCCCGGTCCGTGACCTGGCGGCGAGCAGGCAGTTCTACGAGGCCGCGCTTGCACCGTTCGGGGTCGAGGTGACCGAGGAGGAACGGGCCGTGGGCTTCCACCTCGGGGACGTCGATTTCTTCGTCGCGGAAGGCGAGCCCGCGGCGCCGATGCACATCGCGTTTTGCGCGCCGGACCGCGTGACCGTCGAGGCGTTCCACGCCGCGGCCCTCGCAGCAGGTGGCCGCGACAACGGCTCGCCCGGTCTTCGTCCGCGGTACCACGCCGACTACTTCGGCGGCTACGTCCTCGACCCGGACGGCAACAACGTCGAGGCCGTCTGCCACCGCCCGGAGGACTAGAGCGAAGGGCCGCCGAAGCGATTCTTCCGTGACTGGTCTTGGCTAGGGCCCCAGCGGCGGCAGGGAAACCCAGGTGAGTCGAGCCCAGTCCGGGGTCGCGTCGCTCATGTTGTTCTCGGTGTTCGAGGTCACCTGCGTCTCGACCTTGACCGGCGAGCTGTTCGCGGCGGTCGTATAGAGATCGCCGCTCCTCGAGAATACGATCTTCGTGCCGTCCGGCGACCATGCCGGCGAGAAATCATCCGCCGCGTTGAACGTCACCCGGGCTTCGTTGCCCCCGCCGTCGTTGACCATGTAGATCTCGCGGTGGTGGTTGTTCCCGACTTCATTCCGCTCGGTCTCGAAGGCGATCTTCGATCCGTCAGGCGACCAGGTCGGAGCCATATCATCACCTGGATCGTCCGTCAGCTGGACGATTGGCGACCAGCAGCGGCAGAGCTTCATCGTGTAGACGTCCCAGTTGCCCGAGCGGCTGCTCGTGTACGCGAGCGTTGAGCCGGTGGGAGACCAAGCGGGGGCCGCGTCCGCGGCCGGATGGTAGGTCACCCGCTCCTCGGCAGATCCATCGGCATTCATCACGTAGAGCTCGTGGTTCCCGTCCCGGTAGCTCGAGAACGCGATCTTCGTCCCATCCGGAGACCAGCTGGCCGAGCCGTCGAACGCAGGGTCGTTCGTCAACCGGACGAGACCGGAGCCGTCCGCATTCATGACGTAGATGTCGTAGCCGCCCGAGCGCTCACTCTCGAACGCGATCTTCTTCCCGTCCGGCGACACGGCCGGTCCCTGATCCCCGGCCGGGTGGTTGGTGAGCTGCACGAGGCCGGCACCGGTTGAAGAGATCGAAAAGATGTCGCTCAAGTCACTGTCATAAATGTCGTCCGCGCCGTCGACATGGTGGAACACGATCCTGCCGTTGATCCCCGGAAAGGCGGCCTGAGCGGGCGTCGAGGCCGAAAGGAGCAAGACGAACGTCGCGGCGAGACAGGTGACTGTGCGGGCGCTCATGGGAATGGCCTCCGACCACGAGACGGCCTCGGACTCTCACTTCTTCCCAGACGGCTATGCGCGCATGTCGGCCCGATGCGCCACGTCTCGGTCGCGATTCCCTCGTCGTCGGCGGGAATCACTTCGCCGACTACGGGGTCGGCTCGCCGTAGATGAAGTCGTCCATGACCACCAAGTCGCGGCCTCTCCTCTCGTTCGGACCGAGCCTGCTGTTTCCGCTCGTGATAATCACCTTGGCTACTCGGTCCTCGAGGAAGCGGACCCCGAGGAACGACAGGGTCTCGCTGCCCGGGCTGATCGGAACGGCGAACGTGCCCAGCTTGCGGCCCACGGCGTTGAAATAGTCAATCTTCGTGCCGGGCCGATCCACGTCCGTGAACACAGCACCGAAGCCGCTCGAGGTTGCGGGCGTCGTCGAGCCGGGCTCGAAGAACAGGACGGTGAGCCGGTTGCTGTCAAGCGCCGTGAACAGCCGCTGCGGGCTGAAGATGGTGAACAGGCTCGAGTAGAACCGGTTGATGTTGCCGAACTCGATCGGCGACAGCGCGTCGTTGGTGCTGACCTGGAAGCCCGACCCGCTCGTCTTGAAGACCGCACCCCGTGGCTCGTTCACGTTGAAGAAGTCGGCCGGGAGAAGGTTCGGGGCGGCAAACGCGTCCGGCACGCCATCCCAGCTGATCTCACGCCGGCCGGATCCGAAGGAGACAGGGACGTCGGAATTGAGCGCGCCCAGGTCAGCGCGATATGCGTCGACCGCCGATTGGATGGCGGCAGCGCTCGTGCCGGCCGCCTGCTGGACGTTGACGCGAGCGGCCTGTGCGGCAGACGACACGGCGATCGAGACCGCGAAAGCCACGACAAACAAGAAAAGGAGTCTTCTCAGCATGGGACATACCTCCTTGGGTCGTTGTCCCTCTGGAAAGACGCGCGACGCGGGCTCGCTCTTCCCTTGTGTTGGCAACCGGACGAGGGCGATCCTCATGCCGTGCCGAACCCGGCGGCCGTGCTCCGGGTCCCGATTCTGCCGTAGGTTCCTCCTCCCTCTGGAAGGGGTAGCCC